>JALOOJ010000205.1 GCA_025454475.1 Anaerolineae bacterium
GACTATGCCTGGTTCGAGCTGGACAACGCTGCAGTGCACAACTACGACCTGTGGATCCCCAATGGAACGGTGCTTGACGCCAGCAACAACTCGACCTTCACCAACCATACCGGCGCGACGCTGCAGGTGACAAAGTCGACCAACCTTTACACGCAGTTCATCAACGATGGCACCGTGTCGGTGGTTGACCCACCCGGAGGGTACCTTCCGGACGCTACCTCGCTATCGATCTGTCGCGGGGGCACGCAGACCGGCAGCTACAACGGCACGAATGATGCTCTGCTCTACTTTGGGGTGTGCTATGGGGGCGCACAAGTGCCCACCTCGTTCACCTTTGCGTTGGGCTCCTCCCTGACCACGCCCAGGGTTACTTTCTACCAGCCGGGCCACGTGCACGGAACCTATGGGCCTGTCGGCTCGACGTCGGCTTCGTACCTCTACAGCCCGGTGACCTACTACGCGGATGCGACGATCAACGGGTTTGGCGATATGTTGAGCATCTACGCGCCGGTTACGGTCCTGGGTACAGCCCCGACGGCCCAGTACGACCTCGAAGTACGCGCCTCACAGGCCAACTTCAGCTATGGCGGCACGATCAACGTTTACCATGAGTTTCGGTGCGAGAACAACGGCAAGGTCTCCGGTGGCGGCTTGATCCGGTTGATGCCCACCGGCACGATGCGGCTGTATGCCTGCACGCTGGATGGAAAACAGGTGGAGAATCAGGGCACCACGTATTGGTACAACAACACCGTCACCGGACTGAGCAATTCGACATTGACGAACAAGGGCACGTTCAACCTCTATCCGGGCCTCCTGATGACCGGCACGATGACGCTGCGCAATGAAGAACTGTTGACCAAGAACCAGGTCGGCACCACGACCATCGCGGTGCCCTTCGAGAACTCCGGCACGGTCCAGATCCTGCTCGGCGAGGTCGTGTTCACCCACGATGTCACGCTGCCTGTGAGCTCAACCACGACAATCGCCGGCACACTGCAGGTGGGCGAGTTGGTCAACAGCGGTGTTCTGACCGTCACCGGCACGGTGGAGGGCGACCTGACCAACCACGGAACACTGAACCTGCGCGGCACCGTGACGGGAGATCTGGTGAACGAGTTCCTTATGAGCCCCGGTTCATCGCCGGGCGTCGGGGTGGTGACGGGCAGCTTCACCCAGACGACGGCGGGCTCGCTGAAGATCGAGCTCTCGAAGCCGGGGAGCGAACCGGTTGCGGCCCCGGTGGCTGGCGTCGACTATGACCAACTGCAGATCGGGGGAACGGCGCAGTTGGCGGGTGAGCTGAGCCTCGTGGCCGGGCAGACGCTTGCAGAGCGACCCGGCGAGCAGATCTCGTTTCTGCTCGCGACCGGAGGTGTGTCCGACACCTTCGAGACGCTCGAGCTAACTGAGATGATCGACGAGAGCGCTTGGACGCTCGAATACGGTGCGGGTGCTGTTGCCGTCAGGTTCGCAGATCTAGCGTTCGTCTATCTTCCGCTTGCCGTCAGGTAGCGAGAGCCACCGCCGGGCGCTCCTCGGGAGCGCCCGGCGGCGTTGACCTGCTACCCAACGTCCTTGCGCAGATCGGGACCCAGGAACGGCTTCCCGAAGAGCGGGGCGAAGAAGCACCAGTCAAAGAGGCCTGCTGCTAGCGGGACGAGGCCGATGATGGCCACGATCCACCCCCCTGCGCCCTCCATGACCAGGGCCCCCAGGGCCACCAGGATGATGCCGGCCACCACGCGGGTGATACGACCATTACGACTTGCCATAAACCTGAAGAAGCCTTGCATCACGAGATCCTTTCGCTAGATTTGGAGGCTCGCCGCACGCTCAGATCGCGCGCACGGCGAAACCGGACTCCCTATTGTATGACGATAATCGTTGCTGACATACCCACACCGCCCGGCGCACCGTGGGGGATGCAGTAGTACGGGAAAACGCCGGGCTCGTTGAAGGTGAAGAAGAAGTCATCGCCCTTGACGAGGGTGCCGCTATCCCATACGCCGGTGTCCGACGTGGCGGTGTGCGGCGCCTCATCCTTGTTTGACCACTTGACGGTCGTGCCCACGCGGATCGTGAGCGTGCTCGGGCCGAACTTGAAGTCCTCGATCTCGATCTCGGCTTCACCTGACGCCGCCAGGACCGTGACGTCCTCGATCGCGGCCTCATTTGACGCCAGAACCTTGAAGGGAACGGTCATGACCTGCCCCTCCGAGCGCAGGGGATCCTCAGGGTCGTACCCCATCCCCATGGTATCCACGCCACCGGCGTCCGTGTGGAGCATCGCGTAGAGCGTCTCCGTGGCTTCGGTCAGGTCGATCTCCACGACCACATTCGTGTTGACGCCGTCGGCGACCGGGCTTACGCCCACGCCCTGGCCCGGTTCACCACCGGCGTCGGCGTGAATCACCATCCAACCCGTACCGTCACTCACGACCTCGGCGACTGTTACCGTGCCGTTGACGATCTCCTGATCAGTTACCGTCACCGAGGGCGTTATTGGCGGGACCGGCGTGGGCGCTGCTGCGGGCAGGCCTGTGACCATAAAAGGTGGGGTCACGACCATTCCGTCAACGGATACCGGTGTGTCGGGTCCTCCGGGGAACTCCCAAGTGCCCATCGCGCCGCCATCAGTGTGCAGCATCGCGTAGAGCGTCTCAGTGGCCCCGGTGGGGTCGATCTCGACCATGACGTTGGCGTTTGACCCGTCAGCGACCGGGGTGTAGCCCAGAATTGGGCCAGGCCTGCCGTCGGCCTGGGCGTGGATCACCAGCCAGCCTGCGCCCTCGCTCACGACCTCGGCGATCGCCACCGTGTTGCTCATCAACTCCTGATCCATCACGGTGACAGTCGGGACCACGACCATCTCGTCAACCCCCTCACCGGACTCATCCGGGACCGGCATTGCGTCGGTGACCGGCGTCGCGGTGGGATCAGGCATCGCGGTGGCGGCTGGCATATCCGTAGGTTCCATGGCCGGGGCTGCCGGTGTTCCACACGCCGTGGCCACCGCTGTGACCACCAACAGGAGCCCCACGATCCACGCGCTGGGCCGGATGCTTCGTTTCGTGCTGCTGTTCATTGTCATCCTCCATCTACTAGTGAACAGGCGTTATGCCTGCTGTCATATACGCTACACAGTACGTTACGCAATAGAGATGATATCGGATTTGTTTATAGGAAAAAAGGGCAAGGAGGAATGGGCGAAGGAGGAGACCCAGGCTGATGAATCGCGAATACAGAAGTCGGTGATGGGGATGCAGCAGGGGAAGCGGAGGGCGAAGGCGGAAGGAAGTGGGGCGGTGGGTGGGAGGCCGAGATACGCGCCGAAGCTACAGGGTGCCGGCTAGGACCTGGTCACCCGTGGGCGAGGGACTGCCGCCCGCGGGCTCGATGGTGACGCCGAAGCCGGGGTAGCTGGAGAGTGGATCGGGCGAGGCGACGACCAGCGCACCGTAGCCTTCCAGGCTCACCGAGAACACACCGCCGTTTGTGCGCTGACCGTCGCGGATCAGCCAGAGCTGGTACTGTCGGTCTGCCGGCAGGGATGGAAGGCCGTCAACAACGAGGGTGCCATACTCGCCGTCGTCGCTGATGACCAGTGTCCCCGAGGCCTCGGACGCTGCCCCGACGCCGGCCATATCGATGACGCGCATTCCACTGTCGAGCGTAACGGCGCTTGGCCCCGTCGAGCGCTGCCACCACCACACGTTGCTGACGATGAGCAATGTGACGAGTGCGAGCCCGACGGCGCCCCAGGCGGGCGCGCGGAGCCGCAGGAGGCCCGCGATCCGCTCAGGAAGCGATGGCGAGGCGGCAGCCGGTTGGGTCGAGCGTGCCTGGCGTGCAGCGGCCATCACGCGCCCCTTGAGCTCCCGAGATGGGGTGGCCGTGGGCGCCACGTGGACCAGCTCGCCGCACGTTGCCTGATAGGTGCGGAGCTCAGCGCGGCACGTATCGCACGATGCCAGGTGCACGACGACAGCGCCGGCCTCCTCTTCGTCGAGGCAGCCAAGCGCATAGGCTGGCAGTAGGTCGGTCACATGGTCGTCGGTTGGCACGGCAGGCATCCTTCAGCGATCGGTAGAACCTCTACATTACACTACGAACGCCGCAGCGCGTCGGATCTGTCACGCGAGCGCAAGGTCCCCGAGTGCGGCCCGTAGGTGCTGCATCGCCAGGCGAACGCGCGTTTTGACCGTGCCGAGGGGCATACCGAGCGCCTCGGCGATCTGGCTCTGGGTCAGCCCTTGGAAGTAGGCGAGGACGAGCACCTGTTTCTGCTCCGGCGAGAGCTCGGAAACCGCGGCACGCACGCGCGCACTTTCGAGCGCGAGCGTGGTCGCTACCTCGGGGCCGCCGACGGCGGGCTCCTCCGCCGGCGCGACCTCGGCCCAGGTCACGGCGTTGCGGTCGGGCCGTGCCCCGGTGCGGCGCAGAGCGTCGATAGCGCGGTGGCGGGTGATGCTGGTCAACCAGGTAGAGACGCCGGCGAGGTCGGCCCGATACTGCGTAGCGTGTTCCCAGACGCGGACGAAGACGTCCTGCGTGATTTCCTCGGCGGTCGAGGCATCGCCGACGACATTCAGCGCAAGACTGAAGACCAGCCGCACGTAGCGGTCGTAGAGCTCACTGAGCGCGTCCTCGCGGGCAAGCGCGATGAGCCGAATCAGCGTCCCGTCGTCCAGCGCGGCATAGTCGGCGTCTGCCATGGCACCTCGTGCCTATGATAGGTGAGTGCGCGGGGGTGTCAAAGCGAGGCTGGAGGCTACCAGGAAGGGCGCGTGGCCCACGCTCGAGGAGCCTTGATGCGTTGGCTGCTTATGCCGGCGAGCAGGTTGGCGTTGCGCGGGAAGTGGCGTATGCTACGGGTAGTCCCGCAGCAGGCTGGCGTGCACCGCCCTGTCACCTCGCGACGTCAGGCTGCGATGCGGCTCCCGGCCACGGTGGTGGGGGAGATAGGAGGGTCCCGCCCTGGACACCACGTGGACGGCAGGCCGGATACGTTGTGGGATGCACCAGCGATCGGCGCCAGGGTCGGCGTCACACGGACCCGGAACAGCGTAGCTCTCGCGGATGGCCTGGCCGCGATCCCCCGACCTCGACTTATTCGCCCGGGCGTTCAGCGGTGATCCTCGCTGTGGCAGGTCGCCGTCACGTGCCCGGGTGGCGCGAGTTTCACGACCAAGGACCAGCGTCACGCGCTCACGTCGGTGCCGTATGCGCAGTAGGGTGGAGTGATCTACCGTCGCACGGTGCTGGTCAGCCCCATCGGAACGGCCATCGATTGCGGGGCGGCGCCGAAGGCGCCCGCATCTACCTGCCGCTTGTAGCCTGGCCAGACCCTGTGTTCCTTCATTGCGACCACAACCGGAGGTACGTATGAAGCCGCATCTGTATGTGCTTGTAGGTCTCGTATTGCTTGCTGCTATGGTTGTGTCCGGCGCTATCTTGCAGGCGCCGGTCGAGGCCCAGCCTATCGCCGTCGCGCCCGATGTGGGGGTGACCGTTGTGGACGCCATCGGAGCGGCGTCCACGGTCGCGGTGCCACATCCGATCCTGAGCGATGTGCGGGTGCGTCGGGCGATCGCCTACTGCACCGACAAGGACGCGCTCGTTGCCGCGGCCTACCCGGCGCTCAGCGCTGCGGAGCGGCAGGCGCTGATCATCGATACCTTCGTCCTCACGACGAGTTGGGCCTACACGGCCCCTGCAACCACCTACGCCTACAGCCCATCTACGGGCCAGGGCCTGCTGGACGCAGCCGGCTGGACGGTGCCCGTGGGCGGGGGATATCGGATGAAGGATGGAATGGCACTGGTCCTCACGGTCACGGCGACCGATAGCGCGATGCGGGTGGCGTTCCTGAGTGTCTTTGAGGACCAGATGGCCACCTGCGGCATCCGAGTGATCCGCAACCACGTCGCGGCCGCGTGGCTCTACGGGGAGACGACGGGCCTGCAAGTGCGTGACTACGAGGTCAGTGAGTTTGCCTGGGTGACGTCGGAGGAGCAACCTGGGGGCCGTGAGCTGTACGGGTGCGATCGGATTCCTGCGCCGGAGAACAACTGGGCCGTAGGCAACCAGAACTACATGGGCTGGTGCAATCCGATCGCCTCCGACGCCATCATCACGGCGACCAACACGGCGCTGACACAGGATGAGCGCAAGGCAGCCTACGCTGTAGTCATCAACGCGCTTGCCGAGGATGTGCCCACGCTGCCGCTGTTCGTCCGCGAGGGAGCCACCCCGGAGAGCGCCGTGTGGGAACACATCGACCTCAACCTGGAGGTGCGCACGGCTGTGGTGCCGGCGCCCCATCCGGCCCTCGGCGATGTGCGGGTGCGCCAGGCGATCGCCCACTGCACCGATAAGGACGCGATCGTCGCCGCGGCGTATCCGGCGCTGTCGTACGCGGAACGACAGGCGCTGATCATCGACACGTTCGTCCTCACATCGAGTTGGGCCTATACGGCACCGGCGACGACCTACGCCTACAGCCCGTCCACGGGCCAGGGCCTGCTCGACGCGGCGGGTTGGACGCTACCTGGAGGCGCCGCCTACCGGGTCAAGGATGGCATAGAATTGGCGCTTACGGTGAAGGCAACGGATACTGCCATGCGGGTGGCGTTCTTGACGGCCTTCGAGGCCCAGATGCAGGCGTGCGGCATCCGAGTCATCCGCATGCACACGTCGCTGGAGTGGCTGTACGGGGCCACGACGGGCCTGCAGGTGCGCGATTTCGAAGTCAGCGAATTCGCCTGGATGACCTCGGATGAGGAACCCTACGGGCGAGAGTTGTACGCGTGCGATAGGATCCCGGCGCCCGATAATGGATGGTCCACCGGGTACCAGAACTATATGGGCTGGTGCAATCAGATCGCCTCAGACGCCGCCATCACGGCGACCAACACGGCGCTGACACAGGGTGAGCGCAAGGCGGCCTACGCTGTGCTGATCGACGCGCTAGCCGAGGAGGTCCCCACGCTGCCGCTGTTCGTGAGGGAAGGGGCAACCGCGGAGCTCGCGTACTGGGAGCACATCGACTTCAACCTGGGGACGGTTGCGCAGAGCGTCGCTGTTGAGCCGGGCGTCGAGACGGTCCTGACGACGATGGACTACAGCGGAAACGTGGGCAAGGTCGTCATCCCCGCGGGAGCCGTGACCGAGACGGTGAGCCTGGCGTTCACGCCCCTGGTTGCCAATGCCAACGCACCTGGGGAAGACCAGGGCGTGGCGTTGGCGTTCCGGCTCGAGGCCTTCGTGGGTGGCCTGCCCCAGGATGGCTTCCCGTTCGCCGAGCCGATCACCGTGACGGTCACCTATGGCGATGACAACCTCATCGACATCTGGGATGAGGCCTCGCTTGTCCTCTACTACTGGGATGGATCCTCATGGCAGGATGCGTCGATGACGTGCGCTCCTGAGGATCGATACTCGGATCACAACGTCGCCGCAAAGACGATCACGGCGAAGGTGTGCCATCTGACCGAGTTCGGGGCGATGGGCACTCGTGGCCACAGGGTGCACCTCCCCTTAGCCATACGCTAGAGGTCATGCAGGCAGGTCTGGGAGGGGATCGGGCCAGATTGCCGGCCCGATCCCCTCTGCCTTGGTCCGTATCCCCTCCCGCTAGTTCCCGCCGCGTATCACCAGCGGCAGGTACACGATGGCCATCGCCGGCCGCGGAACCTCCTGCTCGAACAGGATGCCGCCGATGAGGTCCGCGCCGATGAAGCCCTCGACGGCGAGCCGGGCGAGCGAGTCCTGGACCACGGTGCGGCCCACGTCGACCGTCAGCGTCACCGTGGTGCTCTCACCGGGCTGCAGCAGCAGCGAGGTCGCGCTCAGGCGGTAGGTCCAGTCCAGCGGCAGTTGCACGGGCCGCACGCGCAGGGCGACTGTCTGCACCGTTTCCCTGGGATTGCCCACCGCGAAGTCGGTCGTGAGCGTGCCCAGGTGGAGGCCCTCAGAGGCGCCCGCTCCCAGAGCCTGCGCCAGCAGGCCGGGCTGCCCGTAGTTCTGCGCGATCGTGGCGCCCTGAGCGGACGCCGCGTCGCGCACCTCGCGCAGGATGGTGTAGAACGTGGTCGTGTAGAACGGGTTCTCCTGCAGGGCCAGGATCTCCAGCTCGAGCTGGGTCTGGATCTCGGCGAGGCTCCGGCCGACTGCCTGGTGGAAAGCGATCGTCTCGGCGTCGTAGCCCACTGTCATCAGCTCGGCCAGGTAGGCGGCGTAGTCGGCGGGCGTGAACGTGGTGTCCGGTATCCCGGCATCCCGTGCGAGCGCGAGATAGGACTCGAGCCGCGCCGATAGCCGCGTCAACGCCGCGCCGCGGGCACGCATATAGTCGCGGAAGGCCGTGAGCTGAAGCGAGACAGCGTTGGCATCATCGGCCTGTCCGGCCTCCTGCGCGCGTTGCCGCGCCGTGGCGATGGCGATGTCGATCCCCATCAGCTCCGCAACGGTGTCGCCCACGGCGTTGATGGCATCAGCCTCGGCCTGCGTGACCTCGGCATCCGCGACCAACTGGGGCATGGTGATGGTGGGCGGCGGTGCTACGCTCTCGTAGTCACGGAGCGCCGCTGCTGCCGTTGCCCTCAGCGCCATCGCATCATCGCCGCCCAGCATCTGGTTCAGGCAGGCGTTGATCAGATACGTCTGGATGAGCATCTTCTGCACGTGCTTGCGCACGCCCTTGACGCCGGCGCCCCGCGGGATGAGGCTCTCGGCGTCGAGCTTGCCGCACGGGTCGGGCGGGATCTTGTCGATGTTCACCTGGAACGGCCCGACGTTCACGACCACCTGTGGTGTCATCACGGTAACCTGGCCGTCGGGTAGGGTGACCTCGATCTCGGCGATCACGCACTGGTGGCCATCGTCGAGCGAGACCCAGATCCCGGGGGCATCCCACGCCTCACCGGGCGCAAGCGTCGTCTCGACCGTGTAGACCGGGGTGAAGCGCATGCCGATGTTCAGCCTGCTGACGCTGTAGACGACCTTGACGTCGACGGGCACAGGGTTGCTGTTCTGCATCGGCAGCCGGAACGTGATCGGAAGCCCCGCCTGGAACGGCTTGCCCTCGATGATCAGGCGCGGCGAGGCATAGGGGGCGCCGCCCGGCGGGACCAGCCCGGCATTGTCGCCCGAGCCCTGCCAAAAGTTGAGCGCCGCCAGCGCAGCCAGGGGCCGGTCGTCGGTGACGTTGTATGCGGTCACCAGCGCCGCGCCGGCTTGCGTCGAGCGGATCACGGCGGTGGTGACGCCCTGGGCGTCGGTCGGGGCCGTGGGTTGGTCGAGGGTGCCGCGCGTCGTCTGAAGCACGATCTGCTTGCCCACAAGCGGCGCGCCCTGCGCATCCCGCGCACGGACGGTCAGCGTCGTAGTCTGCACGCCATCGGCGATGACCCAGAAGTCCTG
Organism: Anaerolineae bacterium; assembly: GCA_025454475.1. GTDB lineage: Bacteria > Chloroflexota > Anaerolineae > B4-G1 > SLSP01 > PWVB01. The sequence continues at coordinate 9,427 of JALOOJ010000205.1, forward strand.
AGCCGCGATCTGACTGGCATCGGCAGGGCCGCCGCCGGGCGGCTCGCTGAGCCAGGGGCTGACGATGGCGTCGGCGCTGACGGCGTCGCCGGCGCCCGCGTTGGTCGTCGTGAGGTTGCAGGCGTCCAACGTCGCGGCGGCCTCGGCGGGGCCGTTGGAAGCGCCCCAGTAGTTACCCATCGCGTCGACGCAGACGTTGCCGGTGTTGCTGAGCACAGTGAGACCGGCACTGGTGTTGTTGCGGATCACGTTGTCGCGCAGCACGCCGCCCGCGCCATACTGGAAGCGCAGGCCTTCGCCGTTCTGCTCGAAGACCGAGTCCTGCACCTGCACGAAGGTGCCGCCCGTGAAAAGGCCGGCGTTGGTCGCGTAGCGCACGGTGACGTGGTCGACGTCGATCGTGTCGCCGCGGTAGTCAATCGCACCGTTGACGCCGCCGGCATACTCGATCGTTACGTGCGCCAGCCGGCTGGCGGGGTTGACGTTGGCCTCGAAGTAGATGCGATTCCAGGCGGCTGTAGCAGGGGAGCGTGTGATCGTGATCGGCGCGGTGGGCGTGCCGGCGATCACCAGGCCGGCACTGTTGACCCAGAACCCAGCGCCGGTTGCCATCTCGAGGCTGGTGCCCGGCGCGATCGTGAGCACGGGGCTGCGCGCATGGCTCACGTTCAGGAAGTTGAGCAGCCGGTAAGGCACCGGCTGCGCGTGCCACGTGGCGTCGAAGTCCAGGCTTCCGCCTAGACTCCCCGAGGCGACGACCTCGATAGCATCATCGGCATTGCCGGTGAGCGTGTTGCCCCCGCCAAGCCCGGAAACGGATGCCGCATAGAGCCGCAGCGGTGTGCGGGCGCTGCCGGTGATCGTCAGGTTCGACGCGAGCATCGGCGAGCTGTCCGACTCGGTGACGCGCGCCAAAAGGCCCGACGCGCTGCTGTTGGTGATGGTGACTGCGTCAAAGACCGGACCGAAGGCCTCGGTGCCATTCGGCGCATACAGGTTCACTGTGGCGTCCTCCACCAAGGGGACGGTGCCCCCGCCACCATCGAGCACCACGTGACGCAGCGTCGAGGCTGGCACCACGCCGGCCGAGCCGTTGAAGTAGATGCGGTGCCAGTGCTCAGCCGGATCCGTGGGTTCGAACGTGATGGGCTCTTCTGGGGTGCCCTCGGCGACCAGGCGCGCCCACACGACACTGATCGTGAAGTCCGCGTCGAGCGTGAGGGCCGTGCCGGGCAGCAGCGTTAGCGTCGGCGTCGTGGTCGCGGAACCCGTGACCGCCAGCCCGCCACCGTTGCCCACCATCCGATAGGGGACCGGCTGGCGCTGCCAGGTCTGGTCGAAGCTCACGCCGCCACCGAGAACAGTGCCCGCGCGGACCTCGACGGCCTGCACGCCGTTGCCGGTGAACGTGTTGCCCGTGCCGAGCCCGCTCACGGCAGAGGCCCATATCAGCAGCGGCGCAGCGGCGCTGTCCGTGATCGTGAGGCCCGACAGCAGTGGCGGCGTCGTGTCGTCTGAAGGAACCCGGACGTAGACGCCGTAGGCGCCGCTGTTGCGGATCGTGACGGCCTCCACAACTGGGCCGGGGCCCGTGGACACGCCCGCGTCATAGATGTGTAGCGCACCGTAGTCCGCAGCCGGGTCACTGCCGCCGCCGCCGTCGAGGATCACGTGGCGGAGCGTGCTGGAAAGAAGCCGGTCTGCCGAGCCGTTGAAGAAGATCCGCTCCCACCGGGTTGCTGGCGTCTCCCCGGCGATGGTGATGGGGTCGACCGCGGTGCCCTCGGCATGCAGGGCGCCATTGCTGAAGGTCAGCGCGTACGGCCCGCACATCGTGATAGCCGTGCCAGGGGTCAGCGTGAGCGTGGCGCCGTTGCGTATCGTGACGTTGGTGGCCACGAACTGGTCGCCGGAGAGCGTCAGGTCGGTCTCGATGAGGCTGGGCACGGTGCCGACAGGACAGGAACTCGGAGCCGCGACGACCGTATCGCGTCGCCACGCCGACGCGCCGTAGGCCAAGCCGGAGATAGCCAACACCGCTACCGCCAACGCAAGGATCGAGCGCAGGGCAGAGGGGCTCTTGAGGTGGGGAGTGCTGAACATAGTCTCTCCATTTCTGGGCCGGTGTCCGTGCCGGCCTTGGGCTGGGAGCAGCCT
>JALOOJ010000059.1 GCA_025454475.1 Anaerolineae bacterium
GCTTCTCGCGCCCGCTGCAGGATGGCTCGTCGCCACGATGGGCATCATACCCGCCGGGCGCATTCTCGCGGCGATCGTGATGGTATCCTCGGTCAGCATTGCGATCTATCGCCAGTTCGTGATGCAGGAGACCAGCATGGGGCGAGAGCGAATGGCCGACACGTTGGGGCTGGCGCCCCGCGATCTGTTCAAGCAGTATAGCGCTGCTCTGCGGACTATGCTGGCGGATCGGCGGATCCTGCTGTTCACGGCAGTGCGTAATCTGGTGGCTATCAACACCGTGATCTGGACTACCTACTCGGCCATCTACATGACTGACGGGCGTGGCATCGGACTAGAGGATTCCGCTATCGCGGTGTTCCCCTTTGTCTCTGCGGTTGTGACCATGAGTATGATCCTGCTGTCCGCTGGACGCACGCAGAGCAAGCAGGCGTTTGGCAGTTTGCTCGTCGGGCAGGCTCTCAGCGTCATTGCCTGTATGTTCTTTGTAGTGTCGCCCTCCGGGACGATTCTCTGGGCGATGTTGTGGGCGATTGCGAGCGCACTGAGTGTGGCCGTGTTCCGACCTGCGAACGACAGTTATTGGGCCAACATCGTCGGGGACCGTGAACGGGCGCTGATCTTCTCGGCGAGCGGCGCCTTGACGGCACTCGTCACTCTGCCTGCGGCGCCGGTAGCCGGGATGCTGTACACATCATCGCCCCGGGGGCCCTTTGCACTCGGCATCGCCGTGCAGGTCATCGCACTGTTGCTGACGTTAGTGCTGTGGCGCGACGGGACCGGGCGATCGCGCAGTCAGGGCTTGTAGAGACTGCCGAGAGAGGGGCCGGTTCTGGCGGTGATCCGGCGACCATAGGCAGCTCACCCGCTGAGGCTCTGAGCGCTACAGATCCATCACTGATCGAACTGCTGACACGACCTCTTCCGCACGACGCCGTGCTTCCGTCCGAGTGGCCCTGTCAAGAGCGGGGCCCTCATGGTCATGCAGCCAAATCCCGCCGTAGGCTGCTCGGTAGGCCTCGGGGAGTGCGTCGGGAAAGCTTTGACCAGACATAACTCCGAAGGCCAGCGCCCACGAGCGGGGCACGACGTCGAGGTTGTAACCGCCACCGCCACAGGCCAGCCACGGGATTGCCGGAAGTGGGCCGCGCATCGTCAGCTCCGAGAACACCGTGTATAGCGCTGCGTGGCCCTCTGTTGTGAGGGCCATATGCGTCAGTGGGTCCCGGAAATGGGTGTCCACCCCGAGCTGGGTGACCAGCACATCGGGAGCGTAGCGCCTGACCAGCGGTGGTACGATCTCGCGAAAGGCCCAGAGGTAGGTCGGATCATCCGTGTTGGGAGCTAGCGGGACATTGACGCTATACCCCTCCCCGGGGCCGGAGCCGGTCTCCTCTACGAAACCAGTGCCCGGAAAGAGGGTGCGTCCATCCTGGTGCAGTGAGATGGTGAGCACCTGGTCGGTGTCGTAGAACGCGTTCTGGACGCCGTCGCCGTGGTGGGCGTCGATGTCCACGTAGGCCACGCGGCGACCCTCTGACACCAGATAGGCGATGGCAACCGCGGCGTCGTTGAAGATGCAGAAGCCGGAAGCCCGTGACGGGGCAGCGTGGTGGAGTCCGCCGCTGAAGTTGAAGGCCACATCGCAGTCGCCCGCCAGTAGCCGCTCTGCGCTCTGAATGCCTCCGCCCGCCTTGAGCCCTGCGGCTTCGAACATGCCGCGGAACGCGGGATTGTCCCCCGGCCCAAACCCGTAGCGATAGGCCGAGACGTGATCGTCCCCGGTGCTCAGGCGCCGGACGGCATCTATGTAGTCGAGGGTGTGAAACCGCGCCAGTTCCTCGTCGGAGGCTACGCGCGGCGTGATGACCTCTACATTCGGCGCGTCCAGTGCGCCGTACGCGGTGAGAAGCGCCACCGTACGCGCCAGCCGTTCGGGTTTGAGCGGGTGCTTTCCGCCGAACCCCGCGCGCCACAGATCGGGCGAGGAGACGAACACGGCGCGGCGGGGAGGCCGCGTCGTGGCATTGTAGGGGTCAGCATCATAGCTGGCCAGAACGGGGCGGCTAGCGTCGTAGGGCATAGGGCCTCCTGGCGCTCATTCTAGCGCGCCTTGGCTGCAAGTCACGTCACCGCGCTGGTGCCGGCCATATACGATGCGTTCACCTCCGGAGCGGGCGGGGGCTGTCGGCGCCGATGGGCATAGGGCACATCCGTTATGGGTCCCCTGCCCCCTCCCCGATTCGTTGATTCTCGCATTCCCTGTTCAATGGTATAACACCCCTATCCTGATCGGGAGGTCTGCATATGGCCCAATCGAACGTCTTCGAGACCGTGATGATGCAGTTCAACAAGGCCGCGGATCTGATGGGGCTGGATCCCGAGATCCGCAAGATCCTGTCCAACACAACGAACGAGATCGTGGTCAACTTTCCCGTGGTGATGGACAATGGTTGCGTGCAGATGTTCACGGGCTACCGGGTGCAGCACAACAACGTGTTGGGGCCCTATAAGGGCGGCCTGCGCTTTCACCCGGCGGTCAACATCGATGAGGTTCGTGCGCTGGCAGTGTGGATGACGTGGAAGACGGCGATCGCTGGCATCCCCTATGGCGGCGCGAAGGGCGGTATCCAGATTCGGCCGTGGGATTACAGCCCGGCGGAGCTGGAGCGGATCACGCGGCGCTTCACGTTCGCCCTGGGCAGTAACATCGGGCCCGAGTATGACATTCCGGCGCCGGACGTTAACACGAACGCACAGATCATGGCCTGGATTCTCGATACATATCTGCAGATGATGCCACCCCTGGAGCGCAACCGCTGCGTGCATGTCGTGACGGGTAAGCCGGTGGAATCAGGTGGGAGCGTGGGGCGTGACAAGGCGACCGGCCAAGGTCTGGTGTATGTGCTTGAGGCATGGGCCAAGGACCATAGTTTCCCCCTGTCGGGCGCCACGTACATCATCCAGGGGTTCGGGAATGTGGGCTCGTGGGCCGCTCGTCTGCTGAAGCCGCTGGGCGCCGTCCTGGTCGGTATTGAGGATCACTCGGGTGCGATGGTCAATCCCGACGGGATCGATCCCGATGCTTTGGCCGCTCACGTTGCGAAACAAGGTCGGGCGCAGGGGTACGCGGGTGGTGCGGTTGTGGACCACGAGACGTTCCTGAGCACGAAGGCCGACTTCTTCATTCCGGCGGCGCTGGAGGGTCAGATCACCGCAGAGACCGCACCTCTGCTCAACGTCAAGCTCGTGGTCGAGGGCGCAAATGGCCCCACTGACCTCGACGGGGACATGATCCTCCAGGAGCGGGGAATCATGTTGCTCCCCGACGTTCTTGCCAACGCGGGCGGCGTCATTGTGAGCTATTTCGAGTGGCTGCAGAACAAGCGCAGCGAGTTCTGGGACCTGGCAGAGGTCGACGCGAGATTGCTCAAGCAGATCCTGGGCGCCTATCGCCGCGTGCATGATGCCGTGGAGCGGCACGGGACAGACTGGCGCACCGGTGCCTACATCGTGGCATTGGAGCGATTGCAGACGGTCTACCGGGAGCGCGGCATCTTCCCGTGATCAGGGGCGTCGGAACGCGGGCGTCGGAACGCGGGCGTCGGAACGCCTGGGTGATGAGAACCACAGACCGGCGCGTAGTGCTCGGTCTGTGGTTCTATGCTGTCTCCGAGGAGGATCCAGTTGGCGCAAACCTACGACCTTGCTCAACTTGGCTGGTGGGTGGCCGGCTTCCAGCCGCACGCGTGGCGATTCGAGCCCGAGATCGAGATCTGCACGACTGCGCGGGCGGAGGTCGCGGCGATTCCGGCGCGCATCCCGGGATCGGTGCAGCGGGCTTTGCTCGATGCTGGGCGGTTGCCCGATTGGTCGGTGGGGCTCAATGCAACCCAGTGCGAGTGGGTTGAGAACCGCCACTGGATCTACGAGGCGGTGATCCCCGAGTCATGGCTTGGTGGCGGGACGTTGGTGCGGTTGCGATGTCTCGGACTCGACGGTAATGGCGTGATCCACCTCAATGGGCATGAGGTAGCGGCATTCGACAACAGCTTCCTTCCCAGTGTGGTCGACCTCACGCCGTACCTGCGACCTTCCGACAACCGGCTTCAGATCATCTTCGAGTGTCCCCCGCGCTGGTTGGGGCAGTTCGGATACACCTCGCGGATGACCGAGTGGAAGCCTCGCTTCAACTACTATTGGGACTGGACCGCCCGGCTCGTCCAGATCGGGATATGGGATGAGATGCGCCTGGAGATCGTCGGAGGTGCCGAGGTAGCATCCCTCAGCGTCATAACGGATGCTACGTTCGACCCTCCGGCTGGCGCACTGATCGTCTCCGGTGCCGTTCAGGGCCAGGCAGCATCGCTCCGCTGCACGTTGGCCCCAGCCGGAGCTGACGACGACGCCACGCCGATCCGTGAGGAGGTCATCTCACTGGACGGTGAGAACCCATCCTTTGACATGACCTGGCAAGACCTCGATATCGCACTTTGGTGGCCCAATGGCGAGGGATCGCAGCCGCTCTACACCCTGGCCATCGACTTGCTCGATGATGTCGGTATCGTGCTAGACCGCGCCGAGAGGACGGTGGGGTTCAGGCACATCGAGTGGCGCCCCTGTGAGGGCGCGCCGGAGGGCGCCGATCCGTGGATTTGCGCAGTGAACGGGCGTGCAGTCTTCCTTCAGGGGATCAACTGGACCCCGATCCGGCCCAACTTCGCCGACGTGAAAGCAGCTGACGTCATAAGACGATTGGAGCTCTACCGCGATCTGCACGTGAACCTGTTACGCGTCTGGGGTGGCGCGGTGTTGGAGAAGGAGGCGTTCTACAACCAGTGCGACGCACTCGGACTGCTCGTCTGGCAGGAGTTCCCGCTGTCGTCCTCGGGAATCGATAACTACGCCCCTGACGATCCGACGAGCATCAAGACGCAGGTCGAGATTGCGCGCTCTTACATCGGGAGGCGCCGCCACCATGTGTCGCTTCTCGTCTGGTGTGGGGGCAATGAGCTTATGGACGATCGGGATGGGGATCGCTCGCGGGGTGAGCAACCTCTGGGGCTGGAGCACCCGATGCTGCGCGCGTTCGCCGAAGTCGTCGCGGAGATGGATCCCGCACGGCGCTTCCTCCCAACGTCGGCATCGGGTCCGCGCTTCTCGGGGAAACCCGAGGAATATGGTACGGGTGTCCATTGGGATGTCCACGGACCGTGGAAGGCAGAAGGTGCGTTGGATGACGCTTGGACCTCGTATTGGCACGAAGACGATGCGCTCCTGCGGTCCGAGGTAGGAGCACCTGGGCCCAGTTCGGCTGATCTGACCCGGCGCTACGCAGGGGATGTCGATCCGTTCCCGGCGTCGTCGGCCAACCCGCTCTGGGGGCGCACATCATGGTGGATTGAGTGGCCGCAGTTCGTCGCAGAATTCGGTCGAGAGCCGGCAACGCTGGAGGAGTACGTAGCATGGGGGCAGCAGCGCCAGGCGCGGATTCTGTCCGAGGCGGCTGCAGCCTGCAAGGATCGCTTCCCGCGCTGCGGAGGGTTCATCGTCTGGATGGGCCACGACAGCTTCCCATGCACCGCGAACACGTCGATCATCGACTATGAGGGGAACCCAAAGCCCGCGGCGTTCGCGCTGGCGGAGGTATTCAAGCAGCAGAGGAGAGGACGATGACTGAGGAAGGTGACAGGATTATCGTGTACGGCGCCGGGTGGTGCCCAGACGTGCTTATGACCCGGGCGTTTCTGGATCGCCATCGTATCGCGTACGAGTATCGGGACATCGATCGTGGCGAGGGTGTGATGGATGCCCTCCTGGCCCTGCGAGGGAAGGCGTGGGTGGTTCCGACGCTGGTGTTACCCGATGGGACGATTCTTGACAACCCATCGAGACGTGATCTCGCCAGGATCCTGGGCGTCTGAGAATGCCCGTCGTGTCGTGAACGACAAACAGAATGCGAGGCGTATCATCGCCTTCGATGCGCCCGAACGCGTTTTGACTGGCGTGCCGGCGCACGGTGTCGCATTCCATGGGGCCAATCACGAAGGGTTCCCTGAGACAGCTAACGGCGATGGCGGGGGCCACCACCTGCCCGTTGGTTCTGAGTGGACGGATGTCTGGGGCGTGCGGTGGCGCCGCGAACAGGAAGGCGTGATGGGTTTCCCGCGCGGGCATCCGCTAGCGGATCTCCCCGAAGCGCTCAGCCATTATGCGTGGCCTGATCCGGATGACCCTCGGATCTTCGGTAGGATCTATGAGCAGGCCAGAGGCTGGGACAGGGAGCAGACATTCCTGGTGGGGTCGCACCGGGATACGCTCTGGGAGAAAAGCTATATGCTCGTGGGGATGGAGACGATGATGGTCAGTTTCCATCTGGAGCCCGCGGCTGCCCGCGAGGTGTTGCACAGGATTATGGAGTTCCACCTGGGCATTGCCCGTCACTATGTCGCAGTCGGTGTCGAGATGGTAGCGATGACCGATGACCTCGGCACGCAGCGTGGGCTCCTGCTCTCGCCGCAGGTCATCAACGAATTTCTGGTCCCGGAGTACTCGCGGCTGTTCGCGTTCTACAAGGCGCGCGGCGTCCTGGTGAACTTTCACAGCTGCGGGCACATCCTACCGCTCGTGGATACGTTCGCAGCGCTCGGCGTAGATATTCTGAACCCCGCGCAGGCGACGGCGAACGATCTCGACGCGCTCCGACGTCGGACGCAGGGCAGAATGGCGTTGCAGGGCGGGGTGAGATCGGCGACGGTGGTGAGTGGACCCATCGCGGCGATTCGCGCGGAGGTTGCGCAGCGCCTGTGGCAGCTTGGGCGAGATGGCGGATACTTCTGCTGCCCCGATCAGGGGATGCCCTGGCCCGAGGCACACATCCAGGCGTTGTCCGATGCAGTTCTGGAGCTGGGGACGTATCCCCTGCAACCATCGGAAGGAGAACAGAGATGGAACCGAGAGTGATCGTGGATGTGGATTGTGCTACCGGCGAAGGACCCTTGTGGCACCCTGACGAGCGCCGGTTGTACTGGGTGGATATTCCCAATGGACGGCTGTACCGCTATATGCCCACGACGGGGAAGCACGAGCTGGTCTCCAATGGGCCGCCAATCGGCGGGTTCACGCTCCAGGCAGACGGTTCGCTCCTATTGTTTATGGCCAAGGGGGCTGTGGGCATCTGGCGTGAGGGGCACGACCTGGAGATGGTGATCGATGAGATCCCGGCAATGCGTGAGACGCGGTTCAATGACGTGATCGCCGATCCTGCCGGTCGTGTGTTCTGTGGTAGTATGCCGAGGCCGGATGGGCCGGCGCTTCTCTACCGCCTGGATCCGGACGGTACGCTGACGCTCGTTCTGGATGATGTTGGACTGTCCAACGGGTTGGGATTCACGCCGGACCGGCGCGGGATGTACTACACCGATACGCGCAAGCAGAAGATCTATCTCTTTGATTATGATGAGTCCACCGGGTCGGTCACGAACCAGCGTATCTTTGTCGACGTGCCTGAACGTGAGGGTGAGGGGCATCCCGACGGGATGACGGTCGATGCCGAGGGCACGATCTGGTCGGCACGCTGGGATGGACATTGCCTGGTTAGGTACACGGCCCAGGGCGAGGAGATGCAGCGCGTGAGCTTTCCGGTGCCCAAGGTCTCGTGTGTCACCTTTGGCGGCGATGACTACACCGATATGTACGTAACAACAGCCAGCGTGGGCCACCGTGAGACCGAGAGTCCGCTGGCGGGGTCACTTTTCCACCTCAACCTGGGCATCCACGGGGTGCCTGAATTCCGCTCACGCATTGGATTGGAGTGAGGCCGAATGCAATACAGGACAATTGATGAAGGATCGCGACACCGGCGCGAGCTTTGGCTCGATGATGACACCAACGCTGCCCATCTATGGGTCCTTGACCTGCCGATGCGCATCGGGACTTCCGAGGTGCGGATGGCGGGTATCGGCGATGTCTACACCGAGCGGGCGCATCGGATGAAGGGGTATATGCGCTATCTGTATGCGGATACCGTCCGCTATATGACCGATGAGGGATATGACGTGTCGATGCTCTTCGGTATCCCCAACTTCTACACCAAGTTCGGGTATGCGACGAGCCTGCCGGAGACCACGTTCACAATCCAGACGCGAGACGCGGAGGCGGCGGCGACCACAGGATACGCCGGCACGCCCCGACCGATCGAGCCGGGTGACTTTCCGAGGGTGCTGGAGCTGCATAACCGCGAAAATGCCGAGCGCACGGGTAGCCTGATCCGAACCGCCGAGGGGTTCACGGAGTTTCATGGGACCGACTGGGGCGTTCGGGCGGTGCCGATGGTTTGGGAGGATACGGCGGGGACGCTGCTCGCCTACGCCGTGTGGGATGGTGGTCCGGGGGATTGGGGACGCCACACAACGGAGGTGAAAGTCGGGGAGTTGGGTGCCAGGGACGCGTCGATGTTCCCGGTGCTGCTGCGCGCGGTGGCCGAGCAGGCGGTCGAGAAGCGTTGCTCGGAGATCACGTTCCACCTCCCGCCGGATCACGCCTTTGCCGAGTATGCACAGCGGTTTGGCATCAGGTGGACCGTAACTTACCCGCGCCATTCGCATGGCATGATGCGCATCCTGAATCAGCAGCCGCTCTTTGAGAAGATCCTGCCGGTGCTGTCGGATCGCCTGGCGAAGCGGGCTGACGCGCGTGCGCCCGAGGCGCTGAGCATCGAGACCGATCTTGGTGTGACCACGCTCGGTTTCGGTGAGGGGAAGGTGCGTCTCGATGGAACTCGAGCCCCGGTGCGACTGTCGCTATCCCAGGATGTGTTGATGCAGCTAATAATGGGGTACCGAAGTGCTCGGGATGTTCTGACCGCGTCCGGGGTGGACCTGGTCGGGATGGAGGAAGCGGAGCTATTACCGCTACTGGAAATCCTCTTCCCCAAGAGCGTGCCCTATATGTGGGTGTCTGACTACTTCTAGCGGCGGGCGATGGGATAGGAGATGCTGGCTCAGGTCGTCCCCCCATTGGCCCCATAACCCCTGCTGTTCATCCCATATCACTCTCTGGAGGTCTCAATGCGTGTCTTGGTGACGGGTGGTACCGGTGCGGTCGGTCGCGAGGCTGTGAAGAGGTTGGTGGCGCATGATCATGAGGTGACAGTGATCGGACGGACACCGAATCTCGAAATACCGGGCGCCGGCTATCGGCAGTGTGACATCGTCGACTTCGGGTGCCTGACCGAATGTGTCAAGGGAATGGACGCGATCGTGCATCTTGCGGCGATCCCGAACCCCGGGCTGGGAACGGGGGAGGCGATCTTCCATGTGAACGACACGGGCACGTTCAACGTGTATCGTGCCGCAGCAGATGCGGGAATTGGGCGTGTTGTGAGCGCGAGCTCAATCAACGCGCTGGGCTACAATTTCGGGATCAAGCGCTTCAGATTACAGTACTTCCCGATGGATGAGGCGCATCCCAGCTATACCACGGACCCGTATTCGTTCTCCAAGCAGATCATGGAGGAGATCGGGTACTACTTCTGGCGACGGGAGGGGATCTCGAGCGTGTTTCTGCGGTTGCCCGGGGTATACGAGGTGACCGCCGAGAACGAGGAGCGGATGCAGGGATGGCGCAAAGGGACTATGGAGGCGTACCAGGATCTGCTGTCACGGCCTGAGGAAGAACAGCGCACGATGGCACAGGCGATCATCGACCAGCACGACAAGCTGCGCACCGATCGGGCATTTGAGTACGGGGAGACGCACGTGAACTTGCGTGAGCTGCCCAACGCCCGGATGATGTTTGGCTACAGCAACTTCTGGGCCAGTATCGACGCGCGCGACTCCGCTCAGGCCATTGAGCAGGGAATGCTGGCTGACTACGATGGTAGCCATCCGCTGTGGGTGAATGATAGCCACAACTCGGCAGGCGTGCCGACCCAGGCGCTGGTGGCCCTATTCTACCCGGACGTGCCGCTGAAAAGGGCCCTCGAGGGGACTGAGACGCTCGTGAGTATCGACAAGGCGCGCGAGCTCCTCGGGTACGAGCCCGAGTACTCGATTAGCCGCTGGTTCTAGTTGTCCAGAAACACGGTAGAGGTCTTGTCCGACTGTGCCCCTTAGAAGCAGCGGCTCAGAAGCAGCGGCTCAGAAGCCGGGGCAAGGGGCCTCTATAGACCTTTGAGCTCTTCTTCAGAGCTCAAAGGTCTTCTCCTGTACTGTCGGCGCTAACGGTATATCAGGTCGAGGATGCTGTCACTGCGGAGTCTGACGGTCTGGCTGTCGATGCGCTCAACGCCCGGCTGAGAGGCCGCGGCGTCAGCCGAGTCGCTATGGAAGTAGCGTTTCTCCAGCACGTAGGGCGGCTCCCAGACAAGCGGCGCGATCGGATTCGAGCGCTGGCGCTCCAAAGCCAGGCGGGACCCTGATCGGATCAACTCCCGGGAGGCTTCTTTCGACAGGGTGATCGCAGACGTCCTGCTGAGGCCCTGCTTGACCGCGGCGGTGGTGACACCCGGGATCAGGTCCTCGATCTCACGACAGGCAGCCTGGTCGCCGCTCAGGAAGATCACCGGCAGGCCGAGAGCTCCGCAGTAGAGCGCCCACTGGGCGATCTCGCCAATGGGCTTGCCGTTGAGTGTGTAAATGTCGATGCTGCGGCTGCTCTGGGTATGCGCCAGGTTGCCATCGGCTATCCCCGCCAGGGCGTGTTGCCCGATGATCACGGAGACGTCGTAGGTCCGGTAAACAGCGTCGCGCACAGCCTGTGGCGCCAGGGGCCGGCCGTGCATCAGCCTCGCTGCGGGATGAAGAGCCCCGAAGGCGATCCCGCCCGGTCCGTGCATATCCAACACGAGCACCTCTTCGGCGCCGGCGTCCAGCAGGCCATCGACGGACGCGTTGACCTCGGCGGTCAGCAGTTGCTTGGCGGCTTCGTAGTACTTGCCGTCAGAATACGAGTCCTGCTCAAAAGTTACAACGCCGGCAACACCCTCCAGATCGGTCATCATCAAGACTTTCATCGTTGGGCCTCCTCGAGCCAGACAACAGCAGTCTCCCTCCTGGGTGTCTTGCCCGAGGAGGGGTAGTCGACAGGTTGGCAAAAGTATACACGCAACAGGCATTTGGTGCGGCGCTTCCGCGGTCAGCTCATTTCCCTGTGGCGGCTTTGCTGGTATCCTTGCCCTCTGGACGGAGGCGTTGCGCGGGATGACGGGTGCGATTCAGGCGCCACACTGAGCCTCAAGACCCAGTGAAAGGGAGCTATGGACTTCTACTTCATACGGCATGGACAGTCTGAGAACAATCGCCTATGGGCACAGAGCGGCTCAAATGATAGCCGCGTTGCCGATCCCTGTCTCACCGCTATTGGGGAGCGACAGGCCGAACTCTTGGCACGATTCTTGGCCGGGCCGAACGCACCCACATCATCTGGTGGGCAGAGGCTTCACAAGTTCCACATCACGCACATCTACACGAGCCTCATGGAGCGGGCCTTGGCTACGGGTCACAGGATCGCCGAGGCGCTGGATCTGCCGCTGCTTGGCTGGGTCGACATCCACGAGACAGGGGGGATGTTTCTCTACGACCAGGAGACAGAGTCCTACGTGCCTCAGCCCGGACACAGCCGCAGCCATCTGCTGAGGCATTTCCCGCGACTCGTGCTCCCAGACGAGGCTGCTCGGAAGCAGGAGGCTGCTCAGAAGCAGGTCACTGAGGCGGGTTGGTGGAACCTTCCGTTCGAGCCGAAGGAGGTCCGTGCGCCTCGAGCACGCCAGGTCCTGGCCGAACTGCTGGAGAAGCACGAGATCTGCAGCGATGATGGTGTCGCCTTCGTGAGCCACGGGGGGTTCTTCAACTATCTGATGCGCGCGATCATGGGTCTCCCTGAGCGGGAGCCGGTGGAGGAGCGCGACCCGGTGTGGTTCGCAGCGTACAACGCGTCGATCACGCATATCGCGTTCGTGGGTGATCAGCGCGTTGTCAGGTACCTCAACCGAGTGGATTTTCTCTCCGAGGACCTGCTTACGTAGCGGTGCTGGCCTGCCGCGAAACAAGGATCCGCCGTTATCCTGAAACCAGCGCCTCCTCTACTTTCCTGAAGATCGCGGCTGCAGCCGCGATGTCTTGGTCGCTCCACGCTTCGTTGAGCATCAGGTTGAAGTGCGACGCTATGGCGGCGTGGGCGTTGGGGCAAGGAAACTGACGATCCGGGTCGCCGCTGTAGGCGGGACTCCTCCAGGGATAGCCGCTGCGGCCAAAGACGCGCCTCTGCACGAACCAATCCATCGTGTGTGGGAGCGCTGCGGAGTAGTCGGCGAGGATCGGAAGCCCCTCTGCGTTCAGGCCGGCGCAGAAGTCGGCTTTGTCGACGCCGACCCACCTCGGATCGAAGCGCATGCGGAGGAACCAGTAGCTCGGATCGGCGCCTGCAAGGGACGTCGGGATGGAAACCGCGTGCAGGTCCCTCAATCTGTCCGCAAGCCCGGCCACAATCTCGCGACGGCGCCGCACGATCTCTGGTAGCTTGCGCAACTGCACCCGTCCGATGGCGGCTGCCATATCGGTGAGGTTGAGATTCAGCGAGGCGATCACGTTAGTGGCGCCGGTAGGCAGATAGAAGGGCTTGCCACGATCGGACGCCCGGCGGATGGCCTGATAGCGCGCCTCGTCGCGAGTGAAGACCAGGCCTCCCTGACCGCCCGAGCTGTGGTGCTTACCGAACATCGTCGAGAAGACCGCGATGTCACCGAATGTGCCCACAGGGCGCCCATGCAACAGCGCCGCGTGGGCTTGGGAGCAGTCCTCGATCACGGGGATGCCCCGGGGACGCGCGATCTCCACGATACCGGCGATGTCCGCAGGCTCACCGGCGATGTGGGCAACGATGATGGCGCTCGTCCGCGGCGAGAGCAGCGCCCTCACCTGCTCCGGCCCGGTATTGAAGCTGCCCGGCACGGTATCGGCGATCATCGGCACCAGGTTGAGCAGTGGGACGGGCATCAGGCCGCCCGGATCCGTCACGGCGCCGACGATGACTTCGGTGAAGGGTTCGAGGTCGAGCGCTCGCAACGCGGCGTAGATGCCCGCGGTCCCCGAGCTGACGGCGTCGGTGTAGCCGCCCCCCAGATGCGCGGAGAACTCATCGCAATAGGCTTCCTCCTCCTGGCCGTTGTAGCCAGGCGCCGTTCCGGCTGCGATGGCTTTGTCGAACAGTGCGTCAACCGCGGCTTTTTCCTCCTCGCCGAAGTGGCCCCGCGGAGGAAAGGCTATGGGCAAGGCGGACGACCTGGGTGGGATCATAGATTGCTCACGGTTAGCATTCGCTGATTCGCCCATTCGCCTTCTCGCTCACTCCGTTTTCGTCACCTTGCTCAGCATCCGCGGACTCTCTGTGTCGAAGCCCTTGGCACGGGTGAGATGGTAACAGAAGAGCTGCCCCGGCACGATCGCCACAAGAGGGCTCATCCACTCGGGCATGTCCTTGGGCAGCGCGATTGAGCGGTCAGCTAGGGCCAGGGCCCGGTCATCGTTCGAGAGCACGAGGAGTTCCGCCTGATTGGTCACTTTCAGCCGCGCGACAAGGTCCAGGAGGTCATCGATGAGTGCCCCCTTCGGCACGATGGCCAGCACCGGGAACCCCTGATCGACCATCGCGATCGGTCCATGCTGAAAATCGGCCGACGAAAAAGGGTAGGCCACGGTGTAGGTGAGTTCCTTCAGCTTTAGCGCCCACTCGTGGGCAGTGGCATAGTTAAAGCCGCGCCCCAAGACCACGCAGCGCGTCATGTAGCGATAGCGCTCGGTAAGCTCCCTGATCTGTGTATCCATCGCCAGCATCGCCTGGATGCTAGCGCCTGCGGTCATCAATGCAGTCAGTCGCTCGCCATGGCCTTCAGAAAGGCCTTCAGAAAGGCCTTCAGAAAGGCCTTCAGAAAGGTTTTCAGAAAGGGCGACCGAAAGCAGCGCTACCACAGCCAACTGCGCCGTGTAGGACTTGGTCGCGGCGACGGCGAGCTCGGGGCCGGCGGAGGCGTCGATCACCCAGTCGCTGGCTCGCGCAAGAGGAGAGTCGGCCGCGTTTACAATGGCTAATGTGGGCGCACCCTGTCGTCGTGCCTCGTCGACAACGCTGATGATGTCGGGTGATTGTCCCGACTGTGAGATTGCCACGACGAGGGCGCGCTTGAGGCGTGGCGGCTGGCGGTACACACTAAAGAGCGAGGGGGTAGCCAGAGCCACTGGCAGGCCATTATGGGCCCCCCATAGGTATTGTGCGTAATGGCCGGCATGATCCGAGGTGCCGCGCCCGGTCAGGTAGACGTAATCGATGGCTTCTTGGTCGATCCGACGCCTTATCTCACCCGCGATCATCCGAATCGCGGGCCATTGGCCATCGATCAAACGCTGCAGCACAGAAGGCTGTTCGAAGATCTCATCTCTCAGGCTCATTGCGTAACCGCCCTTTCCATTGAGTGGACAACCTGTCCTTTGACGAGCGTCATGGTGATGACCATATCGGGGTCGAGCACCACCATGGTGGCGTCACGGCCAACCCCCAGAAGACCGTGGTGGTGTTCCAGCCTCAAGGCGCGTGCAGGATTCAGAGTGGACATACGGATCGCCTCAGGTAGAGAGACACCAACGACTCGTACCATGTTGCGCAGGCACTGGATCATCGTCGCGGCGCTGCCTGCGATGGTGCCACTGGCCAACTTCGCGGCACCGTTCCTCACAAAGACCTCTTGGCCCAGCAGTTCATACTGCCCGTCGCCTAGGCCTGCAGCAGCCATAGCATCGGTGACGAGGACGATGCGCTCAGGGCCGAGACAGCGCAGCATAACTTTCATTGCGCCGGGATGTACATGGACAGTATCCGCGATGAGCTCTGCCGTGACGGAATCGGAGCTCAAAACCGCTCCCAGGACTCCGGGCTCGCGGTGATGGAAGCCGCGCTGAGCGTTAAAGGTGTGGGTGACGTGCGTGAACGTGTCGACCAGGGCTGTGGCGGCAGTGGCGTAGTCGGTGTTGGAGTGACCGAGCGAGGCGGTGACGCCGGCCTCGCGGAGTAGCGCCGCTACGTCATACGCGTGTGGCAGCTCCGGCGCCAACGTCATCTGCCGGATCCAGCCCTTGCCGTCGCCCAACAGCGCCTCGACTTCGGTCACCACAGGCGGGCGCAGCCACGCGGGATGGAAGGTGCCTTTCTGCTCCGGGTTCAGGTATGGCCCTTCCAGGTGCAGGCCAAGCGGCTGGGCGCCTGGAAATGCACCTCCTTCGAGGATCTCGGCGTAACGCTGGACGAGTGCACGTAGTGTCGCGGCATCCGGCGCAGCGACACTGAGCAGGAAGCCGGTCACCCCCGTTGTGGCCGCCCAGGCAGAATAAGCGCGGAGCGCGTCTGCCCAGTCCTCACCCGCGCCGAATGAGATGCCGTGACCGCCATGCGTGTGAATGTCGAGGAAGCCCGGGGCCACTGTGCAGCCTGGGAGCATGAGGTGCTCCCCACCCAGCTCCGGAGCGCCCTCTGCCGGCCCCACATAGAGGACGGTGCCGTCGTCGCCGATGCTTACCGCGCCCCGCTCGATGATGCTGAGGGGTGTTACAACGCGTGCCTGCAGTAATGTCAATGTCATAGGTTTACTCCGATGCTTGGGATAGCGTACCGAACTGGCCTGCGTCGGCGGTCGACTCACGTCTGTAGTCCTCCAGATGCATCACTGCCGGGATGGCGCGCAGCCCAATGCCCATGGCCGCGCTGATAATGCCGCCGATGAGGAACCAGACCTGGACACCGAGGGCATCTGCTACCGGGCCGGCGATGAGCATCCCCACGGGCGCTGCTATGCCGGCAAGGCTCTCGACCGCGGTGAAAACGCGGCCCTGAACATCCGGAGCTACCACGGACTGTAGGATGGCAAGGAAAGGGCCATTGATGATGGGATTGGACAACCCGGCAACGAACAGGCCGGCCAAGGCCAATTTGAACAGGCCTGCCGGTGCGATACCCACGGTGGCAAAGCTGAGGCCGGCTACTGCCAGGCCCAGCAACGAAGTGTAGACCCTGCGTTTGAAGCCGCCCCAGACGCTGAGCAGCAATCCGCCAACAATCAGGCCGATCCCCCAGGCCGACTCCGCCCATCCCAACTGAAGCACATCCCCCCCGAAGTGTTCCTTGACAAGGATCGGCATCAGCGCGAAGGCCGGGTTGATGACGCCGTTCAGTAATGCAGCAACGACCAGCACGATGAACAGCCCAGTCCATCGCCAGATGTAGGCAAATCCCTCACGAACATCAACCAGCAGGCCTCGGACAAGACCCGGCGATCCTTCTGCAGCTCTCGGCCCTCGCGCCGGATCCGGGATGGGCACGAAGAAGAGCGGGGCGATGGCAAAGGCGGCGGTTGCGACGTCGATCCCCATGATCGCATACAACGGCATCACGCTCATGGCCAGCGCGCCGAGGGGAGGGGTGATGATGCCGAGAGCCCCGCGAAGCACCTGGTTCATGCCCGATACCCGTGCCAGTTGGTCGCTTGGGACCATAAGAGAAGTAGCTGCTTGCATAGCGGCGAAGTGAAACGTCCCGCCCAATGCGCGGACAAAGACGATGCCGTAGATGTGCCAGATCTGCAGCGCGTTATTCCAGGCTAGCACGGCAAGCAGCGCCGAAAACGCGGCAACGAGACTGTCGGCTACGATCATCACCCGGCGGCGCGACCAGCGGTCCACCAGTGCACCAGCAAATGGGCCGAGGAGGATCAGAGGCAGGGTGGCGACCAAGGATGATGTAGCCAGAATCGTGGCCGAGCCACCGGATGCCTGGGTCAACCACCATACCAGGGCGAATCCGCCCATCTGGCTGCCGACCAGGGACAGCCCTTGCCCGACCCAGATTGTGAAGAACTGCGCCGCCCATGGTTTGGTTCCCGGCTGCTGTGGGATGCCATTGACAGGGCTCTTGCTGGTGTCGCTCGTACTCATGGGTTCTCTCCTGTGTAATGAGATTACTGTAGCTATTGTAATCTAGTTACACATGTTGGCAATATGTGCTCTGGTGTTCCCGCTGCGCTAGCCCAAGCGGTAGGTGATGTCAACGCGCATCTCAAAGGGTGGGTCTGGGACCAGAATCGCCCTGCCATCCTCGGACATTGTCGCGGCCGCTCCATCGATGAGCACGGTGGAGGTGCTAGCGCCAGCCTGCCGGCCCAGGCGAATGGTCACACTGTGCAATGACCCGGAGCGGGCGTGGCTAGAGTCGCGTCGGAAGGTGATGATCGTGTGCTCAGGTGAGGCTATGATCCTGTAGGAGACCTGTCCGAAGGCGGTCGCCATGTTCTCAACGCCGAAGGGCTGCCCGGAGGTATACCAAGCCTCCGGAGCGCCTAGGGCGAGGTGTAGCGTGTCGTCCTCTTCGTGCAACAGGCAGTGCCGCAGCCAGATGAGCGCCTTGCTCTCGTCTGAGGATTTGTAGAAGGGCCCAACGCCGTGGCCGAGCTCGGTCACCGGGTGCTCAGTGAAAGCGCGAACATCCGGGTACAGTGAAGCACCAAAGTTGTTGAAGAGCGCTCTTAGGGCGTGTTTGACCTGACCGCGGCGCAGATAATCCAGTGTCAGATCCATCAGGTTCGGCTGAATCGTTACCCCACCATGGCTGAACCAGTACCGTTCCAGATCCACAGGGCGACCCCACTCGCGCGTGACGAACAGATTATCCTCCAGGTCTTTCAGCAACCAGGTCATCTCCTGCTCGTCGGGTCCAAAGACGCCGCCCTCGAGGAGATGGATTGCCCCATAGGCTGCCTCGCGGAACCACCCCGGCTCTCGCCCGCGAAGGTTCGTTCGGGTGGGAATGTGGGGGATGTAAGAGCCATCGAGCAGGCGGACCACGGGCGATGCGACCATAGCGCGCAATGCTGCGGTTCGGATGTCTGCCCGGTAGGCGGCGGCTTCCTGTTGCAATCGACCAGCAGCTGGATGCTCTATTTCAGCCAGAACTTCGGCGATGGTATGCATACCGGCGTAGGCATGGGCGTTGACCGCGAACCAGTGCCGCCACTCCGGGTTGTCCTCCAGGTGACCTGCCGGGAGCAAGCCCCAGGCCTCGATGGGGTTGCCGTCAGCGTCTCGCTGCTTCGTCCGCGCACGCTCACGGGTCACAAAGTCGCATGCTGCAACGAGTGAGCCGGCGACCCGCGTGAGCCAGGTGCGGTCGCCGCTAAGCCGGTAGTGATCGGCGAGACACTCCATGATGAAGCCCTGGTCGAGGTTGTAGGCGAAGCCGCCCCTCACGGGCTCCCCTGCGTTGAGGTCCATGGCGAGCAGCGCCCCATCGCTCGAGGCAAATCGCCCATCCGGCCGGGCAAGCCCCTGCGTCTGGACGAAGGTCTCAAGGTAATCCTCGGCGCGCTTGTGGTGCCCGGCCTGGTCGAGCATCGAGATCTGCCAACACGCCTCATTTCCACAGGATCCATAGGACCAGGTCGCGGCGGGGACAGTGGTGAGGCCACTCACGGGGTCTTTGTCGGTCGAGATGCCAACGTGGACCCGCGCCGCCTTATGGAAGTCCGTCAACACTGGTTCGGGGATGTGCATCAGTCCACCAGCGGCAAACTGCGACCAGTAGGCACTCACCCGCGCAAGCTCCTGGTCGAAGTCCAGCTTCCGAAGCGCGGCCCAGTCCGCTCGGTCAGTTGGTGTCGCGAAGGGCACCGTGAATGTCAGCATGTGCGATGCCCCGCCCTCCAGGTCCACACTGTAGAGCACCGCCGTTGGGATGGCACGGGAAGCTGCAGACCCTTCGCCGAGGGGCACATTCTGCAGGCTGCCACGTCCGCCACTCTGCACCAGGAAGCGGAGCCGTCGACTGGGATAGGCGTCGACACGCCACTGGCGCGCCACCGGAACGTCGGGCACGATGCGACCTTCCGCAAGAACGCAGTCCTCCTGCAGCGCGAGGGACTCCTGGGGCGCGATGGCAATCCACAACTGCGCTTGCTTCGTTCCGTGGGTTGTGTTCCGAACTACGACGCGCACCATGGCCGCGATGTCCTCATCGCCGCGTCGCAGGTTGGGATCGAACAGGGAGTCTTGGCCATCGGGCCGGCTGTGTAGCGTGGCGAAGATCGTCTCCTCGAAGGCGATCTCGCGGTCTGTCCACCGGCTGACGACTATGGGTAGCCAGCCTTCCAGGAGTTGCTGCTGGGTCTGGTGACCTTCTTCGCGGAAATCCGGCGGGTCGCCGGAGCCGACGCGAAAGCGCAGCTGCCGACCGGGCCAGAGGAGGCGGGCAGCATCCCGGCCACTCAGTTTGAGCTGGGCCTTGTCGGCGAACAGCTCGCCGTTGTGGCGCACCGCGAATTCCTGGCGCCCGCCGTCGATGCCGATGGGCAAGTAGCGCCCCATGCCCGCGCCAGAGTCCTGCTTGATGACATCGAGGGGCGGGATCTCGGCCATTGCTCGATCTAGGGATTGCTCAGGCTCATCGAAGACGCGGTCATAGATCGAGCGCGGCGCGGCAGCAAGGTGTGCCTTAAGCCCCTCCAGTGTGATGCTCTGTCCCGCCCAGGTAATGGCGACAGCGTAGTCTGGGATGAGGATGGGGCCGTGATCGAGGTCGCTGACAAGAAAGGAGAATGGGCGAGGAGCCGAACGCACCGAGACGATGGTGCGATCGGCCCTGGGAGCGTCGGTCCCGGCGTACAGGACTCGCAGCCGTGTCACATCTGTGCTGAGCGACTCGATGGCCAGCACGTGACCATTGAACGCGGTCACGACCGCGCCCCATTCCGCAGAGCGTCGCTCGCCGGACAGCGTCCGAATATCGATCGTTCCTTCATTCCAGCGGCTACCGGAATGGACCTCGATGTGGCGGACGACCGGTTGCGAAGGCCCCGTGCTCACTACGAGTAGCTTGAGCGTCTGCCGAAAAGCCGCAAGGTAGTCCTCAGCCTCCTCCAACGACTCCCATGTGCGTAGGCCCTTGAGCTCTGGGAGGTCCACGGGGTCAAACGAAAAGCTGCACGTCTGCCCTTCGACAGTCCGTTCCGCCTGGACAGTTACCCACCGTCCGTGCCACGGATCGTCGCGTCCGATCCATCCGCGTCGGGCGCCCGGTCGGCGCTCGGGCGCCGGCGTGGGCCAAGTGTTCTGCCAGTACTGCACGCGCACGTCTTCAGGAACAGCGCCGAGGTAGGTGATGGCGACGCCGGCGACGTCGCGGGGCTCCTCCCATTCGAGGCCCAGGTGCCACGTTGTCTCGGAGACCTGCGCAGGGTGCAGGCACGCGTCTGCGTCAGGCAGGATCGCGTGGGCGTGAAGGCTGTCCGGCGCAGTGCCGTCCCACCATCGCGCGCGCGCGAATTCAGCCAGGTTCACCAGTTCGCCCGTTGCGGTAGCTCTGCTGAGTGGGTCACTCATCTTGTTCCTACCACGTCCGTTCCTTCAGCAGCTCCTGGATGGCTTCGCGGGGCACGGGGAGGGCATCAATATGATCCTCGAGCCATTGGGAGAAGTCCGCTTCGATCTCGTCCACCCAGCGGGTGTCAATCTGTCCCGGCGTATATCGCTCCTCGCGCAGCCGCTGTTTTCCGAACACATCGCGCAGGGCGACCAGCTCGGAGGTCTTGACGACCTTCTCGACCAGGTGTGGCGGGATGAACACGACGCCCTCCCCTTTGCCCAGGACGACATCGCCGGGCATCGCGGTTGCCTGCCCGATGCGTACCGGGCAGTTTACGCCGACCAGCATGATCGTAGGAGAGGCGTACGTGGGGTGGAAGCCACGCACGAAGCTGACGAACCCCTGGATCTCCTG
>JALOOJ010000206.1 GCA_025454475.1 Anaerolineae bacterium
GCGGAGCCGTCGCCATCTGACCACCCGGCGCTGCGCGAGCAGGCTGCCGGACGCGGGATCCCCTTCGACCAGACGATGCGCACGAACGTCATGGGACTCTACTACTTGCTGCAGGCGGCGCTGCAGAACGATATCGGTACCTTCGTGATGACCGGCAGCAACTGCGCGCTGGGCCACGGCTATCGCATTAGTGATCGACCCTTTCCATTCAGGGCGATCCCGGTCGACGAGGCGCATCCCTCCGACGTCGAGGATGCCTATTCCTACAGCAAACTGGCGGGCGAGATGCTGCTGGACTCTTATACCCGGGCATATGGTATGCGTACCTATTCGCTACGCGCCGCCGGCATCTGCAACGAGGCGCGCAGGCTCGACATGGCGCGACACGCCGCGCCTGCACCGGGATGGAACCCGTGGCTGTGGGCATGGGTCGGCAGCGAGGACGTCGCCTCAGCGCACCGGCTGCTGATGGAGCAGGCCGGGAGGATCGAGCCCCACGGCGTCTACTTCTGCAACGCTGACGACACCACCGCGATCGAGCCGTCGCTCGAGCTCATCAGGCACTATCGGCCGGAGTACCTGGACCTGGTTCACGAGCTACCCGGTCACACCTCCTTCCTCAGCAACAGGAGACTCAAGGAAGTCGTCGGCTGGCAACACAAGACGAACTGGCGGCAGTATCTCTGAACGACTGAACGGCGAGGGGTTTCACAGTTAGGCTGAGGAGGCGCAGAATGGGTACCACCGTCGGTATGGGCGTTGTCGGAACAGGCGCGATCGGCATTCGTGGGGCCCTGATGCACCTGACCCAGCCGGATGTGACGGACCGTGTACGGGTGACCGCCGTCTGTGACCCTGTGCCGGGCCGCGCTGAGGCTGCTGCGCTCCGCTATGACGTGCCGGCATGGTACTTGAGCTTCGATGAGCTGCTGGCCGACCCCAACGTCGACGCGGTGACGCTCTGCTCGCCGATCGGGCTCCACTACGAGCAGGGGTTCAGGGGCATTGATGCGGGGAAGCACATCCACTTCAACAAGACGATGACGACGACCGTGGCCGAGGCCGACCACCTGATCGCAGCGGCAGCCGCTAAGGGCGTGCACATCGTTGCCTCACCGGGGCAGATGCTCTACCCCCACAACCGTCGCATCCGCCAGGCCGTGCGTGAGGGGCGGATCGGTCGCCTGGTCTGGGCCATATCCGGCACAGCGGGGGTAGGTAACTACCATATGAACGAGGAGTTCCGAACTGGAGAGGATATCCTGACCGATGTCGACCCAAGCTGGTACTTCCGCAAGCCCGGCGGCGGCCCGCAGTACGACGTCACCGTCTATTGCCTGCACACGCTGACCGGCATCCTCGGACCGGCGAAACGGGTCACGGCGATGTCAGGCCTTGTGATCCCCGAGCGTAACTACCACGGCAGGCCGATCGCCTGCAACATGGATGACAACACGGTGCTGCTCCTGGACTTCGGGGATGCGCTCCATGCTATCGTCTACGCCGCTGCCTCTGGCGGTATCACGCAGGGCTTCCAGCCCAACATCTACGGTACCGCGGGGGCGATCGTCGGGACCAAGCTTGGTGACGCGGATCTGAAACTGCCTGGTGACTACCCACCACACGTCAGCGGTCCCCACACCGAGCTCCGCGAGTACCACGTCTTCGAGGATCTGATGCAACTCGTCGACTGGATTCGCGATGGCACGCCCTCGATCGCGACCGCTGAGCACGCTCGCCACGTCATTGACATCATTGAGGCGGGCTACCGCGCCGCCGCCACCGGCGAGACGCAGGAGCTGCGCACTAGTTTTTTGGAAGTGGGGACTGGTGACTAGGGACTGGGAACTGGTCCAGAGTCCCCAATCACCAGTCACTTATCACTCTGACAGGAGGCACCTATGACACGTGCTCTCTTCCTCGGCACCGACGTCTCCACAACCGGCGCGAAGGCGCTCCTCATTGATGAGGCTGGCGGCGTTGTTGCCAGCGCCACGACGCCCCTGCCTCTCTCAACGCCCAGGCCCCTCTGGTCGGAGCAGGATCCCCGCGACTGGTGGGATGGCATCGTTGCCAGCATCCGCCGAGCGCTGGCCGACGCCGGCGCAACGGGCGACGAAGTCAAAGCGGTGGGCATGACGGGTCAGATGCACGGACTGACGCTCCTGGATGCCAAGGGAGGCGTGCTGCGCCCCGCAATCCTCTGGAACGACCAACGTACCAGCGCCCAGTGCGATGAGATCCATACCAAGGTCGGCCTTGAGCGCTTCATCCAAATCACAGGCAATAAGGCGCTCACCGGGTTCACCGCGCCCAAGATCCTCTGGGTGCGCGAGCATGAGCCCGAGGTATATGCCCGTGCGGCGCAGGTCCTACTGCCCAAGGACTACATCCGCTACCGGCTCACCGGCGAATACGGCACCGACAAGGCCGGGGCCGCCGGCACAGTTCTCTTCGACCTCAAGGCGCGGGATTGGTCACCGGAGGTGCTCGCTGCCCTCGAGATTCCCGCGGCCTGGCTTCCCGAGACCCGTGAGGGTCCAGAGGTCACGAGCGTCATCAGCCAGGCCGCGGCTGAGTTGACCGGCCTCAAGGCGGGGACGCCCGTCGTTGGCGGCGGCGGCGATCAGGCGGCGGGCGCAGTGGGCGTTGGCGCTGTGATACCGGGCATCGTCAGTTTGGTGTTGGGCACGTCGGGCGTGGTTTTCGCCTCCACCAGCGAGCCCTTCATCGAGCCCGAGGGCAGGCTGCACGCGTTCTGCCACTCGGTACCGAACACCTGGCATCTGATGGGCGTGATGCTCTCGGCAGCCGGCAGTCTACAGTGGTTCCGTGACACACTGGCGCCGAATCTGTCCTTCGATGAGCTCACCGCCCGCGCAGCGGTGATTCCGGCGGGCGCCGAGGGGCTGCTGTTCTTGCCCTACCTCACCGGTGAGCGCACGCCCTACCCCGACCCTGTGGCCCGTGCCGGCTTCGTGGGCCTGACCCTGCGCCACGGCAAGGACGCCATGGCCCGCGCCGTGTTGGAGGGTGTCGCCTTTGGGCTGCGCGATAGTATGGAACTTATGAAGCAGTCGGGCCTTGGGCAAATCACCCAGGTGCGGGTTGCCGGTGGTGGCGCCAAGAGCGCGCTCTGGCGCCAGATCCTGGCGGACGTGATGGACAGCGAGCTAGTCACCGTGAACACCACGGAGGGAGCGGCGTACGGCGCAGCCGTGCTCGCGGGTGTCGGCGCTGGCACGTGGGCCAACGTCCCCGAGGCGTGCGCCGCCGTGGTGAAGGTGGTGGATCGCGTCACACCGCAGCCCACGCAGGTCGCGACCTATGAGATGCTCTACCCACTCTACCGCGGGCTATACCCGGCGCTCAAGCCGACGTTCGACGGGACGGCGGCATAGCGATGGCGTACGGCTATTTCGACAGCGACCACCGCGAGTACGTCATCACGGACCCGCGGACGCCGGTGAAATGGATCAACTACATCGGCACGCTTGCGTTCGGCGGGTACGTGGACCACACAGGGGGGGCGGCGCTGTGTAAGGGCGACCCGGCGCTGAACCGGATTACGTGGTACGTGCCCCAGCGACCTGTGTCCGACTTCCAGGGGACCACACTCTATCTGCGCCTGATCGATGAGGACGGCTACACGGTCTTCTCGCCGTTCTTCGTCCCCACTCTCGATCGCTACGACCTTTACGAGTGCCACGTCGGCCTGGGCTACAACCGCATCATCTCGGAGATGCACGGCGTGCGCACCGAGGCCACGATCTTCGTCCCGGTGGGCGGCTCCCAGGAGCTCCGCGACATCCGCATTACCAACACCTCCGGCGCCCCGCTGACGCTGGATGCCATCCCGGTTGTCGACTACTCGCATCCTGAGGCCATCAAGCAGTTCAACAACAACGACTGGGTGCCACAGACGATGGTGAGCCGCGTTGTCGACGAACCTGACGATCGCCGCATCTTGTGCCAGTATCCGTTCATGTTCCGTGACATCCGACAGAACTACCTCACGAGCAGTCTGCCCGTCGGCAGCTTCGAGTCGGACCGGGACGCGTTCCTGGGATATGGCGGATGGGCGGCGCCCGAGGCACTGCAGCGCCGCGAGCTCGCGAACTACGAGGCCTTGCGCGGACAGAACATAGGCGCCTTGCTACATCACCTGGGCACACTGCAGCCGGGCGAGACCCGCCGGCTCATCACGCAACTAGGCCAGGCGCCCAACATTGCGACAGCGTTGCCCGAGATCCACGCGTACCGCGACGGAGACCTCGTCGACGATGCGCTGGCACGCCTCGAACGGAACTGGACCGCCTACCTGGACCGGATGCAGGTCGAGACGCCCGATGCGGCGATGAATGCGATGCTCAACATCCACAATCCCCGCCAGTGCTACATCACGCTCAACTGGTCACGCTATCTGTCGATCTACCAGACCGGCCTGGGCACCCGCGGCATAGGGATGCGCGATAGCTCGCAAGATGTAATGGGCGTCGTATGCAACGCACCCGAGGAGGCACGCGCGCTGATGACCCAGCTGCTTCAGGTTCAGCGCAAGGACGGCTCGGGCATGCACCAGTTCTACCCCCTGACGATGGAGGCCAGCATCGGGGATGCTGCCGAGGGGCAGGATCGCCCGAGCTACTACGGGGACGACCACCTCTGGCTAGTTCTGGCGGTCACGGCGTACCTCAAGGAAACGGGCGACTTCGCCCTCCTCGACGAGGTGCTTCCTTACTACGATAGGGACGCACACGGCAACCCGCAGTCGACGGGGACAGTTCTCAACCACCTTCAGCGCGCCATCGCCTTTTCGTGGCTCAACACGGGCGCCCACGGTATCCCGCTGCTCGGGTTCGCGGATTGGAACGACACGATGAACCTGCGCAAGGGCGCGGAGTCGCTCTTCAACGCCAACCTACTCGGGGCCGCGCTCCAGGACATGATCGAGCTACTCACCTATCTGGGCAAGGACAAGATGGTTGTGGCGTTTGCAGAGCAGTACCGCACTATGCGTGAGCGGGTCAATGCCGTGGCCTGGGACGGGGATATCGGCGGGGGCAACTGGTATGTGCGCTATTTCGACAGCGACGGCGCGCCCCTCGGCTCTGCCTGCAATGATAAGGGGCGGATCTACCTCAACGCGCAGTCCTGGGCAGTGATGTCAGGCTTTGCTACGGCCGAGCGCGCTATAGCCGCGCTTGACGCCGCGCACACCCACCTCAACACCCGCAATGGTCTGAAGACTGCCACTCCAGGCTACGATGGGTTCGATCCCAACAAAGGCGGGATGACGACATATCCACCCGGAACCAAAGAGAACTGCGGTATCTTCCTCCACACCAACCCCTGGGCCATGATCGCCGAGACGATGGTCGGACGCGGCGACCGCGCATTTGGGTACTACGCTCAGATCAACCCTGCGGCGCGGAACGATCGCATCGACGAGTTCGAGGTCGAACCCTACGTCTACTGTCAGAACATCCTGTCCGACGAGCACCCGCAGTTCGGCCTGGGCCGCAATAGCTGGCTGACTGGCACGGCATCGTGGGCCTACCAGGCCGGCACGCAGTACATCCTGGGCATCCGACCCACCTATGGGGGCCTCACGATCGACCCGTGCATCCCGTCGGCCTGGGATGGCTTCCACGCCGTTCGGAGATATCGCGGCGCCACCTACGATATTACGGTCACAAACCCCGACCACGTCAGCAAGGGCATCCGCTCGGTGACCGTCGATGGTACGCCGATAGCTGGTGCCATCGTCCCTGCCTTTGGCGATGGTACGCGCCACCGGATCGAAGTGGAGATGGGATGAGGGAGGTGTGCTATGCGCATCCTGGTCTATGGTGCGGGTCCACTAGGTAGCCTGTTCGCCGCGCAGCTGCACGTTGCGGGGCACAATGTCGTGATCCTCGCCAGGGGACAACGCCTTGCCGACATTCGCGAGCACGGCGTGGTCGTCCACAACCTTGTCAACGATGAGACGCTGACGGCGCCTGTCCGTACCGTCGAGGTTCTGCTGCCTGACGACGCCTACGATTTGGTGCTGGTCATCATGCGCAAGAACGCAGCGCTCACGATCCTGCCCATCCTGGCGGCGAACACGCGCACACCTAACGTCCTGTTTCTGATGAACAACGCTGCCGGCCCTGGGGCTCTGATCGAGGCTCTGGGACGGGAGCGTGTGCTGATTGGATTCCCGTCCTCTGCGGGCTATCGCGACGGCTATACCATGCACTGCCTCACAGGGATCCCTGAAGACAAGGCCCCCATACCCTTTGGCGAGATTGACGGCACGATAACCACGCGGACCCGCGACAT
>JALOOJ010000060.1 GCA_025454475.1 Anaerolineae bacterium
CTACAGGTGCGGGTCAGTACGGCTGACGTTATGTGGGCGGGCACCGACGACAATGTCACGTTCACTATGGGCGGGAGGAGCTGGGACCTCGACAACGAGGGACACGACGACTTCGAGCGGGGCAACGCGGACAACTTCGAGCTGGATCCCGGGACCGGGCTCTATCTCTCCGGCCTTGGAGCGATCCACATTCACAAGTCGCCCGACGGGGTTGCGGGCGGATGGAAGCTCAAGGGGGTGCGCATCACCGTCAACGGATCGCAGATCTACAGCAACCAGAGCATTAACAAGTGGCTGGAGGACGACGACCGCGACTGGTACGGTACCATCTGAGTGCGCTGAGCTAGCCCTGTTCCTTTCGGCGAAGCTCAATGCGGGTTGGGCTCCCTCCCCCCAGATCGTTCTGATGGTCTGGGGGGAGGGTTGTGAAGGGGAATCCGCTCCTTTGACGTCTGCGGGTGGCTACCCTATACTCCCGATACGATCCTTCGCAGCAGACCTTTACAGGAGGGACCCTATGCCTGAGCTGACATCCCAGACCGTTTATTTCACCGAGACCGGATCAGGAAACACGGATCGAACGCTGCACCTCGTCGCCGAGCGCGCCAAGTCTTTGGGCATCCGGACCGTGCTGGTCGCCACGACGAGCGGGGCCACCGGCGTCCGCGCGACGGAACTCCTGACGGGTCTGGACGTTGTCGCCGTGACGCACTCAGCGGGATTCCAGACGCCCTTTGTCTTCACCTACGATCCGGCCAACATTGAGCGGATCAAGGCCGCCGGCGCGCGGGTCCTCACGACGACGCACGCCTTTGGCGGCGTCGGACGGGCGGTGCGCAAGAAGCTCAATACCTATCAGGTCGATGAGATCATGGCTTTCACCCTGCGCACCTTCGGGCAGGGGATGAAGGTTGCCGCCGAGATCACGCTGATGGCCTCCGATGGGGGGCTCTTGCCGGACGGATCCCCCATTATCGCCGTCCGGTTCCGGACACGGGGCAGACACTGCCGTGGTCCTCAAGCCCACCCACGCGCAGACTTTCTTCGACCTGCGGTTCCTCGAGATCATCTGCATGGTCGCGCCCGGGCATCCGGGGATCGGATAAGGCTGGGGTCTACAGGACCGCGCCGGAGCCGCACACTGGTACAATCGGAAAAACCTGATTGATGCGGGAGGTGCAGGGAACCATGGAGTATGAGATCGTTTCCATCACCCTGACGATGCCCTTCCGAATGGGGAGCGTGAACTGCTACCTCATCAGAGGTGACGACGGCTTTGTCCTGATCGACACGGGCGTGTCCCATCGGAGAAGGGATCTGGTGCAGGCCCTGCGGCGAGCTGGATGTATGCCCGGCACCCTTATGCTGATCCTGCTCACCCACGGCGACTTCGATCACACCGGTAATGCCGCCTACCTCCGTGATACCTTTGACGCGAGAATCGCGATGCACCCTGGCGATCGGGGTATGGCCGAACTCGGTGATATGTTCTGCGGCAGAAGGACAAGCAATGCCTTGGTCCGGCTCGTGGTCCCGGTCCTCTCCGGCTTTGGAAAGAAGCAGCGATTTTCGCCGGACCTCGAGATCGTGGATGGTGTGGATCTCATCGAGTACGGCCTCGACGCTCGAGTGCTGGATCTACCGGGCCACTCCCAGGGGTCCATCGGCGTGCTGACCGGCGTGGGAGATCTCTTCTGCGGCGATATGTTCACCGCGATCGACAAGCCGGAGCGCAATTCGCTGATGGACGATGGCAAGGCCTTCGAGGCCAGTTTCGAGCGGTTGAGAGCGCTCGGCGTGCGCACCGTCTATCCCGGACACGGGACCGCCTTCGCGTGGCATTCGCTCGTCTCCTAGCACTCCCGCTGCGGCGAGACGATTCGTCGGATCGTCTCTACGTGCCCAGGGCCCTGAGCCATGCTTTGACGACCATGCAGGTTGCACTATACTGGCCGCATTCGTGAGCTTCCCAAGGAGAACGCGATGGAGATTGTGACCTACTTGATCGCCGCTGTGGTGGCCTTCTTTGGCCTCATGTTCGTCGTTGGTTCGCAGGGACAGGTGATCCGCGTGATCGTGGGCATCATCCTCTTCGGCGCGGCCGGCGTACTCATCTATCTGACACGGGTCCGCCCCAAGCATAGCCAGGTCACCCACGTGCAGAAAATCGACCTCACCGGCGACGTCCACCTGGAGCAGATGAAGTGTATGTCCTGCCAGGGTGCGCTGAGCAAGGAGAACCTGGTGGTCAGGGCCGGCGCGATCTTTGTCGATTGCCCCTACTGCGGCGCGTCCTATCAGATCGAAGAAGCGCCCAAGTGGTGAGTTTCCCCGCATAGCGGCGCGCTACCCACAGGGCCTCGGAAGCGTAGTAGATTGATAAGATGACCATCCAGACCCGCTGGGCCCGCGTGCTCGATTCCGCCCGCGGCGCCTTCCGCTCCGCTCCACGCCCTGCGCCGGGCCTCCATACCTATTCCCTGCTGCTGGAAGGGCGGCAGCGGCGCGTTCACTTGCGCATCGAGCCGGACGGGGCGGGCGCGCTCTTTGTCGACGTCACGGATGTCATCCACCTGAACCCAACCGCGGTCGCGATGGTCAAGCCGGCGCTGGATGGGGTTCCCCAAGCCCAGACCGTAGCGCAGCTTGCACGCCAGTACCGCGGTGTGGCTAGGTCCGAGCTCACGCGCGCGACCGCGTCGATGTATGACCTGGTCGCGCAACTCAAGTCTGACGGCTTCGGCTGTCCGACCTGTGCGATGGCGACGCATCTCGACTTCCTGCCCGTGTTCAGCACGCCTGTGACCGCGCCCTATAAGGTCGATCTGGCCCTCACCTACGCCTGTAACAACGCCTGTCCCCATTGCTACAACGAGCCCGAGCGGTTCGCGATGGGGTCGTTGACGGTCGAAGACTGGTGCCGCGTATTGGACAAGCTGGCAGGCATCGGTGTGCCACACGTGATCCTCACCGGCGGCGAGCCCACACTGCTCCCCTTGCTCCCTGACCTGATCCGGTACGCCGACGGGCTTGGGCAGATTGTGGGTATGAACACGAACGGCCGGCGGTTGGCCGAGCCGGACTTTGCGGCAGCGTTGGCGGTTGCGGGGCTCAACCACGTCCAGGTGACGCTCGAGTCGTGCTTCCCGGCGGTCCATGACCGGATGGTTGCCACGCCGGGGGCCTTTGATGAGACGGTGCGCGGCATTCGAAACGCGCTCGCGAGCGGTCTGCACACGATCACCAACACGACCGTGACACGGGAGAACCAGGACCACGTGCTCGACACTGTCCGGTTCGTACACGACCTGGGGCTGACGACCTTCGCGCTGAACGGTATCATCTACGCAGGCGGCGGCTCGGCGACGCCCAACGCCATCCCCGCCGAGGAGATGGCCGCGCTGCTAGTAGCGGTCCGGGACGAGGCCGAGACGCTGGGGATGCGTTTCCTGTGGTATACGGTGACCGACTATTGCCGGCTCTCGCCGTTGGCTTTGGGGCTTGCGCCGAAACGCTGTAACGCTGCCGAGTACTCGATCTGCATCGAGCCCAATGGGGATGTGCTCCCCTGCCAGTCGTACTACGTCTCCGCGGGCAACATTCTTTTCGACCCGTGGGAGGCGATCTGGAACAGCGACCTGTTCCTGAGTTTCCGCAACCGTGAGCAAGCCCCGGGGACGGCGGGTCTCCCCGACGCCTGTGGGGATTGCCCCGATCTGGAGATGTGCGGCGGCGGCTGCCGGCTGGAGCACGATGCCCATCTTGCCTCGAGCGCGTCGGGTCAGGTCCGCGCCGCCGAGCACGGCTGCGCGCGGGCCCGTCTGCGGGCCTCGGGTCAGGCTGTGGCGGTCCCCGTGGCGCGAGAGTGAGTGAGGAGGTATACCATGACTGAGAAGCCTATCCAATATGCGCGTGTGTTCGGCATCACCCTGATTGCTCTGGGAGTGATTGCGCTTGTGGGCCAGTTCCTCAATCTGAACATCGGGGCGTTCCTGTGGCCCTTCTTCATCATCGTGCCCGGCGTGCTGCTCTTCCTCTTCGCCATAACGGCGGGCGGAGATCTGGGCGAGGCCTTCTCGATACTGGGCGGGCTCGTCGTGTCGGTGGGGGTGCTCCTGCTCTATCAGAGCGTCACGGGGCACTGGACGAGCTGGGCCTATGCCTGGGCGCTCGTTGCGCCGACCGGTGCCGGGCTCGGTAGGATGCTCTATGGGAAGCTGAAAGGGCGTCAGGCGTTGGTGATGCAAGGTTGGGCGTTGGTAAGAATCGGCCTGACCATTACCGTCGTTG
This sequence comes from Anaerolineae bacterium, assembly GCA_025454475.1. Lineage (GTDB taxonomy): Bacteria > Chloroflexota > Anaerolineae > B4-G1 > SLSP01 > PWVB01. Next base: position 4,291 of record JALOOJ010000060.1, read on the forward strand.
GACTTATCTTCTTCGAGTTGGTGCTTAACATCAGCGGCTTCGGGCTTGGCTTCATCGGATGGCCTGTGCTATTCATCGGACTTGGGTTGCTCTTCCTGCTGCGTGGACTCCTGCGCGGGCGCTCCTGACCTTGCACGACATCCTGGAGACGAGTAGACCGATCATGAAGCAGACCGAAGCGACCGAGAAGCCTTATGTGCTGGACGACGTTGCGTTCGAGCCTTCATTCACTGCGTTGATGAAGCGCCTGCGGATGAAGGAGGGAAGCCGCCAGATCCCTGAGTTGACCGGGATTTTCGAGACTGCAAAGGAGATCGCCAAGCCCAAGGCACTGTACAAGCTTGCCTATATCGACGAGAAGGGCGAGGACACCGTCACGGTGGATGGCATCGTGCTGAGCAGCCGGGTGCTGCGCGTGAACCTCGAGGCGGCGCACCGGCTGTTTGCCTATGTGGCGACGTGCGGGATGGAGCTCCAGTCGTGGGGTGATAGCCTGGACGATATACTGCACCAGTATTGGGTTGACGCGATCAAGGAGATGGCCCTCGCCGCGGCCACGCAGGCGCTCGCCCACCATCTGGCTACGTGCTACGACCTGGGGCGGACCGCCACGATGGCGCCGGGCTCGCTGCCGGATTGGCCGATCCGTGAGCAGCGCCCGCTCTTTGCTATCCTGGGAGATCCCCAGGCGGCGATCGGCGTTGAGCTGACCGAGAGCTTCCTTATGATCCCCAACAAGACTGTTTCCGGCGTTCGATTCCCGACCGAGGAACGCTTTGAGAGCTGCCAGCTCTGTCCGCGCGAGGGTTGCCCGGGCCGGCGGGCAGCCTATGAGCCGGATCTGTTTGATCGTAAGTACCGGGAGCAAGCCTGAACATCAGCAGTGAGGAGGGCGCGTATGTGGAAAGATTGGCTCAGACGCTTGTTGTCATGGGGCGGGGCCGCCCAGAAGTGGAGCGCTCCTGTTGTGGGCCCGGGGCTGTACCACATGATGCAGGAGGTCGGGGGAACGTATGCGCGATTCCATCTGCGGGTGGAGAATGATGGCAGTGGGATGCTCATTGCCAACGCGATGGCGGCTGCGCAGTTGACGTCCACCGGAGTCCTGATCGCCAAGGATATCCTCGAGGGGCTCCCGGAAGACGATATCGTGCGCCAGCTCAAAGCTGCGTTTGATGGCGCCGGCGAGGACGTGATGCGCGCGGACGTCGCCAAGGTTCAGGCGTTGATCGCGCAGATCCTGGCGCCGAGTGATACCTACCCGGTGTTCAACCTGGAGGACGCCGCCGTCTCGCCGCACCGAGCTCAGCTCATCGCACCGTTACAGGCCTCGGTCCCCTTGGGCGAGCCTGAGGCCATGACGCCGCTGCTTGATCGTCTCTGGGACGTCGGTATCCCGCACGTCACTTTCCTGGCTGCCGATGGGTTTGTGCCGAGCGACCTGGTGCGGGCTGTGGAACACGCGGAGGACCTGGGGATGATCGCCGGAGTACGGGGCCGGGCCACGCTGCTCTGCGACGAGGCGTTCCTAGTTGAGCTTCGCGAGGCGGGGGTGGATCATGTTACGTTCCCCTACGCCTCGACCGATCCCGACGTCCACGACACGCTCTGCGGGTCGGGGGACCACGACGCGGCTGAAAGCCTTATGGCCTGGCTGGAGGCGCATCATGTCAGTGCTATTGCCGAGATCCCCCTCATCCGACCGACGTTGGACAGTGGGTACGATACGGTCGAGGCGCTGATTGCTTCGGGTGCGGATAATCTCTCCTTTGTTGCCTACGTCACCGCGGATCAGGCCCTGGCGGAGCGCGAGCCGATCTTCTTCAGCGAGGCAATGGCCCAGGTTGCAGCGACGATCGAGGATACCGCCGGCATGGCCCAGGCCCGCTTTATGTGGGAGCCCCCGGTGGAACGCGATCCCGCGATGACGTTGGCGGCACAGGTGGTCGCAGGCCCGCGCTGTTCGGGCGACGTGGCGGTGCGGGTGGAGATCAACGGCGATGTCATTCCGGCGCGCGGTCCCTATCACAGCGCCGGCAATCTGCTCGCCGATTCCTGGAGCACTATCTGGAACCACGAGGTCTTCCGCCGCTATCGCGAGCGCGTCGAGGCGCCCACGCGGTGCGACGTCTGCCCCGGGCTGGCAATCTGTGCTGCCGATTGCCCCCGCGACCCGCGAGGCTGGGCGCGGGCGTGAGGCGAATCGGAGAATCACCTGTCGCCGGTCACTGATCACCAATCGGTGGAAGAGGGGACGTGAGCATGGTTAGGAAAAAGTATGCAGCGCTCCTGATGGTGTTGGCCATCGTGATGGCGTGGGTCGGACGTGGCGCCGGCACGGCTGTGGCGGGTCCGCTTCAACAGACCTACAGCTTTGGCGTGCCGCTGCTCGTGATGAACGTCGCCGTTCAGCCGGATGGCTCGGCCTCTATTGTCTACGACATCACCTTCGAGAACTTTGGCAACCCCATTGACATCATCGATGTCGGCACGCCGAACAAGGACTACGACATCGGCCAGATGGAAGCCTCCATCAATGGCGTGCCGCTGACCGACATCCGACCTTCGGAGTACATCGACGTCGGGGTCGAGGTGCATCTGGTCGGCGACGCGATTATGGCAGGTGAGACGGGGACGCTGCATCTGGAGTTCTCGGTGCCCGATCTGGTGTTTGCCGATACCACCAACAAGGAGAACGCCTCGTTCCAGATCACCCCCACGTGGTTCGATGCGGGGGCGGTGCGCGGGACCGGTGACGTCGAGATCCGGGTGGCGTCGCTGCCGGGTGTGGATCCCGAGGCGGTGCTGTATCAGGATGTGCCTTTCACGGACAAGGTCCAGGATGAGGTGGGGCGGGTGGTAGCGGTGTGGCGCTTCGAGGACGTGACGATGACGGAGGCGCGCCGGGTGGGGGTCTCATTCCCGCGCGAGGGCTTCACGCAGATCAAGGAGATCACGTTTTGGGATATCCTCGGGCGCTGGCTGGCAGGGGTATTGCCCGTGGTGGGCGGGGTGTTGATGTTCTGTCTGCCGTTTGCCGTCCCGATTTTCATCGTTTTCGTGGTGATCCGGGCGATCGTTAAGGCGATGAAACCGGACTACCTTCCGCCCATTGCCCAGGTGGAGGGCGGCGGCATCAAGCGTGGGCTCACGGCCCCCGAGGCCGCGGCGTTGCTGGAGCTTCCGCTGACGAAGGTGCTGGGGCTGATCGTGTTTGGAATGCTGGAGAAGGGGCTGGTCCGGCAGACACGGGTGGGTCCGTTCACGGTTGAGGTGGTTGAAGCGTATCGGGCAGCCGATCGGGCGGATCTGACCGACGCTGAGGCCCGTGCTCGTTATCGTCGCGAGATTGCGCGGCAGAAGGGGACAGTCATTCACCCGTATGAAGACCCGTTCCTCGATCTTTTTGAGGCACACCCTGATATCCCTGTCGAGAAGCTGCCCGTCGTCAAACCGATGGAGACGCTGGTGAATGGGATGGCGGCGAAGATGGCCGGGTTCGACCTATCGGACACCCAGGATTACTATCGGCGGGTGATCGAGCGCGCGATGCAGCAGGCGGAGTCGATTGGAGACATCCAGCAGCGCGAGGCTTATCTCGACCAGTACCTGCCCTGGATCATGATGCGTCCCAATTACCGGCCTGCGCTGTCGGTTGGTGGCTACAACTACTGGCCCGTGTGGGCTCGTCCAGGCGCGGTAACCACAACGGCTGCGGGTGGCGGGCTGCTTGCCGGAGCAAGTCGTCCCTCAGGCTCCGGCTCGACAACGAAGTTCGGCGATGTGTCCGCCTCGTTCGCCGGGTGGGCTGAGACGACGATGGGCGGCATGGCGGCAGCGATCCTGCCTACGGCACTGAGCAAGCCGGTTGTCATGAGTGGGGGCGGGGGCTCCTCGGGCGGCGGGTCGTCGCATAGCAGTTGTGCGTGCGCGTGCGCGGGGTGCGCATGTGCGTGCGCGTGTGCGGGTGGCGGCAGATAGGCGGAATCAGCGAATGGAAGCATGGAAGAATCGGAGAACAGAGAATCGGGGACCCGGGTCCCTGATTCGGGCGGCGGAACGCCCGATCGCCAATCATCAGTCGTTGACTGATGGGAGAGCGGAGCTATGACGATGGTTAGACGAAGGTTAATAGCACTGTGGGTATGTGTGCTGATGGTCGTGGTCGGTGCGGGTGCCGGCACGGCTCGCGCGCAGAGCTACAGCTTTGGCGTGCCCGAGCTGAAAATGCAGGTGTATGTCCAGCCCGATGGATCGGCGCGGATCATCTACGATATCACCTTTGCCAATCAGGGCTCCCCGATTGATATCATCGATATCGGGCTGCCGCATCGCGGGTACGACATCGACACGATGTCGGCATCGGTTGACGGGGTGGCGCTGTCCGATATTCGAACGTCGGAGTTTGTCGACATCGGCGTGGAGATCCACCTGCGGGATCGCGCCATCCCCAGTGGCGGTCGGGGTACGCTGCACTTCGAGGCCACGATGCCCGATATGGTCTATCAGGACACGACCAACAAGGAGCTCGCCTCGCTGCGGATATCCCCCACGTGGTTCGACAGTGCGTCCGTGCGAGGCTCAAGCTACATCGCTGTCGCCGTACACCTGCCTGAGGGCATTGAGCCGGACGAGGCGCTTTACCAACAGGAGCCCTTTACATCGAAGGCTCTGTTCCAGAACCGCACCGTGGTGGTCTGGGAATGGCCCGAGGGGCAGGCGACGCAGGCCTATTTGGTCGGGGTCTCCTTCCCTCAGCGCGTGATGGACAACGTGATCAAGATGTCACTGGGTGACCTTGTGCGGGCCTGGTTCGAGGACAATCCGGGCGCGGCGCTGCTTCTGGGTGGGATCTCGCTTGTCCTGGCAGCGTTCCTCTGGTTCCGGTTCTCGGGTGGGACCGGGTGCATTATGGTCGTCATCATCGCCGTGGGGTTGGTGATGCTGTTCTCCGCAGCCCCGATCCTGATGCTGCCCGCGATCCCGATCCTGATCGCGTTGGTCATCTACAACGAGGTTCGGCTGAAGCGGAAGCCCAAGAACAAGTACCTCCCGCCCGTGGCGCAGGTTGAGGGCGGTGGGATCAAGCGCGGTCTGACCGCACCCGAGTCCGCGGTGCTCCTGGAGCTGCCGCTGCACAAGATCCTCACGTTGGTGATGTTCGGACTGCTTGAGAAGGGCGTCGTGGAGTTGGTCGAGCGTGATCCGCTGACGGTTAAGGTAACCGACGGGTACAAGACCTGGGACAACCCGGAAGCCCGGCGCTCGGCAAAGCTGCGACATCAGATGCGCGCCACCGCGGCGGGCGCTGCCGGCACGGTGATCCATGCCTATGAGGACGGCTTCCTCGATCAACTTGAGCGTGACGCCGGCAAGGCCGCGGAGAAGATCGACTTCACCAAGGCGGTCGAGACCCTGATCACCGACACGGCGGCTAAGATGAAGGGCTTCGATCTTTCCGATACGCAGGAGTACTACAAGCGCGTCATCACGCGCGCGATGGAACAAGCCAAGGCGATGGGTGAGGTCAACGAGCGCGAGAAGTACCTCGACAAGTACCTGCCGTGGGTGATGATGGATGAGAGCTATCCCACGGTGATGACGCACGGTGGTTACAACTATTGGCCGATCTGGGCTCGGCCTTTCTCCAGGCCGACCGTCTCTGCCGGCGGCGCGCCCGCGCTGGCGAGCGCACGGCCCAGTGTTGGCCGGCCTTCGACACCGGGCAAGACCACGCTTGGCGATGTGGGGTCATCGTTCTCGGGCTGGGCTGAGTCGACGATGGGCGGGTTGGCAACGGCGATTATGCCCGGATCGATGAAGCTACCCGGTGCCCGGGGTGGGTTCATCGACCTGAGTGGCGTCGACAAGGTGACCGGCGATGTCTTCCAGGCGTTGGCCAAGTCGTCGAGCAGCGGCGGGCGCGGCAAGGGCGGCGGTGGCTGTGCTTGTGCATGCGCCGGGTGCGCCTGCGCTTGCGCGTGTGCGGGCGGGGGCAGGTGAGGCGGAAGCAAAGAATGGAAGAATCAAGAATCAGCGAATGAAAGAATCAGAGAATCAAGAGTCAGAGAAGCCAGAAGCCGGAAGCTAGAAGGGAGAGGCGCAGATTTCTAGCGGGTCCCTAGTCGCTGCTCACCAATCGCCCATCACCAGTCCCCTGGCGCTGCCTGACGCGACGCTGCTGCGGATGCAGGCGGCGTGGTTGGCGCCCGCGCGGACGCAGCTATTGCGACAGGTAGGCGTGGGGCGGCGCAGGCGGGTGCTCGACCTGGGCACCGGGTACGGCGCCGTCGTCCCGGAGTTGGTGCGGCGCTCGCGCGGTCCGGTCGTGGGGCTGGATCGGGTTTATCATGCGCTCGCCGAGGGCCAGGATTTCCGCGGAGCTGAACGGGTGACGGGCGATGCGGTGACGTTGCCGTTTGCGGCAGGTGCATTCGACCTGGTGTTTGTGCAGTTGACGTTGCTGTGGGTGACGCCGCTGGCGTCCGCGATCACCGAGGTGGCCCGTGTGTTGCGCCCAGCCGGGGCGCTCGTGGCGCTGGAGCCGGACTACGGTGGGATGATCGAGTATCCGCCGGAGATCGCCAGCCGCGAGCTGTGGGTCAAGGGACTTGAGCGCGCCGGCGCCGATCCCGCCGTTGGACGCAAGCTGCCGGGCCTTCTGGCGCGTGCGGGCTTTGAGGTGCGGGTCTCCCTCTTCGATACGCTCTTCGAGCCGAGCCCCGAGCGCTTTGCCTTCCTGGACGACCTTCCGCTCTCGGACAACGAGCGCGCGCACCTGAATCGTGTTGAGCATGTCGGCCGCGCGCTGTCTGGCGCCTGGTCGCAGGTCGCGCATCTGCCATTTATGCTGGTGGCGGCGATAAAGCGAGAAGGCGAACAGGCGGGATAAGCCCGCGGTCCGTCGGAGCAAGGAAACGTTTGGCCTGACAGACCGAGGCGCTAGCGCGCTGAGAACGATGCTGGCTGCAACGTCGCGCGCTAGCGCCTCCCCAATCCACTATCGCTATCGAGATTACCCCACGACTAGCCGCGTGGGAAGCGCCATTTGGCCCATATGGTGTGGGCCATTCGCCTTCTCACTTACTCGCCTTTTCGCTCTCTCGCTTGTTCGTTGCCCCGCTCCCCCACCAGCACCGCCTTCAGCGCCGTGATTGCCACCTCGATCATGCTGTCGTCCGGCTCGCGCGTCGTGAGCTTCTGCAGCGCTAGGTTGGGCGTGATGAGCAGATGGATGACGCGGTTGTCGTTGTGCTTCGCGGTGAAGCGCAGGATCTCGTAGGAGATGCCGGCGATGACGGGCAGCAGGAGCAGCCGCGTGGCGATGCGCACCAGCAGCGCGGGCCTGCCCAGCGGCGCGAGGACTAGCACCGAGATCAGAACGACGGTCAGCAGGAAGGCGGTACCACAGCGCACGTGCTGGCGCGAGTACGTCCGCACGGCCTCCACCGTCAGCGGGGCCCCGGCCTCGTGGGCGTTGATGGTCTTGTGCTCGGCGCCGTGGTAGGCAAAGACGCGGCGGATCTCCTCAGCGCGCGCGATGGCGGCGATGTAGCCGACCAGGAGGATTAGACGCATCAGACCCTCGACCACGTTAAAGAGGAAGGCTTCCTCCTTCACGAGCAGGCCCGCCACAAACGAGGGCAGCACCATGAACATGCCCACCCCAAGGAGTAGCGAGAGCACACCTGTGAGGATCCCTGTGGCGCCCGACATCGAGAAGTCCGGGTCCTCCTCCTTGCCCGCCACCTCGGCGGAGAAGAAGAGGGCGCGCATCCCCAGACCGAGCGAGTCCCACAGCAGTGGCATGCCTCGCAGAAACGGGACCTTGCTGATCGGGCCGCTGTAGAGCCCACTCAACGATTCCTGCTTGACCACGATCTCGCCATCCTGCCGGCGGACGGCGATGGCGGCGTTGTGCTTGCCGCGCATCAGGACGCCCTCCATCACCGCTTGCCCTCCGTAGGTCTCCCCCAGCCGTTGTCGCTCGATTGTGTTATCTGACATAGTACCCCTCACGATCCTGACACGCCCCTGCGGGCGGCGTCCCAGGCGGCGGTGATAGCGCGACGGATCAGGACCTCGGCCATCGCGAGGCGGTATTCGGCACTGCCCAGGTAGTCGTCCGGCGGCTGCAGCTCGGCAAGCGCTGGTGTGAGCGCGGCTGCGATCCGGTCGGTGTTCGGCAGTTGGCCGCGCAGCATATGCTCGGCCTTGTGAAGGCGGGTTGGCTGGGTGTGAGCCCCGCCGAGAGCCAGCCGCACTGTGGCGGGCAGGCCCTCGTCGGCTTCGATCATTGCCGCGGCGCAGACGATGGGCTTGTCCTTGGGTGAGCGGCCCAGCACCTCGAACGCGGCGGCGGCACGGGCGGGCGGGCGCTTCACGCGGAGCTCGGTTAGCAGCGCGCGGGTGTTGATCAACCGGTCGCGGTAGGCCACAAAACTCATGAAGGGCGCCTTGTGGATCACGGGCTCGGCATAGCTGAGCTCGACGTCGAGGACGAGCAGCGCGGTTGTCAGGGGATCCGCCGGCCCGGCGCTGATGAGCGCGCCACCGACCGTGCCCTGTTCACGGAGGTTGCGCGACTGGACGAAGCCCGCAGCCCGCGCAAGCAACCCGCCGCCCAACGCGGCGATGTCGGGATGGTCGATGAGCGCCTGCAGCGAGGTCATCGCGCCTATCCGAATCTCCTCCAACGTGGCCTCGATGGCGCCGATGCCCAGGTCCTGGAGGTCGACGACGGTCTCGAGCTCCGGGTCACCCTGAGCGACGATCCAGGCGCCGCCGGCGAGATAGACGGCATGGGGCGTGGTCTGGACGAGGGCAACGGCGTCCTCGATCTTGTTTGGGCGGTGATAGTACTTGACGTTCCGCAACATGGTGGTCTCCTCTACGCTTCTACGCGCCAGAACTCGGCTTCCTGCCCCCAGTCCTTGAGCGTGTCGGGCGGCGGGCAGACGACCAGCGCGGTGGCCTCGACGGTCACGGTCCCGTCGGGGAGGCGGATCTCGCCCGCGACCTCGGCGGACCGCGTGCGCTGCCTGGTGACCCAGCCGACAACCGTGAGTGGCGTCTCGGTGGGCGTGGGGTGACGGTAGCGCAGCTCGAGCCTGGCGGTGACCCAGAAAGGGTCGTTCTCAAACAACATCATCAGGGCGCGGCCCGATGCTTCATCAAGGATCGTAGCCAGGATGCCGCCGTGCGCGATGCCGGGGTAGCCCTGATAGCGGGCGGGAATGATCAACGGGACGACGATCTGCTGAGCCTCGTGATCCTCGAAGAACTGGATGTGCAGCCCGACCGGGTTCTCGCGCCCGCAGACAAAGCACATCCGCGATGTGGGCTGCGGCTTCCAATGGGGGGGTATGGTCTGTTGTGTTGTCATAGTGTGTACAGGATTCCATAGTGGGATGGAACGGCAGCCACGCCGCTCACCAAGATTTCGGATACCATACCACGATTTGGCGCAAGTCAACCCCAGAGTATGCTAGAGACTGTCCCATAGGAGGTCCAGTGCACACAGATAGCGCGGCGCCTACTCATGCGGGTGCGGAGCAAGTTCGAGCGGTCATTGAGAGCCTCGACCGGGGCGGATCGACGCCGGTCGATACCGGCCAAGCGAAGCTTGATTTCCGCACGGTGACGATCACCACCGAAGAAGGCGAGGCCATTCGGAGATGGGTGGTGAGCGAGAATGCCACCCACACCATTGAGGTCGGTCTCGCGTTCGGGTTCTCCGCGCTGTACATCTGTGAGGGTCTGCTGCTGAATGGGCACCCCGATCCGCGACACGTCACCCTCGACCCCTGGCAGTCATCGGGATATGCCGATCGCGGCCTGCAAATCCTTGAGGAAGCCGGCGTCAGGGCACTCGTGGAGTTCCACGGTGAGAGCTCGCAGCTAGCGCTGCCCCGGTTTATTAAGGAAGGCCGGCAGTTCGATCTGGCCTTTGTCGACGGCAACCATCGTTTTGACGCCGTCTTTGTGGATCTGTACTACCTGGGGCATCTGGTGCGCAAGGGAGGAGTGATCATCCTTGACGATTACCAACTCCCGGGCATCAGGCGGGCAGCATCGTTTTTCGTGAGCAATCTCGGCTGGAAGATCGAGGAAACCTCGCCGCCGGATGACCAACACTCCTGGGTTGTCCTGCGCACTTCGGCGACGGAAGACACGCGAGACTTCCGGTACTTCGTCGAGTTCTGAGCGTGGATACAGGCGAGAAAGCGCGTCATCAGGAAAGCGAACAAGACAAAAAAGCGTGGCGGAGGTGGTCATGCCTATCCGCCCTCTCGCTTTCTTGCTACTTGTCCTCTCTCGTATACGGTGTTCCCAACGCAGCGGGCGCGCCGATGCGGTGGCTCAGCGCCTCCCACCAGGTCATGGCGATGAGCACGGCGATGGTGACCAGGTAGGGAAGCATATTCAGGTAGGCCGAGGGGATGGTTGTGGCCCCGCCGGCCTGTAGTCGGAACTGGACGGCATTGATGCCGCCGAAGAGCACCGCGCCGAGTACCGCGCGCGCCGGGTTCCACATCGCGAAGATCACCAACGCGATGACGATCCAGCCGCGCCCACCGGTGATGTTCTCGGACCAGCCGGGTGCATAGGCCAGTGAGAGGTGCGCGCCGCCCAGCCCGACGAGCATACCCCCCACGATGGTGTAGCGGTAGCGGGTCCTGATCACGTCAATGCCCATCGCATCAGCCGTCTGCGGGCTTTCGCCGACGGCGCGGAGATTGAGGCCGTTGCGGGTTTTGTACAGGTAGGCCCACGCCAGCGGCACGAGCAGGAAGAGCGCGTAGGTGAGCAGGTCCTGTTTGAAGAAGGCGCCCAGAACCGGGATCTCGCTCAGGCCTGGGATCTCGATCGGCGAGAACCGTGGTCCCACCATACCCACCAGGTTGAAGTTGTTGGAGGCTGGGCCAAGGCGCTCACCGAGGAAGCTCGCCAGCCCGGTGCCGAACAGCGTGATGCTCAGGCCGCTCACGACCTGGTTGGCGCGCATAGTGACGGTGAGGAAGGCGTGCAGTGCGGCGAGCGTGGCGCCGACGCCCATCGCAACGAGCAGCCCCAGCCAGACGCTGCCACTGTAGTAGGCGGTGGCGAAGGCGGTGACGGCGCCCATCAGCATCATGCCCTCGACGCCCAGGTTGAGGATGCCACTACGCTCGGTGTAGGTCTCGCCGATGGCGCCATAGATGAGCGAGGCGCCCGCGCGCAGCGTGATGGTGAGGATGGAGGTGAGGAGCGCCAGGGTGTCGATCATGCGGATCCCCCCGTTCCTCCGGAACGAAGGGATCCGGCGGATCCTTCCGTTCCTCCGGAACGCAAGGTTCCGGCGGCTCCTCCCGTTCCTCTGGAACGGGAGGAGCCGTTGGCCCCTCCGGTCTCGGCAGCTTCACCATCGACCGCATCATCTTCCTGCCGGTCTGTATCTTCCCGATTCTCGATTCTTGATTCCTGATTCCTGGCTCTTGAGACGTGCAGCGAATACTCCCGGAAGATACTGCCCGCCAGCATGGGGATGAGCAGCATACCCTGGAGCACGACGCCCACCGATGCGGGCAGGCGCATGCGCATCTGGATTTGGTCACCGCCGACGGCTAGCGCCGCCATGAGGAACGCCACCAGCACGACACCCAGGGGGTTGAGCTGGGCCATCCAGGCGATGATGATCGCGGTGTAGCCGTAACCCACGGAGATGCCCTGCTGCAGCCGCCGGGTCAGGCCCAAGACTTCACCCGCGCCCGCCAGGCCGCTGATCGCGCCTGAGACCAGGAGGGTGACGACGATGTTCCGGGCGATGCTGATGCCCAGGTAGCGCGCGGCGGTGGGATTGGCGCCGATGATCTTCAGCTCGAAGCCCCAGCGGGTGTAGCGGAAAACAGCCCACAGGAGCACCGCAATGGCCAGGCCGATGAAGATGCCGGCGTGTGCGCGCCCAGCGATTCTGGGCAGCCAGGCGAACTCGGGGATGCGCTCGGTGCCCGAGTTGTAGTTCGGGGCACGCCAGGCGACGTAGTAGAGGTGCTCCGAGTAGAGCACCGCCACATAGTTGAGCATCAACGTCGTCAGTGTCTCGTCAACATTGAGAAACGCTTTCAGGATCGCCGGGACGCCGGCCCAGACCGCGCCCGCGATGCAGCCTGCAAGCAGCGACAGCGGTAGGATCGTCCATGCCGGCATTCCCTGGGACCAGAAAAGGGCGACGCCGGCGGCAGCGACCGCGCCCATCGTCAATTGCCCTTCCGCGCCAATGTTCCAGAAGCGCATACGGAAGGCGAGGGCGACGCCCAGGCCGGTGAGGATCAGCGGGATGCTCTTGACCAGGACCTCGGTCAGGCCGTTGACCGAGCCAAACGCGCCCCCAGCCATCGCGGCATACGTCTGGAGCGGGTTGGCGCCCGAGACGATCAATAGGATCGCGCCGAAGAGCAGCGACACGCCGAAGGATGCCAGCGGTACCACGATGGCGGCGCGGCGGGAGATGGATTCGCGTTTCCTCAGCTCCAGTTTCACTGGGTCCGCCCCCCTTCAGTGCCAGGGTCAGCGGCAGCGTCGCCAATCACAGGGTCCGATGCGCCGGCCATCATGAGTCCCAGCGTCTCGACGTCGGCCTCCTCGGCGTTCACAACGCCCATCACGCGACCCTCGTAGAGCACCGCGATACGGTCGGCCACCGTGCGCAATTCGTCGAGGTCCTCCGAGACGAGCAGAACGGCGCGCCCTTCGTCCCGCTGCTCCAATAGGCGCCGGCGGACCGCCTCGGTGGCGCCGACATCGAGGCCGCGCGATGGGTAGACCGCCACCAACAGATCGGTGCAGGCATCAATCTCGCGCGCGAGAATCGTCTTCTGGATGTTGCCGCCCGAGAGAAACTTGACGTGCGTCTGGGGCGTGGGCGTGGCGATCTGGAAGACGTCAATGAGGGCGCGCGCGAAGTCGAGGATGCGCCGGCGATTGAGCACGCCTTGCCGGGCCAACGGCGGCATACGGTAGGCCTTCATCACGATATTGTCGGCGACGGGCATATCGCCGACTGATCCCATGCCCACGCGGTCGGCGGGAATGTGGCTGACGCCGGCATGGATCGCCTCAAGCGAGGTGCAGTGGGTGAGGTCGCGCTGGTTGATCAGCAACTTGCCCCGTTTGATCGGGCGCAGTCCAGTGACGACCTCGGCCAGCTCCTGTTGTCCGTTTCCGGCGACCCCGGCGATGCCAAGGATCTCACCCTGGCGAGCCTGCAGCGAGACGTCCCGCAGCGCCGGCAGGCCTTTGTCGTTGTTGGCGTGCACGGCCTCGAGCGTGAGCACCGGGTCACCGGGCTGGGCTGGGCGCTTGTCCAGGCGAAATAGCACCTCGCGGCCCACCATAAGGCGCGCAAGCTCGCGGGGGTTGGTGTCGGCGGTGCGCTTCGTGGCTACGACCCGGCCCTGGCGTAAGACGCAGACGCGATCGGAGAAGGCGATGACTTCAGCCATCTTGTGTGTGATGAAGACGATGGACTTGCCCTCCGCCTGCATCACAGCAAGGATCCGGCCCAGGTCCTGTGCCTCCTGGGGCGTGAGCACGGCGGTGGGCTCGTCGAGGATGACGATATCGGCGCCACGGTAGATGAGCTTGAGGATCTCCACACGCTGTTGCTCGCCAACGCCGAGCTGCCAGATGTAGGCACGCGGGTCGACCTTGAGCCCATAGCGGTCCGAGAGCTCGCGGATGCGCGTCTCGATCGCGCCCAAGTCTGGCACAAAGGCCAGATCGGCGATGCCCAGCACGATGTTCTGCGCCACGGTCATCGTGGGAACCAGCATGAAGTTTTGGTGGACCATACCGATGCCGAACGCCGCGGCGTCGCGCGGCGCGTGAATCTCGGCAGGCCGGCCCTGGATGAGGATCTCGCCCGCATCGGGGCGATAGAGGCCGGCGAGGATGTTCATTAAGGTGCTCTTGCCCGCACCGTTTTCGCCCAGGAGCGCCAACACCTCGCCTGCATAGAGGTCCAAGTCGACGCGGTCGTTAGCCAGGACGCCGGGAAAGCGCTTGGTGATGCTGCGCATCTGCAGCACGGGTGGCGAAACGGTTGGCTGTGTGATACGGGCGGTCATGGCAGTTCTTGACTCGTCGTTGGTACTCTAAGCGCCCGCCTGAGAGCTCGATATGGGGGGCATTCACAAAGCAGCGGGGCTGATCGTGCCAAGCCCCGCTGCTCTGTCTAGTTATCCTTTACTGAGCGGGAATCGTGCCTACCACGCCTTCAACGAAGACCATCATGCTGAGCTTCCCAGCATCGTCCATGCAGGCACCCTCGGCGACGAGGACGCTGCCGTCCTGGGCGTTGATCGGCCCACAGAAGATGTCATCATCGTCGATGATCGCCTTCTGGGCGTCGGCGACGAGGTCACGGACGTCCTGCGGGACCTTGGGGCTGAACTCGGCGAGCTTCACAACGCCATCGGACAGGCCGCCCCAGTACTGGTGGGTCTCCCATTTTCCGTCCATCGCCTGGCGAATCGTGTCGATGTAGTAAGTCTCCCAGTTCCACATAGGGCTGGTGAGCACGGTGTCGCCCACGAAGGCGCGCATATCGGAGTCGTAGCCGATGCTCAGGGCGCCGCGCTCCTGGGCAGCCTTCTGGGGCTCGGTGGTATCCTGGTGCTGCGTAACGATATCTACGCCGGCATCGAGCAGGGCGATAGCAGCCTCACGTTCCTTGACGGGGTCGTACCAGGTGTTGGTCCAGACGACGGTGACCGTGGCCTCGGGATTCGCGTCACGGACGCCCAAGGTGAAGGCGTTGATGCCGCGGATGACCTCGGGGATCGGGAAGGCCGCGACGTAGCCGATGTTGTTGACCTCGGTCATGCTGCCTGCGACGAGGCCGGCGAGGTAGCGCGGCTGATAGATCCGCCCGAAGTATGTGCCCATGTTATCCAGCGTCTTGTAGCCCGAGCAATGCTCGAAGATCACGTCCGGGAACTCCTCGGCAACCTCGAACATCGGGTCCATGTAGCCGAAGGAGGTCGCGAAGATCATGTCGTAGCCTTCCTGGGCATACTGCCGAATGACGCGCGCGGCATCCGGCCCTTCCTCGACGCTCTCAATGTATGTGGTCTCGACGTCGTCCCCAAACTCCGCCTCGACCGCCTTGCGCCCACGATCGTGCTCGTAGGTCCAGCCCAGATCACCGGGAGGCCCAATGTAGACGAGGGCCACCTTGAACGGTCCCTCCGATTCCTTCGCCCCTGTGCCGCAGGCGGTCAACGCCATTGACATCACCAGGGCCAACGCCACGACTGCCAGAACGCGTTTCTTCATTCCCAGCTCCTCCTGTTCCATCCATAAGAAATCCGATGCGCCATGCTCTGCCCACGGTGGGCAAATGGGGACACCTGCTATTGTATCAGAGGTTCATGCCTTGTCTACTGTCTTCCGATTTAGGGGAGCCAATGACTACGAAGGCGTTCCGACGCCCAAGCCACCAGCACTCATTGCTCGCCCGGGTCACCGGGCGCGGTCTCGATGAGCTCGCTATCTTCGCGGAGCCGGTGGTTGCTTAGGGCTATCTTCTCCCGGGTGATGGCAAATCGGTCGAAGTCACGGGCGACGATCGTCGGCTCAAACACAGGTTGGGCCTCGGCGAGGATCTCGCGAATGCGGTAGCGTTGGGATAGGTGGTTGAAGGCCAGCATGCGCACGCCTGCCTCCCGGGCCAGCCAGGCGCCCTGTTCCGCCGTGATGTGCCCGAACCGCCGCGCCATATCCCGGTCGCGCGCGAGGTATGTCGCCTCACAGACGAGGAGGTCGACGCCACGTACCGCATCGACGAGGTCC
Organism: Anaerolineae bacterium; assembly: GCA_025454475.1. Lineage (GTDB taxonomy): Bacteria > Chloroflexota > Anaerolineae > B4-G1 > SLSP01 > PWVB01. The sequence continues at coordinate 20,125 of JALOOJ010000060.1, forward strand.
TCCACCTGCCCCATATCACCAGTGACGGCGATCGAGAGGCCCGGGCGGTCCGGTCCCAACACATCGTCGGGGCGGATGACACGCCCATCGGGCAATGTCACGACCTGACCGTTGACGAGATCGCGCCGGACCGGTCCCGGGGGCACGCCCAAGGCCTCCGCCCTATCTGCCAGGAAGGGGCGCCGCGACTTCTCGGAGAAGCGGTAACCCAGGCAACCCGGGCCGCGGTGTTGGACGTTGAACGCTGTGACTACGAACTCGGGGTTCTCGAGCAACACCCCGGCCTTGACATCGATGAGGTTGATCCCGACCGGCGGGCGCGCACCCCGCAGCACGACCCCGAAAACCAGATCCTGCACCCGATCGAGTGTGCGCTGCGCACCATAGATCTCCAGATCCTCGATCGCCTCCCAGCGCGAGAAGGTCGAGACCAGGCCCCCCAGCCCGAGGATGTGGTCCAGATGGCCGTGGGTGAGCAGCACACGGTTGAGCCGACGGAACCCCAGCCCACTCTGCAGGATCTGCCGTTGTGTGCCCTCACCGCAGTCGATGAGGAACCGCTCGTCGCGATACAGCACGACCTGCGCGGGCATTCCCCGCTGAATCGAGGGGGCCGAGGCTGCCGTGCCCAGAAACACCAATTCAAGCATGAACTCTCCCCAATAGTGGGCGCTCCCCGAGATGAGATAGACCCAAAGTCATCACCTGCCCTCGGCCTGCAGGAGCCCCGGTTCTCCGAGGTCTCCCGTAACCGTGACGGAATCGAACCCGAACTGCTGCGCCACCCACACGTTGGTCAGCAGATGCTGGGTGACCCGTGACACGGTCGCGCAGGAAGGTCCTGCAGCGAGCGCGAATGGGAGCACGAGCTGGTCTCCCAGATGCGGGTCTACCGCGGCACCGGTGCGGTGATGTTCAAGTAGGATCCGACAGCCGATCTCCGCGACCTCCTCTGAGGGAAGCTTGAGCCGCCCGAGCGACAGGAACCCCGCCTGCGCGGCCTCATATCGAGCGCAAAGGAATAGGCCTGTCCCCGTACCCGGCGAGCGGACGTGCTCGGGCACGATATGCGTCTCAGCGTCAGCGCCGGTGAGGATCGCTCGGGCGCGGTTGACCATTCGCTGTGGGATATGTGAGGGCAGCTTCGATGCAAAGGCCAGACCCTCGATCCGGAGAAGGTCACCGCGCTCCGCGAAATCGTGGCCGCGGAGCCGCGTGTCACCGCGGATCTCGACCGTGACCTCGCCGCCGCCCACGGGGTAGAACCCCCAGGTTCTGTGGTCGAGCCTGGCGCGCACGCCCATCTCAAACAGGCTGGGCAGATAGACCTTCTCAATGTAGGTGGCCGGGGGACTCATCGGCACCGTCGTCCCGCCGAGTAAGCCTACTTCCGAGGCGCCCGAGGCTAGCGCCAGCGGCAGGAGCACGGTCTGCAGCACTAGCGTCACCGCGCCTGCGGAGCCGCCCATCGCCGCATCGGCAACATCGAAGACGTAGCTGCCTGCGCCTGACAGAGCTCGGCCGCTGCGCGCACGGCGGTCAGATGTTGGGGGCGCAGCCCGGGTGTGGAGCGGTTCGCGCGGATACGCGTCAGGTGGACGGGCGTCCCCGTCACAACCGACAGGGAGAGCGCCGACCGTAGGATCTGCCCGCCCCCCTCGCCATATGCGCCATCAATTAGCAGCATCCCACTGATTATAGGGATGGCCGCGGGATGGCAACCTGCGCTTGCGTGAGGCGCCGGCCGCGGAGAAAGGCGGCGCCGGCTCTACAGCGACAACAGGATCATCGCGCCAAGCATATAGACCGAGGCATACTTGAACAGCCCGAAGTTGGCGCGCTCGGTTGGACGGAAGAGGCTGGCGGCTGCCAGCAACAGCAGCCCAGCCGACATGAGGGTCGACATGAGGGTCAGCACCCACACCAAGCCCCACCGTACCCCGATCAGCACGCCTGCGGCGATGATCGCCAGGGCAGCGAGCACGCTGGATAGGGCGATGGCGAATCGCGTTACCGGAAAGCCGTAGGTCGAGGGAAAGGTGGGAATCCCGGCGGACCGGTAGTCGTCGTAGTAGCGCATCGAGAAAGTCAGGATGTGGGTCGGGATCCAGAACAGGACCGCCAGCGCGAGCAGGACGCCAACACCATCGACAGACTCTATGCCATAGGCGCGCCCGGCCAGGATCGGCATCGCACCGGCGATGCCGCCCCAGACGATGCTCCAGGCTGTGCGGCGCTTCAACCAAAGTGTGTAGACGACCACGTCGAAGAACCACCCGGCAGAGACGATGAGCCCGTAAAGCGGGTTCATCACCATTGCCAGCCCGACGCCCAGGACGGATAGCCCCAGGCCAAGGCGCAGGGCCTCAGCGGGAGTGACGCGCCCATCCGCCAGCGGGCGGTGGTGGGTGCGATTCATCACGGCGTCGATGTCGCGGTCCGCAACCATGTTGAGAATTGTGCTGCCCGCGATGGCCAGGAACAGGCTGACCGCCAGGCCGAGCAACGTGATCGGGTGCGTCACCGGGCAGCGAGCGGTCATATACCCGGCGAGGCCGGTTGAGAGCAGCAGACCGGTCTGCAGGGACTTGGTCAGCGGCCAATAGAGACGGGCTCTTGCTGTGAGATGTCGCAGAACCTGTATCATGGTCTCCTCGAAGCGGCCTCCGCCCTATGGGTTACGGGCACAGCGGAACCCGACACCGGGGCTGAAGTAGGTCGGCGTCGCATTGTTGCGTACCCAGACGCGCAGATCCATCTCATAGGTATCTTTTGAGCCGCCGCGCATAAAGCGGTAGTGCATGCCCTCGTAGATGTCGCCCGTCCACTGCCAGACATTGCCGGCCATATCATAGAGTCCATAGGGGCTGGCTGAGTCGAGCGTGGCGTACGCACCGTAGGTCCGGCCATTGTAGAAGCCGACCGGGTTGGTGCGCGAGCCGACACTGCCCATGTCCTCGAACGGGTCCCGGCTGGCATAGTAGTTGGCGTTGTTGCGGGCGATCTCATCGCCCCACGGGAAGGGGCGACCATCGGTGCCCCGCGCCGCTTTCTCCCACTCCATCTCGGATGGAAGTCGCCAGTCGTGGGCGCCACAATAGGTCCACGCGCCGAACCAGGTGACGTTGGTCGCAGGATGGTTCTCATAGCCGGCCTTGGCGGTGAACGTCGTGCCATCAAAGCCGAACCGCGACGCTGGATCATCCAACGGAACGATGTCGTAGTCGCCAGCCACGATCTCGACCTCGTGCCTGGCATCGTGAAACGGGTCGCCGGGGTAGAAGCCGACGATCCTGCCGTCGACCGCTCGCAGGGTCCCATCCTGCAACGCCGCATTCAGAAAATGGACGACCTGAGCGACCGTCACATCGGTGACCATAATCTCGTAGTCGTAGTCGATCGCGGCGCGGTCGCTGAACTGCCCGGAAAGGAACTCACCCGCCGAGATCGTGGCCCAGGCTTCCGTGTCCACGCCGGTGTCATAGGCAGGGATCGCTGCATCCAGGTCGACGGGGGCGCAGGCGGCCAGCAGAACGCCAAGCAGGAGCAGCGTCCCGATGTGTCTCATCATGCCACCTCCGAAGACAACTCGTGTTCGGCTTCCGCCGTCCACCGTCCCTGCTTGCGGAACAGGTCCAGAAGCCGCCAGACCATGACCAACGCGAGGACCACCAGCAGTATCCCTAGCCCGAAATCCATCAGCAGAATCACCGTGTTCACCAGCGGCTGCTGGGTCGCTTCCGCTACGAACAGCCGCTTCATCTCAAAGACAGTGACCGCGGCGAAGGCAATGTCTGAGGCAATGATGATCGCCCAGCCGTAGAGCTGCCGCAGCTTCCCCTTCAGGCCGATCATGTCGCCGTAGTACAGCAGGATGATGGTGGCGATGATGGCTGAGAGGACGTGCCAGTGTCCGGTCAGCTCGATGCGCTCCTCACGGGCCGGCCAGACGCGGAAGATCTCGTCCAGCCGGACGGCCATGAAGATGCCGATGCCGCTGACGGTGAAGTTCATAAAAACCATCTGCCACAGTGGGCCGAATCTCAGGGGATCGCGCACCAGGGCCCCGAGTTTTCGCCAGAGGCCTGGCCTCCGGATGCCGGCTACACCGCCCCGGATGAGCTTGTCCCAGCCAAAGATGACCAGCATCAGTGCCGCGAGCATACTCGGGGTTGCCCCGACGTAGATCACCATGTGGGCGATCGGCTCCAGTGGTGTCACCACTCCCCATACCCCCACATTGAGGACGATCGTCCCCAGGATCATCAGCGGCATGGCGATCTTGTGGAGCAGCCCCTTGAAATCCAGCCAGTGTCCGATGATCAGCGTGATCATGATGGCGATCAGAGCCAACATGATATGCAGGTGGCCGATGACCGAGTATTCCATCGTGGTCTTCTCGGGGTAGCGGATGATGTTCTCGGCCAGGACCACGGTGAAGCCGTTGCCGAAGTTCGCGCCTGCGACTGCGCCAAACATAGCCGAGATGACGGTGGTCAGGGCGGCGGCGAAGAAGGCTGTGCGCTCCAGATCCACACCCTTCCTGGTGCGAGCATACGCCGAGTCGACCTGAGTGACCTCCCTGGACCACGGCCACAGCGCGATGACCAGGAGGACTCCGGCGAAGAAGATGAGGGTTAACCCGGCGATGTATAGCCCGTGCAGGGCCCAGTTGTGGCCCCAGTAGGCGAAGCCCATGCCGAAGACCATGGCCATCAGATAGCCGGTGGTGATCAGCGCCCGGACCCCCAGCTTGTAGGACTCCTTCATCTTCAGCATGCTAGTGATCATAGTGACTTCGATGGCGACCACAGCCATAGCAATGGAGTGGTAGAGGATGATAATCCGCCCCTCACGCTCGGCCTGGACCAGGTCGATGTTCAGGGCACGCACGACAACGTCACGTACGCCATATTCCGCCATTGGTCCGGAGAGCATCCCAAACAGCGCAGTCTCCATAGCAATCATGGCAATTGCCACCAGGATCAGTCCCTTGGTGGACCCAAAGAGGTACCGCAGACGATCTTTAGCGAATTGCATGCCCGGCTCCCCCAGAACAGAGTCACACGCCACGTTCTAAGCATTCCCGATCTTTGTCAAGCACGGACACAGGCGAACAGGCTGGGCACGGACTGTCATATTGCTCGATCAGTGCTCATCCATCCTGAGTCTGGCGGCGCCGTGTGTCTGTCACCGGTGCCGATGCCCCTGATCCTCTACTCGGTTGCCCCGGTCAGCCGCTGCCAGAGACTCGGCCAGACGAGCACCACGACCAGGATCAGGCACGCGATCGGCGCCATAGCGAACAGGGAGAAACGTCCCAGTTGTTGGGCTGTGGCAATCGCCAACGGGATTCCCACGACCAGCTCGGTCAGCCCGGCGATGATGCCCACCACTCGCATCCATTCCCTGGATTTCGTGAGGACCCCCACCGTGACCACGGCCCAGCCAACCATTGCCACAAAGTGCAGGCGCTGGACAAGGGCGAAGATCGGCGCCCCCTGCGTGATGATTCGGCTGGTGCTGGCGATGCCATTCATCCAGCAGAAGATGTAGGCGATACCGGTAGCCAGAGCCAGCAGCGTCCGGCTCCAGGATACTTTCCCCACGGCCACCATGAACAGGAAATAGAGGACCACATAGGGCCAGAACAAAGGGAAGTAGACGGGAGGCAGGCCGGCGGCCATGAACGGCACGTTGACGAACCAGCTCCCCAGCAGCGCCAACACAATGGCCACCACGGACAGGAAGAAAGCCCAATGCTTCCTGGTGAAGAACCCATAGGCGCTGACGGCGAACAACACGCCGGCAAAGATGCCGAAGTCCGTCAGGAGAGGGTGGATGGTCTTCAGGAGGATTTCGCACCCCGGCTCAGCGGATTCGGCGCTCATCCCGATCTCATACCAGTTCAGGAACAACACGAAATGCCCGATGATGCCCATTAGGGCTGCGATGACAGCCAGGATGCCCCCAAGACGGTGATTGGTTTTCATATGGACTCCTTTTCGGATCTGCACTCTCAGAACGGGTGGTAGCCGGTTGCCGGACAAAGGCTTTGCGGCCTATCGGCGCCGGCCAATCACAGGGAACGACCTACGGAATGGCCGTGGCTTCTTTTGTCTGATGGCATGAGGCGCAGCCTTTGTAGTACGGGGCGTTGTTGTGGGCGGCCACATAGACAACGGTCTCCGGCTCAATGGTAAGGTTGCAGCCATCCAGGAACTTCGACCCCTCGTCTTTTGTCCACTCGACGACCTGGACATCGCAGGCCACATAAACGGTTCCACTCCATGTGTCGTTGCAGAGGGGACCGTGGATCACCCGATCGACCTCAATTGTCTTCCTGCCGATCTGAATGAGGCTGGGCGTGGGACCGGGATCTGCCTCGGTCGATGAAGCAAGGTTGGGGAACAGGGAAGGCTCAGCCACATAACTGACACTGCCGGGGGGGCAAACATCCGCCTTGCAGGCTGACAGCAACAGGATCGAAAGTGCGAGCAGCAGTGCGGCACTATGCCTCATCGAGCTGGTCTCCCTTCGCAGATAGGTTGACGGTCCTTGCCGGGCTGGGTGCGCCGGGGGCTTCGATACGATTGACAACGCCGCGCACGCCAGATACCTGCCCGGCTAGCTCTTCTGCCGCAGCGCGCTTGGCCAGCGTATCGACCACGCCTGCCAGGTGGGCGATGCTGTTGAGCACGCCCACGCGCAGGGCCTCGGCAGCGATGCGACTGTCAGCCGCGAATGCGGCCAAGATCACCGTGCGCAGGCTTTCGTCCGGGACGGGCCCTGTCTGACTCATCACTATCCCTTCGCACCGATCGTGGTGGCGCGTTGTCGGGTAGGCTCTCATCTCAGGGTATACGCAGCCCGTGTCTCTGTGTACGACTTATGTCGTGTTGGGCTGACCGATCCGGCTGCGGGGGTGAAAATCGGCTCAGTCTGTACACTGCATACAGTGTAAAGACTGAGCCGGATACGGCATACGGCTTGAGTCGTGGCTAGGAATTTCCGCGTGCCGCCAGTCCTGCCGGGTCCAGGATCGTGATCTCGTGCCTCTCAACGCGCAGCAACCCCTCGTCCTCCAGTGTCTTCAGCGCACGGCTCAGCACATCGCGCACAGTGCCCAGGCGGGTGGCCATCTCGTCGAAGGTGGTCCACGTCTGGCGGGGAACCACCAACCGCCCACAGGACATGCCGGCGTGTTTGAGCAGTGTACTGGACAAGCGCGCTTCCACGCTGCGCAGCGAGAGATCTTCGACCATACCGACATAATGAAGCACGCGCTCTCCCAGCCGACGGATCACCGCCATGGCCAGTTCAGGGTGTTGGGCAACCAGGGCAAGGATCACAGGTTTTTCAACGACCCACGCATCTACGGGTTCCAGCGCTACGACGGTGCCGGGGTAGGGTGTGTCAGTGAACACCGCCACGTCCCCGAAAACTTCACCCGGCCTGAGGAACAACAACGCCTGTTCCCGCCCTTCCGGCGACATGCGTGTTGCCTTGACCCAGCCCCTCTCCAGGATGAACAGAGCCTCAGCCGGTTCGCCCTCGAGGTAGATAACCTGACCGGCGTCGAAGTGACAGGGCGCTGCCGCGCGGGCAATCGCGTCCCTTATCGCGGGAGCCAGGTCCGCAAAGTGGCGAACGTGGCTCAGTGCGTCTCTGATTCTCGCCAGATGCCGCGAATCTGAGGGTCGGCTAACATTGAGAGTGGACATTGGTTTTGTGGTCAGCATTTTAGCACCACGGCGACATACGAGCGATTCCGGCACACGAAGGATGATTACGGGAGTCGCGTCACGGCTGCCAGAGACAGCGCCGACGGCAGGATCCGCCTACGTGTACCGATCTCGCTTATCCTCAATGACGATTTCTGAATGTGTCCCAGTTGCCCGCACGTCCTCTTGCCTTGACGTCGCCTGTCATATTCCCTATGATGGCGATCGGGATCATTGCGTACCCATCACTGCCGTTGCCCTCTATAGGGTTACGTCCGCTCTGTTGTGTTTGGTCCGAGGTCATTCACGAGGTTCGTGGCATCTCGGCTCTGCAACCTTCAGGTTGGTATACAGGAGCAGTCGTTCATGCGCGCGATACTCAGGATTGTGCCTATTTCTCTCGCGGTGACAGCCGTGCTGTTGGGGGTCGTGCTTGGCGCCCGGTCCGACTCCCGCACGTTGGCGGCTGTCGAGCCCATAGCCGGCTCCGGCTCACTTCACGTACCCACGGATGTCATCACGTCCTATGTCTATCTGCCTCTCGTAGCGTACCACGACCCGTCCCTCAGCGTGAACCCGCAGGATCGCCAGGCGTCGCTGGACTTCTACACCCAGGTCTACCTCGCCTCGGAGGATGTCTCCATCGACTGGACGGGCAATCACGCCACTTGTGGCGAGGGCACCACCTCAAAAGCGTTCCGGCAGGCGGTTCAACTTCGTATCAACTACTTCCGGGCCATGGCCGGGGTTCCGGCCGACCTAACCCTGTCGGATGAGTACAATGCCAAGGCACAGAAGGCGGCCCTGATGATGAGCGTGAACCGCCGGTTGAGCCATGCTCCGGACCCATCGTGGACCTGTTATTCTGCTGAGGGAGCGGAGGCGGCGGGAAGCTCCAATCTCTATCTCGGGGTCTACGGCCCCACTGCCATCAGCGGCTACATCTATGACCCGGGGAGCGGCAACTACGCCGTCGGCCACAGGCGGTGGATCCTCTACCCGCAGACGCGAACCATGGGGACAGGTGACATCCCACCGGCCGACGGCTACCCTCCGTCCAATGCTCTGTGGGTGTTCGATGCCAACTTGTGGGGGCCCAGGCCAGAGACCCGGGAGGCGTTCGTGGCCTGGCCTCCTCCCGGGTATGTTCCTTCCCAGGTCGTCTATCCGCGATGGTCGTTGTCCTACGGCGGCGCCGATTTCACTTGGGCATCGGTTTCCATGAAACAGGGGGACGTGACGGTCCCCGTTGTGGTTCGACCTTTGGTCAATGGGTATGGCGAGAACACGCTGGTCTGGGAACCCCAGATCAACCTGGGCGTCCCACCGGCATCTGACACAACGTATACCGTCTCAGTAACAGGCGTCATCATCAACAGCAGCAGCCGCGACTTCACCTATGCCGTGACTCTGTTCGACGCGAGCAGCGCTTACGCCGCGGCTACGGCATCCCTACCTGTGGGGCGGATAGGCGTGCCTCCTGAGCATCCCTAGGGTACGGCAATCCCTGTATCAGGTCTCTCCTTCTTTGACGCGATCGATCTGCCACGGATCGACTGACAAGCGGCGCCCCTGGGAATACCTTCCGGGGGCGCCGCTCGCTCAGCGCATCGCGTGGGTCAGGTTAACCAGAAGCGCGCGTCCGTCAGCGGCCATCGCCTGCGGACCGAAGTTGTAGCCCAGAGCGCGAACGCACGCCCGAGCTCGTTCCGCTCGGCGATCACCGGGTAGTAGACCGCGCTGGTTTCCTCGCGTGCAATGGGTGTGATGGGCTTTGTGGGCCCTGTCAGATAGACTCCCAGCTCGTGCAGTGGCCTCGGATAGAGCGCGATCAGCCTCTGAGTCGTGACAGCGATGGCGTACGGATGGTTCCAGTAGCCGGCAGTTGGGGCTACGGGATAGACTCGATTGACGTTGGAACCCCGGACATTGCCGTAGCCGATGGTGAGCTTATACTCGTAGAACAGCGCGGCGCCGCCATCTCCCAGTCCCAGGATGGGTATGGGCCACTGGGCCAGCGCCGCGGCGGCATCATAGTTGTCGAACGAGGCACCGAGACCGGTATCGGGGCCGACGATGATCAGCGTGTACGGGGCAAAGGTGGTGCTGACCACCTGTGTGAGCTGGATCGGGTCGACGATCCAGTCGCTTTGCTGCAGGAGCCCGACATAGTAGATGGCGGTGTCGAGATCGCCGTCCCATAGGAGGGTTTGAGATGCGCACATTGTCGCTGGTCGCTGCACTCGCTCTCGCTTTGCTGGGTCTGGTTGCTGTCGGTTCGGCGATTGGAGATGGATTGCCCGAGGTAGGCTTCCAGACAGACACCACATCTATCGTCGAGAGTGCTGAACAGGTTAATCTCGACATCACTCTCACCATCTCCTCAACCCAGACCGTGACGGTCGGCTTCGACACGAGGGAAGGAACTGCGCTTGCCGGGCAGGACTATGTTTCCGCGACCGGTATTCTCCAGTTCACGCCGGGGATCACACTACAGACGGTCTCGGTCATGGTGCTGGATGATGTCCTGCCGGAGCAAGATGAGAGCTTCTCTCTCGTTCTCACCGGCGCGCAGAACGCAGCGTTAGGTCTCTATCCCACGATGACCGTCACTATCACCGATGACGGTAGTCGCTATGTTGTTATCCTGCCCCTGGTGATGAGGCATTGGCCGCCGCTGCCGATCGAGAATGGTATGGTCCTGGTGCCCGCAGGCGAGTTTCAGATGGGTTGCGACCGTGACCACAATGGCGGGAACGATTGCTACTACCACGAAGTGCCACTACACAAGGTCTATCTGGACGCATACACCATCGACAAGTACGAGGTGACCAATCTGCAGTATGCGCAGTGCGTGGCGGCGAGAGCCTGCAATCCGCCTATGCTGACGCACTCGAGCGAGCGAGCCTACTACTACGGTTACCCGGAGTATTCAGACTAC
>JALOOJ010000061.1 GCA_025454475.1 Anaerolineae bacterium
TACCGCCAGGTCGCCGTGGGGCGGCTGGTGTTCGAGCTCGAGGCGCGGGCCTACTCGGTGGCACAGCGCTTCCGAGACACAACGTGGCGCGAAGTCCGCAGCTTCGCGCTGGACGCCGGCGCCCTCGATGCCGACGCCCTGCGAACCAGCCCCGAGGGCGCGACCATCGGCAGGAGCCTGAAGGCGCTCGCGGAGGGGCTCGCCGTCGTCGAAACCCGGATCTATGCCAGAAGCGGCGCGGTCCTCTACGCCTCAGACCCTGCCCGCATCGGGGATACCGCCACCGGCCCAGTCGTTGTGCAGATGCTCACCGATGGGTATTACGGTCGCGGACGCGCCGATACCGTGTCCATGTTGGATCGCGCCTCGTCACGCACATCGGCACGCGTCGTCACAACCAGCGTTGCGCTGCGCAATGAAGGCACCCAGGTGAAGGAGGACGCTGTCGTCGTCGCCCCGTATGAGGTGCTGGCTGTCCTCGAGATCAGCCAGGATGCCACCGCAGAGATGCGGCGTGTCACGCGCACAACAGCCATCGTGGTTGCTCTACCGATCGCGACGTTCGGCCTTATCCTGGCGTACGCCGGCGTGCGCCAGAACCGTCGACAGAAAGGGGATTTGCCATGACGCTCCTGCACCAGCTCCATGACCAGATGAGCGAGGAGGTACGGCTCAACACCCGAACCGACACGATCTTCGTCATCACCGCCATCGTGCTCAACTTCATCCTGCTGGGCTCCAGCTCGATTCTGGCCGCCGCGGCCGCGGACCAGCTCTCCGGCAGCGGAAATGCGACCACCACCGCGATCGTACTCGTCATCAACTTCGCCATCTCGATCATCGTCAACGGCATCTCGATCGTTGGACTGCTGACCGGGCGCGCGACGCGAAAGACGCTATCCCAAGGGCTGCTCAGGATGTATGAGGACGCCCAGGTGAGCCAGTACTACCACCCATCCCTGCTGACCAACTACATGCGCCGCTATGTGATGTTCATCGCGGTTATCGGCACGCTGGGGTTCGCATCGATCCTGATCCCGCTGGTGGTGCTGCTGACGAGCTAACGTCCGGGCGATCCGGGTTCCGGCATCCTGCATATAGCATCGAACATCAAGAACGGAGGTCACCATGCCCTTTGCGAAAAAGTGGGCCGCGATGATGGGCTTTCCCCTGCCAGGCGAAGCCCTGGGGGGCTTCACGGTCGAGTCGATCGAGGTACGCGACGTGTCAGGTGAGTTCGGCCAGCACGGATACGCCGTAGACATGGTGCTCCGCGGCTCGGGAGGCCAGACAGCGCTCCAGAAGGCGCTAAGACCGTTGCTGGGTACGCGCCCGGTCACGTTCTCGGCCTATGGCAACCCCTACCAGCTGTGGGCCGGTAAGCCTGCAGTCGAGGCTCTGGGCGATCAGCGCTATGCCGTTAGCGCACGCGGCGCCGGCGTCCCGATCGCGCTTGACGCTATCCTCCACCGCTTCCTGGATGCGCTCGCCGAGGACGGCGCCCTGGCGGACGCCCCAGAAGCTGCCGACCGCGAGACCCTCATCAGCGCCTACCTCGATGCCTACCGCGACACCATCGAGCGCGATGTCAACCGCTACCGTGGCAGGCTCCGCCGGCTCACGCAGTGAGTCCGCGCGCCCGCCGGTGCGGAACAATCGGCCCCTATCTCGCGTCTGATCTCTGAACCTACACCATACTGGGAGACGATGAACGATGAGACGGAAGATGATTGTCGTGGGATTGTGGCTAGCGCTGGCTATGCTGGGTACCGCGTGCGCGCCTGGGCGCCTCGCATCCGGGGAGGTCGAGCCTGCAGCCGACTCGCCAGCCACAAGCGTGGGCCTGGACGGCACGCAGTGGAATGTGATCGCGATTGACGGCGAGACGGTCAACGCCAAGGGTCAGGGCACGCTCGACTTCGCCGACGGGCAGGTCAGCGGCACGGCGTTCTGCAACAGCTTCGGCGGGAGCTACAATATCGAGGGTGACACACTCACGCTGGGTCAGCTTGTTTCGACGCTGATGGCCTGTGAGGACATGGGCCCCGAGACCGAGTACTTCGCAGCGCTCGCCAAGGTGGCGAGCTACCGAATGGACGGTGCGAACCTCGTGTTGAGCGACGACAGTGGCGCCGACCTCATCGTCTTGAGCCCCGCCAAACCGGCGAGTCTCGAGGGCACGGTCTGGGCACTTACGGGCCTCAACACCAACGGCGGGATCAGCAGTCCACTACTCAATAGCGAGGTGACTGCAACGTTCGTTGACGGCTCGATGAGCGGCTCGGCAGGCTGCAACCGCTACTTCGCGTCCTATACTCGCGATGGAAATGCGCTGACGCTTGGCCCCGCAGGCAGCACGAAGATGGCCTGCCTCGACCCGGCGGGCGTGATGGAGCAGGAACAGGCCTTTCTCGCAGCCCTAGGGAAGGTGGTCGCGTACGAGACCAAGTGCGCCAGCCTCACGCTCTTTGACGCCGAGGGCACCGTCGTGATGACGTTCCAGGCCGACCGCGGGTAGCAGTATCGCGGGGCGAAGCGGACCCCCTTCTTGCGTTTCCCCCCGCCGCGGGGGGGAAAGTGGACCTCCGACTCCCTCCCTCCGTCCGCGGGGGGAGGGCTGGGGAGGGGGGGCCGGGCGCGAAGCACGGTCTCCTGTCGCCATCCTGTGCACGTGCTGCCGCACATCTGTCACACGACGACGGTACACTGAGGTCACTAGATCTCAGGAGGTGCTGGATGAGGCAGTGGGCCTTGGTCCTTCTTGCGCTGGCGTGCACCGGCTGCGCCGCGCCGATGCCGCCAGTGACGCCGACCGCGGGGGCGCCCTCGTCCGCCGAGGCCTCGGCGGACATGGGCCCGACAGCCGCGGCTGCCGCCGCAACCGTGAGCCTTCACATCTATAGCGGTCTGCCCGACCCCATGTGGACACTCGACGGCGCACAGGTGGATGCGCTGTCGGCCCTGATCGAGAGCCTTGCCGCAGGCGCGCCCGTTCAGGCGCCCTCCAACCTCGGCTACCGCGGCTTCTCGGTCGAGGTGGCCGGCGGCGCGCGCGTGACCGCCGCCGGCGGCACCGTCGGGCGCACCGTTGGCGACGCCCCGGAGTGGTTCGCCGATCCGGAGCGCACGGTCGAGCGCTGGCTCCTCGCCTCGGGCGAAGGCGTCCTCAGGCCGGCCGAGGTCGAGATCGTGAAGGGTGACCTCGAGCCGGTTTTGGAACCAGTCGAAGAAGGACCCGCCGACCGCCCTATGGGCTTCGCACTGACGCTGGCCAAGGTGGCGCCCGCCGATGCGCAAGCGCTGGGCGATCTCGCAGCCGTCCCGCTGGAGGCGAAGCCGCTCCTCGTGGGAGCGGACTTCACCAGCTACGACGTCACCGATCACACGTTCACGCTCACGCCGGAGGCCGAGGCGCGGCTCATCGCCATCAATCTGCCCACCTCGGGGCGCGCCTTCGTGGTCAGCGTTGACCAGGAGCGGATCTACGCCGGCGCATTCTGGACGCCGCTGTCATCACTCTCCTACGACGGCGTCACGATTCTGCTGCTCGAGGGCTTTGGCCCGATCGCGAACGACGGCGTTTACCGAATCGAGTTGGGCTACCCGGGCTCCAGCTTTTTCAACGGGCCCGACCCGCGCTCCGACCCGCGGATCCTGGCCGCTGTCTCGCCCTAGAGCCTGTGTCCGCGCCCAAGGGCTTTCCGCAGCCCTGGGGCGCTTCTGCACCATCCTCGCCCGGAACCGCCCAAGGCTAACGGAAATCCTTGGGCGGGAGAGGCTATCCTGGGGCGAGGAGCGGAGCTCGACGCACCAGCGCGGTCGCGTACAGGACTTGCGCAGCTACGCCAACCGCCAACAGCGCCGTCAGCCCAAGGTAGGCTGTTGCGACTGATGTACCCGCCGGGTGCAGCACCCTAGCCACCCCCGATGCGAGCAGGAAGCAGATTCCCACGATCACCTCGTTGAGCGCGATCCGTCTCACAGCCCGTGTCGGGTCTGCCATCGAGTGATAGACGACGAGGCTGAACATGCTTCCCGTGAACGCGCCATAGAGGATCGCAGCAGCGGCCATGCCTACGACACCGCGGGCGGCACTGAAGACCACGAGCGCTCCAACGCCCACACCTCCGAGGCCCGCGAGCCAGCCAGGCCGATGCTGCCACCGTGGCGCCGACACCAGCGCAAGCGCCGAGAACGCCTGCGCGAGCGCGGCGAGGAACTCCACCAGCCCGCGAAGCGCAGGGGGCACGCCCTGCTGCACAGCCTGCACCGGCCAATAGATGAGGACGGCGTTGTAGACAGTCCAGCCGGCCAGGAGACCCACCCACGCCGGCCCGATCAGGCTGGGCCGCGCCGGGACTCCGGCGCGCGAGGGCGCCGCGACGCTCGGCTGTCCCCGGTAGCGGGTGGGGTCGAACCCGTAGAGCAACACGCCGATCAGCGCAGCCAGCGCCGCGGCCACATACAGCGTCTGTGACCAGGTCACCGCGGATCTGAGCAGCGAGGACACGAACGGTCCCGCCGCGAAGCCCAGCGACCACGAGAAGGTGAAGTGTCCAGCGAGCGCCGCGAGCGGTCTGCCGTCCTGCTCATTCATCCCCAGCATGTAGACCTGGTATGCGTTGAAGTACATGCTCGTCGCGAAAGGGAAGATGCCATAGAGCATCTGGATGACCCACACCCGCTCGACGTTGGCGAGGGTGAGACAGATGGCCACGACCGCCCCGAGGGCGACCAGTTGCTGGGCCTTGGCCAGGGCGGGCCGGATGACCCGCGACATCAGTAAGCTCGCGACAATATAGCCGGCCCCATACACAAGCACCACCGATCCTACGGTGGCCTCATCGTAGCCCCGGCTGGCAAGCGAGTGCCGACCCACGAAGAGTGTCAGGCCCACTACGATATCGGCAATGAACGGGAACCCATACAACACGATTGCTCTCAACGGCATGCCCCCCGTCATACAGATCGCGCCTGGGGACTGTGGACCGGCCCAAGGCGCTTCCGCCGACGCATCTCCGGAGGATTCACTTGCGGACCGCGCGTCAGGACTCCTTCCCCAGCACCCCAAGCTCCGTCGCGCGCGCCACAGCCTCCAGCCGGTTCCGCACGCCCAGCTTCTCGTAGATCGACGATGTGTGGTTGCGCACCGTCCCCGGCCGGATTCCCAACTCAGTCGCGATCTCGCGGTTCGTGGCGCCCGAGTACAGCATCCTCAGCACCTCGTACTCCCGCTGGCTGATCGCGCAGGCCGCCAGCGACGCGGCACGTGCCGCCACAGTATGCACGTTCTGCGGCACAACGACGAGATTGGGCGCGTCGAGAAACGTCACCAGCACCTGATGCTCGCCTTCCAGCGGCACCTCCTCGAGTAGGTCTACGACCCCATACCTGTACTGCCCTCGTACCGTCAACATCCTCCCCCCCTGCGCAGTGCGCAGCTTGCTGCCATGATGTGCCTCCGTGTAATGGGGAATAGAGGTTATTCTACCGGAGCACCCGGGGCCGTCAACTCCGCCAGGGCTCCGTAGGTCGAAGTTGAGCTTCGCCCATCGGGAACGCGTGCTCACTCCTGCGTACGCCGCCAGAGGGGCGAACTTCAGGTTCGCCCTGTGCGGAGAGAGCCTGCCCCACGATGCGGACATCTGTTCTCCGCTTTCGTTCGGTATTGACAGAACGTTCCGAACGTTGTACGATGGACGTATCGTACATGCCTATAGGACACACGAGGCGGATGTGGCAATCACTGCCCAGAGTAAGCAAAGCGGCGCCGAATCTCACCCCGTAGGCCTCACCGGCGCCCAGGTGCGCGAGCGCCGCGCCATCGATGGCTACAATGAGCTGCCTACCAGCAAGCCCACCCCGGCCTGGGTCATCTTCTTCGCCCAGTTCAAGAATCCGCTTGTCTACATTATCCTCGCTGCTGCAGGGATCTCGCTCGCGGTGGGCGAGTACTCGGACTTCGCGATCATCATCGCTGTCGTCCTGGTCGACGCCGTCCTCGGGTTTGTCCAGGAGAACCGCGCGCAGAAGACCTACAATGCTTTGCGCGGGCTTCTCAAGCCCACGACGACCGTCATCCGTGATGGCGTGCGGGCAGAGGTCGAGGTGCGCGACCTCGTGCCGGGCGATCTGGTGGTACTCGCCACCGGCGAGCATGTACCCGGCGACGGGACGGTCATTGAGGCCACCAAACTCGCCATCGACGAGGCGATCCTCACCGGCGAGAGCGAGCCGGTGGTCAAGGATCCCTCCAACGGCAACGGCGCCCACGGTGCGTGTCCGGGGTACATGGGCACGACCGTGCTGACTGGCCGCGGGCTGCTGCGCGTGACCCACACGGGTTCTCAGACCGAGCTGGGCCGCATCGCCACCAGCCTCCGAGACGAAATCGAGGATGAGACTCCCCTGCAGATCCGTCTGCAAGCGTTCAGCCGGACGCTCACCCGGCTGGTGCTCGCCATCACGGCGACCATCTTCGTCGTCGGGGTTATGACCGGCAGGCCACTGCTGGAGATGCTGCGCGTCGCCATCATCCTGGCGATCGCGGCGGTGCCCGAAGGGCTGCTGATCGCCGTGACCATCATCCTCGTCCTGGGGATGCGCAAGATCCTCAAGCGCAACGGCCTGGTCAAACGCCTCCAGGCCGTTGAGACGCTGGGCTCGGTGACGACCATCTGCACGGACAAGACCGGCACCCTCACCGAGGGCCGCATGCGCGTCACGCAGCTCCAGGTCGCCGACGCCGATCGGGCGCTGCAGGTGCTGGTGCACTGCAACGACCTGGAAGGGCCTGTCGACGCGGCGCTCTGGGAGTACGCGCGCGAGGTGCTGAACGGCGACCCCCAACCCGTCGCCGACGCGTCGGTGCGCCTCTCCGAGGAACTGTTCAGCAGCGCAACCAAGTACATGGCCACCCTCGTTCGCACCGATCAGGATGAGACCGCCTATCTCAAGGGGGCGCCCGAGGTCGTGCTAGCCATGACCACGGCGACAGGCACGGAGCGCGCCGCGGCCCTCGAGACCATCGAGGCGTGGGCCGGTGAGGGCCTGCGCCTCCTTGGCCTGGCCTACCGTTCAGGGACGCGGTCGCTTGAAGACCATACCGGCTACACCTGGCTGGGGCTCGTCGCGATGGAGGATCCGCTCCGCGAGGGCGTGGCCGAGGCGATCGCCGTGGCGCGCCGCGCGGGGATCAAGGTAAAGATGATCACAGGCGACTACCGTATCACCGCCGCGCGCATCGCGACGATGGTGGGCTTGACGGACGGCGAGGGCGCGGTGCCCCACGGTCGGATCATCGATGGCGACGAACTGGCTACCCTCAGCGACGCGGCGCTGGCCGAGCGGGTCGAGGATATCCTGGTCTTTGCCCGGATCAGGCCCCGTGACAAGCTCAGGATCGTGCGGGCGCTCCAGGACCGCGGCGAGGTGACCGCGATGATCGGCGACGGCGTCAATGATGCCCCCGCACTGAAGCGCGCCAACATCGGCGTCGTCGTGGGCACAGCCACCGATGTGGCCAAGGAGACCGCCGACCTGATTCTGCTCGACAGCAACTTCCGCACTGTGGTTGCCGCAGTCGAGGAGGGACGCATCATCTTCGAGAACATCCGCAAGGTGGTGGGCTACACGCTCTCCAACTCGTTCGCCGAGGTGCTCCTGGTCTTCGGGGCAATGCTCATGGGGTGGCCCGCCCCCCTCCTGGTGGCGCAGATCCTGTGGATCCACCTGATCTGCGACGGCCCATCGGACATTGTGCTGGGATTCGAACCCAAGGAAAACGGCATTATGGAAGAGCCGCCCCGACGCTTGAACGAACCCATCCTCAATGGGCTGAGCCTGTCGCTCATCGGCATCATCAGCGCCGCGTCCGCGACAGTCGGCTTGCTGCTCTTCAGCCACTACTACTTTGCCCACCACAGCGCTATCGATGGGCGAAGCTTCACCTTTGCCAGCTTCGCGATCAACTCGATGATCTATATCTTCGCCTACCGCTCTCTGCGGCGGTCAATGTTCAGGAGCGCGCCGCTCAGGGAGAACAAGCCGCTGATCTGGGCTGTTGTCGCCGGTCTGGCGGTCGCGCTGGCGGCCTTCGCCGTACCCGGGCTGCGCCGTCTCCTGGACATCGTGCCCCTCGCACTGAACCAGTGGGCGGTGGTCTTCGGCGTCGCAGTAGGCCTCCTGTCGATCGTCGAGATCAGCAAACTGGTTGCCAACGCAGCCCAGAGGTATACACTGCGCCACAAGGCTGCGCCTGCCCGGCGCTAGCCACGCAACGCTGACCGAGGAGAAGCCCATGCCCGAGCGCTTCTACGAGAAACGGCACTTCATCGAGGACATCAGCCTCTACTTCGAGCAGATGGGGATGCCGCGCACGGCAGGCCGCATCCTGGGCGTACTCCTGATCTGCGATCCGCCGGAGGCGTCGATGATCGACCTGTGTGAGGAGCTCCAGGCCAGCAAGAGCTCAGTAAGCACCAATGCTCGGCTTCTTGATGAGATGGACCTCATCGAGCGCGTTGCCACGCCGCTGCCGCGCCAGATCTGCTATCGCTTCAAGCCAGGCGGATGGGTCACCTTCATGCGTATGCGCCTCAGGCTCTACGGCTCACTGCACCACATTGCAGAACGGGGGCTGGATCTGCTCCAAGACGCAGACCCCCCACTCCGCGCACGCCTGCAGGAGGCGCACGACATGTTCTCGGCAATCGAGGAAGAGCTCCCACTGCTGCTGAAACACATCCAGGAGGAGCACGGCATCCCGTAACGCGGTCGGCGCGGCACACGGCCATCCGCGTCTGAGCGGCCATCCGCGTCTCAGCGGCCTGATCCTAACGCCGGCACGTCGCCCTCCGGCCGTGTCGGGCGGCCCTGCCGAACGGCGATGCCCCCTAGAAACCGGCTCCCGCCGGTTCTGATGAAAGGGAGGGCGGGGGACAGAGGCGCCTGACGCCGCATCATACCTGCCACTCCGGGCCGCGACTGGCCGCAGGCGAACGCCCGTTCCGGGTGCAGGCAAGACAGTTCGCCCCACATCCCCGAGCAGACCTGCCTACATCGGAACGGCCTGGCCCTTGAACTGGCTCACGTAGAGCCGGTGGTAGAACCCCCGCTGTGCCAGCAGCGCCTCATGCGTCCCGTGCTCGATGATCTCACCGTCGTTGATCACCAGGATTCGATCGGCCTCGCGGATCGTGCTCAGGCGGTGCGCGATTACAAAGCTCGTCCGCCCTTCCATCAGCCGGAGCATCGCCTCCTGGATCGTGCGCTCGGTGCGCGTGTCGATGCTGCTCGTCGCCTCGTCGAGCACCAAGATCGCCGGATCGGCCAGCACCGCCCGCGCGATCGCCAATAACTGCCGCTGCCCCTGACTCAGGTTGCTCCCACGCTCCGAAAGCACCGTCGAATACCCGTGCGGCAGCCGCCGGATGAACGAGTCGGCATTGGCAATACGCGCCGCCGCCACGACATCCACATCGCTGGCCTCGAGCCGTCCGTAGCGGACGTTCTCCATCACGGTATCCGAGAACAGATACGTGTCCTGAAGCACGATGCCGAGCTTGCGGCGCAGGTCGTCCAACCTGATGTCACGGATGTCCACGCCGTCGATCAGGATGCGACCCGCGCCGATGTCGTAGAAGCGGGTGAGAAGGTTGACAATCGTCGTCTTTCCCGCGCCGGTCGGACCTACCAGCGCGAAGGTCTCGCCGGGCCGGGCGTGTAAGCTGACGTGCTTCAGCACTGGCACATCCTTCGAATATCCGAAGCATACATCATCGAAAACGACGTCGCCTGCCACCACATCCAGCGCCTTCGAGGCCGGCGTATCGATCAGCTCGGGGACCTCATCGAGGATCTGGAACACCCGCTCCGCGCCGGCGATGGCCGACTGGATCGAGTTATACAGGCTGGCAATCGAGTTCAGCGGCCATCCGAACCTGCGGGCATACTGCACGAAGCTGGCAATGTCGCCGACCGTCGCGACGCCGCGCACGGCCATCCAGCCCCCGGCGGCCGCCACGATCGTGAGGCCCGTGTTGTTGACCAGGTTGGTCAGTGGCGGCAACGCCCCGGCGAAGATCTGCGCCCGCGTGGCGGCGCCCCGCAGGTCTCGGTTCGTGACGCGGAACGCATCGATCGCGGCCCGCTCGCGCCCATACGCCTTCACCACCCGCTGTCCCGTGATCGTCTCCTCAATGATGCCGTTCAGGTTGCCCAGGAACGCTTGCTGCTGCCGAAACCCTGCCCGCGTCCGCTTGGCGATCCACCGGCTCAGGACGACCATCAAGGGCACGGTGATCAGCGTCACGATCGCCAGTCGCCAGTTGAGTGCAAGCATGATGCCCGCCACGCCCGCGAGGCTAAGCACGCCGGCAATCAGACTGGTCACCCCTGACTGCAGGACATTGCTGACGTTCTCGACGTCGTTGGCCAGGCGGCTCATCAGCTCGCCGTGGGGACGCTCGTCGAAGAAGCGCAGGCTCAACGTCTGCAGTTTCGCGAACAGGTCGTCGCGAAGCGCCATCACCGCGCGCTGCGAAGCTCCCGCCATCACATAGGCCTCGAGCCACCCCACCAGCGCCTCGGCGCCATAGACCGCAAGCATCAGCATCGCGGTCGTGCCCAGCCGGCGCAGGTCGCGATCCACCATCACGGCATCGATCGCGCGGCCCATCAGGTAGGGTCCCAATGTCCCGAGCACCGAGGTGAGGACCACGAGCAGCACGCCAATGGCCACAGCAGCCTTCTGGGCGGCCAGATAGCTCCACAACCGAGCGACCGTCCCCCGCGGGTCTCGCGGCTGTTCTTTGGGTCCGCGCAGATGCGCGCCTGGCCCACCAACAATGCCCGGTCCCCGCTGAGGCCGCCCGGGGCTACGCGTTGCCATTG
Organism: Anaerolineae bacterium; assembly: GCA_025454475.1. Lineage (GTDB taxonomy): Bacteria > Chloroflexota > Anaerolineae > B4-G1 > SLSP01 > PWVB01. Next base: position 10,894 of record JALOOJ010000061.1, read on the forward strand.
CCGCCCCCGTCGCCCAACTGCGATGCGTAGATCTCACGGTAGATCTGGCTTCCCGCCATCAGCTCCGAGTGCGTTCCCTCGGCCGCGATCCGACCACCGTCCAGCACGAGGATCCGGTCCGCGTTGAGGACGGTGCTGATCCGCTGGGCAATCACGAATGTCGTCCTCAGGCAGATTTCATCCGGGACAGGGTCTCCGCGCATCCCGCAGATGGCTTCCATCAGTGCATCCAGAGCCGCCTGGATCTCGGACTCGGTCTCGACATCCACCGAGCTCGTGCTGTCATCGAGGATGAGCACCGCCGGCTTCACGAGCAGAGCCCGCGCGATCGCGATGCGCTGCTTCTGTCCGCCCGATAGGTTCACACCGCGCTGCCCGATCACGGTGTCGTAGCCTTCAGGGAACCCAACGATGAATGCGTGGGCTTGGGCAGCCCTGGCGGCAGCCACAACCTCCTCGTCCGTCGCCTCGGGCCGACCGTAGCGAATGTTGTCACGGATCGAGCCCGAGAAGAGCACCGACTCCTGCAGCGCGATGCTGACCGAGCGACGCAGCCATGCCTCGTCGAAATCGCGCACGTTGACCCCGTCCAGCGTCACGGCCCCATCCGTTACATCATAGAAGCGCGGGATCAGGTGCACCAATGTCGACTTGCCCGCCCCTGTCGCGCCCAACAGCGCGACGGTCTGTCCCGGCTCCGCGACGAAGCTCACATCGGACAGCACCGGATCGCTGTCGTCGCCGTAGCGAAAGGTCACGCCTTCGAAGGCCACGCGTCCTTCAGACACGTCGGGCGCCTGCGGAATCGTTGGCGACTGCACTTCCGGGACACTGTCGAGCACCTCGGCAATGCGCTCAGCCGAGGCCTGGGCACGTGCAATCCGCGTCGACAGTGTGCTCACGAACGACAGCGACCAGAGCGTTCGGGTCAGGTAGCTCACAAAGGCGATCACCTGCCCCACCTGCATCCTGCCGTCCACGACCCGCACGCCGCCCATCCAGATCCCGGCGACGACGCCCGCGTACAGCGTCACCGTCATCAACGGCCCCGCTGCGGCGACCGTCCGAGCGACACGCACCGTGATCATCATCAACGCTCGGTTCACACGACGAAAGCGCGTTATCTCGTGGTCGCCACGCACGAACGCCTTCACCACGCGCACGCCCGCCAGATTCTCCTGCATGACTGTGTTGAGTCCGTCAATGCGTTCCTGTACGTCGCCGTAGAGGGGGTACGCCTTGTTGATCACCCAGGAGAGAATCACAACGATGAGGGGCACCAACACGGCGAACAGCGGCGAGAGCTGCGGGCTCGAGACCACGGCCATCACGAAGCTGCCCACCACCAGCAGCGGCGCGCGCAACATCAGCCGCAGCATCAGCCCCACCAGCTCCTCCACCTGCGTCACGTCGTTGGTCAGTCGTGTGATGAGCTGGCCGGTCTCAAATCGGTCGATGTTGCCGAACGAGAGCGACTGCACCTTGGCGAATAACCCATCGCGGAGGTCCGCGCCGAAGCCCTGTGAGGCCAGCACCGACGTCGCCGAGCAACCGATCCCGCCGATCGCGCCGAGGATGGAGATGCCCACCATCCATAGCCCCGTCTCCAGCACGACCGACATGTCCTGCTGCGCGATGCCCACATCGACGATGCGCTGGACCATCCGGGGCTGGAGGAGATCGGCTGCCGTCTCAACGAGCATCAGCATGGGCGCGAGGAACGCCCAATGCCGGTAAGGGCGCAGGTAGGTGAGGAGCTTCCGCATCGGGTTCATTGCCCGTACGCTACCTAGATACGCCGACAGCGTGTACTAGGCCCATCGCGCTGGTTACAGCATTTCCGCGAACACCTGGCGCAAAGCCTCGATGTCCGCCAGGCCGTGCTGCAACACGTCATACACGATGCGCAGGTCGATGTCCATATACACGTGCACCAGTACGTTGCGGAACCCGATCATCCGAACCCACCGATCGCGAAGGTCGGCGTCGATGTAGCCGTGGTCGCACATCACCGAGGCGATGTCACTGTGCCAGTCGACGACGCCGAGGCCCTCATCGGCAACTACATGGCTACCGAGATCGCTCAGCACCTCCACGGCCAACTGAAGGAAGCGTTCCACGCTCCCGTAGCGCTCAGGGTCGCTAGCCAGCTCATCATAGGTGTAGCGCTGTTGTACGCGGAGCACCTGCAGGTACTCGTCGAGCTTGTTCAGCCGCTTACGGATGACTTCCGCTCTCACCATCGAGGATTCTCCGTTTGTAAGCTGCGCGCTGGACCTCGAGATAAGGAAGGAAGTCGAGGTACATTCGCGTGATCAGCGAATAGTACGCGCCAGCGTCGAAATCAGGGGCCTGGTAGATCACCCGGTTGAGTCGAATCGCCTCGTGCTTGAGCACGACGTCGTCGGAGTCAAGGAAGACGAGATCGATATCCGAGAAGCCCTCGCGGGCCAGATCAGCGAGCAGGTCAAGCCTGCGCTCCCTGATGCGCACGTCGCGGGGCACCACGGCGATATCGATATCGCTCTCTCGGTGCGTATGACCCGCGGCCTGTGACCCAAACAGGTACGCGGCTAACACACCGGGATAGCGCGCCAAAACGGCGGCCACAGCCTCAACGTCCAACGGGCGACTTCGTGGCGTAACCATTGCCCCATGCTACCGCGGGCCATCCACGACGCAAGCCCCCCTCCCTGACCCTCCCCCCGACCGAAGACGGTCAGGGGGAGGGAGTCGGGTTCATTCGGCGGCGACGGCCGCCAGCTCGGGCGCCTGCTGGCCCTTGAACTGGCTGACGTACATGTGGTTGTAAAACCCCTGCTGCGCGAGGAGCGCCTCGTGCGTGCCGCGCTCGATGATCTCGCCGTGGTTGATCACCAGGATCGCGTCGGCCTTGCGGATCGTGCTGAGCCGGTGCGCGATGACGAAGCTTGTCCGGCCTTCCATGAGCCGCAGCAGCGCTTCCTGGATGTGGCGCTCCGTGCGCGTGTCGACGCTGCTTGTGGCCTCGTCGAGGATCAGGATGCCCGGATCGGCCAGGATCGCGCGAGAGATGGCGAGCAACTGCCGCTGCCCCTGACTCAGGTTGCTGCCGTTCTCGGAAAGGATCGTCTGGTAGCCCTCGGGCAGGCGCCGGATGAAGGGATCGGCGTTGGCCATCTCGGCTGCCGCGATAACCTCATCGTCGTTCGCATCGAGCTTGCCGTAACGAATGTTCTCCATCACGGTTGTCCCGAAGAGGAACGTATCCTGCAGCACAATGCCCAACTGCCGCCGAAGATCGTCCAGCTTGAGCTGGCGGATGTCGTGCCCATCCACCGTGATCGCGCCATCGTCGATGTCGTAGAACCGGGTGAGCAGGTTGACGATCGTCGTCTTACCCGCGCCCGTCGGCCCCACCAACGCCACGACCTGGCCCCGACGGGCCCACATGCTCACGTCCTTGAGCACGGGCACCTCGTGATCGTAGCTGAAATCAACGTCCTGAAAGCGCACATCGCCCTGCACGGCAGTGAGGGAGATAGCATTGGGCACGTCCTGCACTTCCGGCACCTCATCCAGGACCTCGAAGACCCGCTCGGCGCCGGCCAGCGCCGACTGGACCTGATTGTAGAGCATCGCGATCTGATTGAGCGGACGCGAGAAGCGCCGCGCATAGCCCACAAAGCTGGCGATGGTACCCACCGAGGCCAGACCCCGCACCGCCAACAGGCCGCCCGCACCCGCCACCATGGCGAAGCCCGAGTTGTGGATGAAGTTCATCAAGGGGCCCATGAATCCGCCCCAGATCTGCGCCTTGATCGACGATTTCTTCACGAGGCTGTTCGTTGTCCCGAACTCCTCGACGACGGCGCTCTCGCGCACGTAAGCCTTCACCACCTTGGCGCCGGTCACGGTCTCCTCAATGATGCCATTTAGCTCGCCGAGATGCTGCTGGCGCTCCTTGAAACCGGCACGGGTGCGCTTGCCGAGCGCCTGGGTGATCACCGCCATCAGGGGGATGATGACCATCGTGACCAGCGCCAGACGCCAGTTGATGTTGAACATCATCACCGAGATCAGTAGAACGCTCAAGAGGCTGTTCATCAACTGAATCACAGTCTCACCGAGGATCCGGCTGACGTTGTCGACATCGTTCGTCAGGCGGCTCATCAGCTCGCCGTGCGTGTAACGGTCGAAGAAACGCAGCGACAGCGTCTGCAGCTTGGCGAAAAGGTCCTTCCGCAGATCGCGCACCGCAGCTTGCGCCGCCGCGGCCATGATGTACTGCTCAAACCACGCGGAGGACGCCGCCACGGCCGAGACCGCGATCATGGTCAGCGCCAGCCGGCCGAGTCCGGGGATATCCTTGTTGGCCATATAGGTGTCGATGGCCAGGCCCTGCAGCCAGGGCCCCAACACACCCAGCCCGGTGCTAATCGCGATCAGGATCAGGACAAAGGAGAGCAGCTTGCGCTGTCGCCAAACATATCCCGAGAGCCGCAGGAGCGTGCGCTTGGCGTTCTTGGGCTTCTCGATCGGCCCAAAACGACCCCCGGGTCCTCCGCCCGGGCCACCTGGGCCGCGGCCCGGTCCCCCCGGACCTGCCGCGGGCCGAGACCCGCCGGATGCTCCACCAGCTCCTGCGGTCGGGCCACCCTTCCGGGCGCCGCCCTGTCCATTGTTAGCCATTGCTCAACACCCCCCCACCCAGTTGCGAGTCGTAGATCTCGCGGTAGATAGGACTGGATGCCATTAGCTCCGTATGCGTCCCCTCTGCAGCAATAGCGCCGTCGTCCAGCACCAGGATCTTGTCGGCGTTCAGCACGGTGCTGATCCGCTGGGCGATCACGAACGTCGTCCGAGGGTGCTCGCCCTTCTCCTTGATGAAGCGCTCCAGCTCCTCCTGAATGACTGCCTCGGTCTCCACGTCCACCGAGCTCGTGCTGTCATCGAGGATCAGCACCGCAGGATCGACCAACAGCGCCCGTGCAATCGCTACTCGCTGCTTCTGACCACCCGACAGGTTTACGCCGCGTTGGCCGAGTTCCGTGTCGTAGCCATCGGGGAACGACGTTATGAACTCGTGCGCCTGGGCCATCTTCGCCGCAGCCTCGACCTCCTCGTCGCCGGCCTCGGGCCGTCCATAGCGGATGTTGTCTCGAATCGTGCCGCTGAACAGCACCGGATCCTGAAGTGCGACCGCCACATTGCGTCGCAGCACATCGGTGTCCATCGCACGCACGTCGACGCCATCGACCGTCACTCGCCCCGAATCGACGTCATAGAACCGCGGGATCAGGTGTACCAGCGTCGACTTACCCGCGCCCGTAGCACCCAATATCGCCACTGTCTCCCCGGGTCGCGCGGTGAAGCTCACATCTCTGAGCACCGGCTCGTGCTCCTTGCCATCATACGCGAATGTCACGTTCTCGAAGACGACCTCGCCCTCTGCCCTGCCTGCCCCGTTACCGGATAGGGTCACGTGGCTCGGCCCAAAGGTGCGCAGCGCGTCGGGACGGTTCTGAACGTCGGGCACCGCATCGAACACCTCATTGATGCGCTGGGCGGAGGCCTCAGCCTGCGAGAAGCTCATCACAAGCATGCTCACCATCATCAGCGAGAACAGCGAGTTCAGCAGATAGTTGACAAAGGCCACGATTTGGCCGATCTGCATCGACCCGGCGATCACGCTCCTGCCGCCGAACCAGATGACGGCGGAGACGCCCAGGTTGATCGTGATCATCATCAGCGGCCATCCGACCGATACCGTGCGAATCGCCTTAACCGCCAGCGCCCGCAGATCCTCGTTGGCCGCGCCGAACCGTGCCTCCTCGTGGTCGCCCCGCACGAATGCCTTGACTACCCGTACCCCCATCAGGCTTTCCTGCATCACCGTGTTCAGCCGGTCGACCTTGCCCTGAACCTGCTTGAACAGCGGGAAGGCCTTTGTGATAAGCACCGTGATGATCGCCAGGACCATTGGCATCAGCACGACGAAGAGCAGGGAGAGCCGCGGGGCGGTCGCGATCGCCATCACCAGGCTGCCGATCAGCGTCATCGGACCGCGCACCAGCATCCGCAGCATCATCCCGATCATATTCTGCATCTGCGTCACGTCATTGGTCAGCCGCGTGACCAGACTCCCGGTCTCGAGCTCATCCATATTGGAGAAGGAGAGACTGTGTACCTTGCGAAACAGCGCGGACCGCATATCAGCGCCATAGCTCTCTGATGCCAGCACGGCGAAGACGCCGCAGCTCATCCCTCCGAGCGCGCCGATGAATGCAACCCCGATCATCCGTAGCCCCGTGTTCAGCACAACCTGCATGCTGCCTGTCGCAATGCCCTCGTCGATGATCGTCTGGATCAGCCGGGGCTGCATCAGGTCCATCCAGACCTCCACCATCATCAGCAAGGGTGCCAGGAGCGCCCAGAACCAATAGGGCTTCAGATACTGCATCAGCCTCCACGTAGACTTCATAAGCGCTGTGATCCTTTCCTCATCCAAGATCTGCTGGCCCGGCCCCTGTCAGTGCGGGGCCCGGCCGGCCTGTTCAGTAACGCCATCTGCGACGTGGTTGCGTCAGGCATCAGGCTTCGCAGCCTGGTCGCGCCCGCTGCACGCCAGGTCGCCCTGCACGGCGATGAGGTTGCCGAGGATCTGACGCAGGAAACCCTCTAAATGCCCCAGATCGTCCGCACCGAAACCCTCAAATGCTTCGGCGCCCAACTGCTGGGCAACGCCCCCCGCCCGCGCGTGAAGCGCCATGCCGGCCGGCGTCAGGTACACCCGCGAGATGCGTTGGTCCTCAGCATCGGCCCGTGTCTCGAGAATCCCCACCTTCTCCATCCGGCTCACCATCTTGCTGACCGTCGCCGGCGTCACATGGAGGCGCGCTGCCAGCTCGGAATGGGCCAGACCGGGCTCCGCCGCCAGCGTCCACAGCAGCGGCGGTTGCCCGCGGTACAACCCCAGCGCCTCCAACAGCGTGTGCGCCCGGGCGTGGTGCAGCCGGCAGATCTGCCCCAGCAACCGGTCCAGCGCCTCCGCCTCGGCGATCGGTACCATCCGCACTCCTTTGGTATAATAATTAGCTAGCTAATAGTTAGCCGTGAACATAATATCACAGGGTGAGAGGGATGTCAATAGGGAAACTGGGCCGTCTTCTGCCGGCCGTTCCGGAATATGGTACACTATCGCCATCCTGAATCGCCCACATCGCCGCAGACACAGGAGGTCCCTACGTGGAGCACACGCGTATCGTCCGCATCGAATGGGGCTCGCTCGAAGGCCGGCGCCCCCGCAAGGCCGGGTCAAATGCCCGCCTCGGCGAGCACGGCCTGCGTGTCACCACCCCCATCGCCCGCATCACCACCGCCGACGGCGCGACCGGCTTCGGCTGGTCGCGTATCAACCAGCAGCGCGCCGAAGCCATGCTGGGCAGTGCGCTCCCCGATACCTTGGTGCATCCGGAGAACCTCGCAGCGGGCATCGCCGAGCCCTTCCGTGCGATCGAGTACCCGCTCCTGGACCTTGCCGCGAAACTCGTCGGAAAGCCCGTCTACGCGTGCCTCGGCGCCACGGACATCGCCAAGCCACTTCGCGTACCGTGCTACGATACATCGCTCTATATCGACGACCTGCACATCGCAGATGAGATCGAAGCCGCCGAGTTCATCGCCGGCGAGGCCGCCGAGGGGCTTGCCCGCGGCCACACCGCCTTCAAGATCAAAGTCGGGCGCGGCGCGATGCACATGCCCGTGGAGGATGGTATACGGCGCGACATCGCCGTCATCCGCGCCGTTCGCAGGAGCGCGGGAACAGAGGCCCCGCTCATGATCGACGCCAACAATGGCTACAACCTCAACCTGACCCGGCGGGTGCTCGCCGAGACCGCCGACGTGGGTGTCTACTGGATGGAGGAGCCTTTCCACGAGGACGGCACGCTCTACACAATCCTCAAGAACTGGCTCGCTGCTGAGAGCATCCCCACGCTCATCGCCGATGGCGAGGGAGATGCCTCACCGCGCCTCCTCGACTGGGCGCGCCAGGGCCTCATCGACGTCGTGCAGTACGATGTGCGACATCCTGGCTTCAGCCACTGGCTCGAGCTTGGGCCGATCCTCGACGCGTGGGGCCGGCGATCGGCGCCTCACAACTATGGCGAGGCCTATGGCAACTATGCATCGTGCCACCTGGCCCCGGTCATCGCGGCCTTCGAGCGTGTCGAATGGGATGCCGCCACCGTTGACGGACTTGACGCATCCGCCTACACGATCACCGACGGCGCCGTGAACGTGCCGCCCCTGCCGGGCTTCGGCCTCGCGCTCGATCTCGCGGCCTTCGACCGCGCCGTCCATGGTACCGGCTTCGCCGTCTCCCTGTAGGGCAATCGTCCTAGATGGCGGCAGGCACCTTCCGCTCCGCAGTGGGGCGAACTGTCTTGTTCGCCCACGACCGGGCATTGCTCGGTGTGAAGCGCTCGACCCATCGCCAAGCGCCGTCCCCCTGCCGCAATCGAGGCCGATTGCGCTACTCCGGAACGTCCCGATTGCCCACGACACAGCGCCATCCGACGTGGCTTGCCCGACGCTGGGCGGCTCCCCGGTTCTGACCGGCGCGAGCCGCCCCACATGAGAGGGAATACCCATGAGCATTGATTATGTCTACACCCAACCTTCCGGCTCCGGCCCTCGGTGCAGCACCCCTCGGTCGGCGCGGCTCCGTGAGCGCCGCTTCGCGATGGGCTACGAACAGCGCACTGAGCCGCCGGAGTACGCCGACCTAGCCGCAGCGACGACGCAGGTCTTCCTCGACCACGAGCCGGCCCACCCCGCACTGGCGCGCGCGCGGGCGCTCGAGCACGTCGTGACCCATTGCCCCATCACGCCCGAGCCTGACACCGGGCTATTGGGCGGCGAGGACCCCTTCTTCTTCAACTTGATGTATCCCGCGTTGCGCGCGGACCGCTACGGACGTATCCCGTCGCACGCGCCCGACGAGGCTACGGAGTCGCTCTGGCGCGCAAGCGTCTTCTATGGCCCGTGCTTCGAGGGCCATATCACGCCGGGGCTCGAGTTCGTGCTGGGCCAGGGCGTCGAGGGCCTTCGCGCCCGCGTCGTAGAGGCGAGGTGCAACCTGGAGGCCGCAGGCGCGCCCGATCTCGACCGACTCCAGTGGTACGACGCGGCGCTCCTGTCATGTGATGCCATTCTCACATACGCCGGGCGCTATCGCGACGCCGCGCTCCGTATGGCGGCGGTGACCGACGACGTGGCGTGGGCCGCCGAGCTTCGCGAGGCCGCCGAGCGCATCGGGCGCGTGCCTGCCGAGCCCGCCCACACCTTCGCTGACGCGTTGCAGGCCTACTGGCTCGTCTATGTCCTGGTCACGATGGAAATGGGCGGCTGCATGCCCGGCGGTGGCCTGGGCCTGGGGCGCCTCGACCAGTATCTCTATCCCTATTACCGTGCGGACCTTGAGGCCGGGCGCCTCACACGAGCCGAGGCGTTGGAGTGGATGGAGCGCTTCCTGCTGGGTTTCCGCCACGTCGACTACTACACGCCGCACCAGGTCTACACGCCCGGCAGCCAGGGAAGCCTCGGCGGCGTCACGCCCACGGGGCTGGATGCGTCCAACGACCTGACCGAGCTCATCATGGAGGCATCCCTCAGGATCGCGATGCCCACGCCGTACATCTCGCTGCGCCTGCATCGCGCGCTACTGGCAGGCTGCCGCGGCCTACGTGACCGGCGGCCTGGGCTTCCCGATTGTCAACGACGAGGTGCTGATCCCCGCGTTCCTGCGCCACGGGCGGTCGCTGGGCGACGCCCGCGACTACATCTGCTCGTGCTGCTACGAGAACACGATCCCCGGCCGCGAGGCGTTCAACCCGAACGGCACCTACCTCAACCTGCCCTTCGTCCTGGAGCTCACGCTCAACCAGGGCCGATCGCTACTGACCGGCACGCATCTT
>JALOOJ010000207.1 GCA_025454475.1 Anaerolineae bacterium
GAGCGTCTCGTCTGGAGCAATGCCCGCGTCGGTAAGTGCGCGTCGATAGCCCATCACACGATCGCGAGCAGTAGAGACGCTCCTTGACCCGCTCAACACAGCGATCCGGCGATGCCCCAGGTCCATGAGGTGCCTGATCAGCGCGTACGCCCCGCCTTCGGAATCACACCGAACAACGTCGACGGCATTGGGTACCTGCCGGTCGAGAACCACGACCGGCACACCGTGCGTCTGCACAAAATCCACTGACGTCGCGGTGCTGCGCGCCGGCACCAGTAGGACGCCATCCACCTGCTTCTGCAGGAGTACCCGTACGTACTGGTCCTGTTTGATTTCGGACTCGTCGGGGATTGGTGATATCGGTCAGAACCAGGGCCAACGTATGGGTTCGTTTCGTGCGCAAGCCGCCGGCAAGTCGATTGGGGACGTAACCCAGTTCCGCAATCGCCGCCTCGACGCGGGCACGGGTTCCCTTGCCCACATAGCCGGCGTTGTTGATTACCCGCGAGACCGTGACCGCGGCAACGCCTGCGTGTCGGGCGACATCCTGGATAGTTGGCACGAACGATCCTCTCGATAGGCGTATGGAATCGATTCCATAATACTCTATCACAGCCATGTTGTCAAGGGGCCGAGACGACTTGCCGCTTGGAGGGTCGGGGCTAGAGTAGAGGAACGCACGAGTCGAGAGCATGGGAGGAGTCATTGTGTTCCGAATTATCAACATCGGGGTCCTGAGTCAGAACAAGTTCTGGGGTGAGACGGCACGGATGCGTGAGGATATCAGCGCGACGTGTACGCTGCTCGAGATAGGCGGGCAGCGGCTGCTGGTCGATCCATCGCCGCGCCGCGAGGTGCTGGAGAAGCTGCTCTTCGACCGCGCCGGGCTGCGTCCGGATGCGATCGATATCGTCTATGCGACGCATTGGCACGGGGATCACCTCTTTGGCCTCAGGCTCTTTGAACACGCGACGTGGCTGATGGCGGAGGCCGGTATCGCCGAGTGGCGTGAGCGAGCGCCGGAGTACAGGCATCTCAGTGACCGGTTCACGCCTGCTGAGGATGCACTGCCCACTGGCGTCGAGCTCTTCCCGGCGCCGGGACACACGTTGGCGCTGGCAGCGCTGAAGATGGAGACGCCGTGGGGCACTCTCGTCGTCGCTGGTGATGCAGTGATGAACCGCGAGTACTTTGCCGCTGAGGAGGGCTATCACAACTCCGTCGATTTTGGCCAGGCCGCCGAGACGATCCGTCGCATCAAGGCCGCGGCGGACCTGGTGATTCCAGGGCATGATAGCCTGGTGCTCAACAGAAAGTGACTGACGATTGGTGATAGGGGCCACGATGATTCCAAAGGTACGCTTCGGTAGGACAGGTCTGACCGTCACGCGGCTCGCGTTGGGCGGGTATCCTTTCGGCGGCGTGAACCTGGCGCGGGGCTGGGACCCCTTTACGCGGGAGGGCCGGGCTCAGGCGATCGAGACGGTCCACGCGGCGCTGGATGCAGGGATCACTATGATTGACACCGCCCCGAGCTATGGCGACGGCAACAGCGAGTCCATCATTGGTGAGGCGCTGCGCGAGCGCCGCGACGATGTCGTGCTGGCGACGAAGGTCGGCTACCGCGGGAGTGAGGCCGATGTGCGCGAGAGCGTTGAGGCGTCGCTGCGCCGGCTGCAGACCGACGCCGTGGACGTGATTCAGTTCCACGGCGGCATGTACACGGTCGAGGAGGTACAGCATATTCTGGAGGAAGGGCTGCTCGACGAGCTTTCGGCGCTGCGGCAAGCGGGGAAGGTGCGCTTTCTCGGATTCACCGTTGAGGAGCCGTGGACGGCACAGCCCCTGATCTCCTCCGGTGCCTTTGACGTGATTCAGGTACGCTACAACATCATCTACCAGTCGGCGGCACTCCACGTCCTCAACCAGGCCCGCGATGCGGATCTCGGCGTTTCCGTGATGCGCCCAATGACCTCAGGCATCTTCCAGCGCATGGCAAGCGCCATCGCTCCGGAGTGGCATGACGCACACGATCTTTACGCGGCCTGTCTGGCCTTCGTTCTCTCCGACAGCCGCGTTCATGTGGCGAACGTCGGGATGCGCTGGCCCGCGGAGGTGGCGGAGAACGTCGCATTCATCTCTGCTTTCGAGCCGGCCTCTGACATGGCCGAACTGCCGCGGATGACGGCTCACATCTACCAGGCAGAGGATCAGGCTGCGGGAGGCAGTCTTGGATCGCGGGTGCCGGAAGGCGAAGGTAGATAACTGGACGCTCGCGGTGGTCGTCGCTCTCTCGCCTTTGCGCTCACTCGCACTCTCGCCCATTCGTCCTTTTGGCGTACCATGGGTAGACTTCATCACATAGGCGTGGCGCAGACACTGTCGCGCCCTCAAAGGAGTTGGATACGATGCAGAAAGTCGGACAGTTAGCTCTTCGTTTCCTGCGTTACATGGGTCTCTCGCTTCTCATCGCTGTCGGTCTCTTTGCCCTGGTCAGCCTGTCATTCCTGATCTGGGGGCCTATGACCAATGTCGCCTACAGCGAGCGCATGTTCTGGGTCGGGCTGGCTGCAATGCTTACAGCCGCCCCAGCAGTGATGGGATTCCTGAGCACAAATCAGGGGTACTATACTAGCCCGTTTACAGCTGGGCAGGATGCCAAGGTGGCGCACACGATCATCGCGGACGGCCGCAAGTCGATGGACAAACGGACGGCCTACATCTGGCGAGCACTGACCGTCGGCGCCTTTGGCATCGGCATCTCGGCGCTGATTGACATCCTGGGGTAGCGGCGGGCGGAGAGAATGCTGGATCCACTAGAGGAGTGCTATCTTGACTGAGCTATGGCCCGTAGTCGGAACTGACATGGAGATCCTGCGTGGGCTTCTTGTGCGCAAGCGCGAGATGGCGCAGGACCCGGTGATGGCGGAGCGGCGTCGGCTTTGGCTGTGTCATGCAGCTCTTGACGGCGAGCGCCCGATGATCCTTGCTGAGACCGGCGGTGTGCTTGATGAGCTGGTGCCGCTCACGACACTGCGATGTCAGGCGCCATGGGCTCGTGAGATGGAGCGCAGCTTGCGCGAGCTGATCTTCCGCTACGAGCGTGTTTGCGACGACTATGTTGTTGAACCATGGATCCAGTATGGGTGGACCGTTTCCATCGGCGAGTTCGGTGTCGCGCCCGAGCTTGTGCGCGGCGCCAACGAGGGCAAGCTTGGTAGCTACACCTGGGATGCGCCGATCAAGGACCTCGATGCCGATTTCGGGAAGCTCCGCTTTCGCGAACTCAGTGTTGACCGGGAGCGCACAGCCGCCTGGGGAGCGTTCCTCGAAGCGCACTTCGGCGACATTCTCCCGGTGCGGTTGAGGGCGGGCTACTGGTGGACCGCGGGCCTCACCTGGTCAGCGATCAACCTGATTGGCCTGGAAGGGCTGATGATGGCGATGTACGACAATCCCAAGGGACTGCATCGGCTGATGGCCTTCCTGCGGGATGACTTTCTCAGGTTGCTCGACTGGTTTGAGGCCGAGGATCTGCTCTCGCTCAACAACGAGAATGACTACGTGGGATCGGGCTCCCAGGGCTGGACGGACGAACTGCCACATCCCGACTTCAGGTCCGATCAGCCCGTGCGTATTCGAGACCTGTGGGGGTTGTCCGAATCGCAGGAGACGGTGGGCATCTCGCCGCGGATGTTCGAGACATTCATCTTCCCGTACCAGCTCCCGGTGATCAGCCGTTTCGGCCTGAGCTATTACGGGTGCTGCGAGCCCGTCAACAACCGCTGGCACGTGATTGAGCGCATCCCGAACCTGCGCCGCGTCTCGGTCTCGCCTTGGTGCGACGAGGCCTTCATGGCCAAGGCACTCGGTAGTGATGCTATCTACTGCCGCAAGCCCAATCCGGCGCAGATCAGCACCGGGCGCTTCGACGAGGATGCGATCCGCGAGGATATCCGAACCACGTTGCTGGCGGCCGGGGACTGCACGGTGGAGTTCGCGATGAAGGATGTGCACACGCTGCACGACGAGCCCTGGCGGCTTGGGCGGTGGGTGGCGCTCGCTCGCGAGGTGTGCGCGGAAGGCGGATAGGGATTCAGTTATGGTGACCATATAGGAGGTACGGATGGACAAGCGTAGCTTGGGTAAGACTGGTGAGATGTTGAGTATCGTGGGCTTTGGCGGGATCCTGGTGATGAACGAGACCGCGGAGCATTCGGCGGCGTTCGTAGCCGAGGCGGTGAACCAATGGGGCATCAACTACTTCGACGTGGCGCCGTCATATGGCAACGCGGAGGAGATGCTGGGGCCGGCGCTGGAGCCGTATCGGAGTGGCGTGTTCCTTGCGTGCAAGACCGGGAAGCGTGACGCTGCGGGCGCCGAGGAGGAACTGAACCGCTCCCTCAAGCGGATGCGTACGGATCACTTCGACACCTATCAGCTCCACGCGGTCACGACGCTCGAGGACGTGGCGAAGATTATGGGCCCGGGCGGCGCGTTGGAGACCTTCGTCAAGGCGCGTGAGGCGGGCAAGGTGCGCTTTCTGGGTTTCTCGGCGCACTCCGAGGCGGCTGCGCTCGCACTGATGGCGCAGTTCGATTTCGACACGATTCTCTTCCCCTTCAACTGGTCCTCTTGGCTCAAGGAGGGCTTTGGCCCCGCGGTGATGACGCGCGCGGTCGAGAAGGAGATGGGCATCTTCGCGCTCAAGACGCTAGCCAAGCGCGCGTGGGCCGAGGGCGAGGAACACGACTGGAGCAAGACCTGGTACAAGCCCGTGGAGACCTATGAAGAGGCCCGGTTGGCGACTCGGTTCACACTCTCCCAGCCGGTGACCGCGGGTGTGAGCCCGGGGCACATCGAGCTCTTCCGCTGGCTGTGTCAGGCCGCCGTGGAGTTCCAGCCGATCACGGCTGAGGAGCTGGCGACGCTGCGCACGTGGGCGGCGGATCTCAAGACGATCTTCCCGCAGGGGTAGGGATTCGGGTATCAGGGCAAAGCCCCCCTCTTCACTTGAAGAAGGGGGCTTTGCTGTGTAGGAGGCGGCGTTGGCCTAACGGGTGACCAGGGGCAGGTAGACGCGATTGTCTGCCGGAACGACGGACGGTGTGGCCGGAGCGACGGCCTGGGTCGCGTTGCCGTGGACGTCCACGGCGCGAACCGTGACGAACCCTACTGGCGCTCCGCCGCTCCACGTGTCGTAGTCAAACGACCAGTTCTCCCCGGCGAGCACCGCAACCTGGTACGTAAGCCCGCCATCGAGGCTGATTTGCACCTGTGCGACACCGGACCCATCCGTGGCTGTGCCTCCCGCCGACTCCAGGCTCTCGGTGATGATGATGGCGGGCCCGACGGTATCGAGTGTCACGGTTACTGGCGTGCTTGCACCCACATTGCCCGCGGCGTCGATGGCGCGAACCACGACCTCCAGGGCCTCGCCGTCAGCGCCGCCAGCTTGAACCGGGAAGGCCCAGTCGATCGCAGCCGTTTGCTGGGCAACGCCTTGAGCCGTGAATAGCTGTACTGACCCGTCGCCCAGGAGGATCGCCCGTCTGAATGGACCACGGTTCACGCTGACTTCGACGGCGCGCAGCCGGCCTGAGTTATCTGTGGCGGTACCCCGTAGTATGCTCGCTGCTCGTGTCAGGATCGGCCTTGGCGGCACCTGGGCCGCGGGCGCCGTATCATCTGCCTGGACCGTCACCGATATGGTGGAGGTCAGCCCGTTGGGCGCGACGACCTGGAGCTGCCACAGCGCGTTGTAGCCCGAGGGGAGCGTCGCGGAAATGCTCGACACTGCGCCGAGGGCCCCCAGTGCTTCCCAACCACCGCCACGGTTGATGCTCACCTGCTGCTTGCACGTCAGGATGCCACTGCCGACATTGGTGAAGATCGGTAGTTTGACCAAGCCGGGCCTGGCAAAGATCGTCGTGCCGGACACGGTGAACCCCACCTGCGCCACACTGCGGTCGATGGCGTAGCTGGTCGTCGCGGGAGGCTGAGGTGCATTTGGCAGCCCCTGATAGGCGAGAGTCGCCGTCACAGGCGCGGTGAACACGCCCACGCCGGTTGGCGTCAACGCCTTGACTGTGAAGGTCACGGCCTGGGTCTCCTCGGCTCCCACATTGACCGCCACCACCCATTCACGCCCATCCGGGGGACAGCTCACACAGACCGCCCCGCTATTCAGGCTTGCGAACGCCAGGAGGGGTTGTGAGGCGCTCCCCAGCGTCACCGTCATGCGGTGGCTGCTGTACGGAAGGATGTCCGGGTTGGTGATGGTCACGACGAGCTTTACCTGTTCACCGGGGCTGAGCTGCGTTGCGTACCCCGGGTTGATGTTCACCAGCGGCGCGATGCGCTGGACCGGTAGGTCAGAGGCCGCAGCAGGATAGCCGCTGCGGAGCGAATCCCAACGGATCGCGTCCGTGAAGGT
>JALOOJ010000062.1 GCA_025454475.1 Anaerolineae bacterium
CGCGCACATAGTACCAACTCCGAGCGTACGCCGGGACGATGTTTGGCTCGTGGCCCCCTTCCTCGATCACGTAGTGCATCCTGGTTTCCTGGATGACGTGCTCGCGCATAAAGTTGACGCCGACATTCATGAGCTCAACGGCATCGAGGGCGCTGACCCCCTTCTCTGGTGAGCCCGCGGCGTGACTGGCCTTGCCGAAGAACTCGAACTTCACGGAGTTCATTGCGCTGCTGCTGCCCATTGAGACGCCGTGCAGGCCACTGGGATGGTGGCCCAAGCAGGCGTCAAGACCGTCGAAGACGCCGTCGCGCACCATGAAGACTTTGCCGATCATAGTCTCCTCGGCCGGGCAACCAAAGCACTTGATCGTGCCGGGCAAGCTGTGGGCATCGATCGCCGCCTTGACCGCGAGTGCCGCACCCAGGGCCGTGGCGGCATAGCCACAGTGCCCGCAGCCGTGTCCGGCTCCGCCCTCGGAAAGCGGCTTGCGAAATGGCACAGCCTCCTGGGACAAACCCGGCAGGGCATCCAGCTCCGCCATGACGCCGATGACGGGACTACCCGACCCATATGTGGCGACAAAGGCCGTG
Organism: Anaerolineae bacterium; assembly: GCA_025454475.1. Taxonomy (GTDB): domain Bacteria; phylum Chloroflexota; class Anaerolineae; order B4-G1; family SLSP01; genus PWVB01. The sequence goes on from JALOOJ010000062.1 coordinate 591, forward strand.
GGCATGCCTGCGACTCCCCGTTCTACGGAGAAGCCGTGAAACTCGAGGATATCGGCCAGCAGCTTGCCGGTCTCCGTCTCCTGGAGCCCGATCTCAGCTAGGTCCCATGCTTGTTGGTGCGCGTCGACGATGAGGGACGCGTTCGCACCTATCCAGTCCAGCGCCGTCGTCTTAATCAGATCAGCCATGATGTCTCCTTGCTAGAGATTCGCGTTGCGTGCAGGTCTCAATGTCTGAACACTTCAGCGTGCAAGTGGTCAAGTGTACGGCGGGTCTAGCCCCGTTTCACCAGGCGCCAGCTTCAAAGCCGCGCTCGCGAAGTAGCGTGTTGATCTCGGCAATGTGCCACTGGTTGTGGCGCAGCAGATAGAGCGCCCGGCCCAACCTGCGCGTGCCGGTCCACGCGTACTGTGTCTCGGCTTCCATTAGCCCTTCGTCGCCCAACGTGATCAGCCACTCACGCACCATAGCCTCACATTCGTTGACAAAGGTGAAGACCTCATCCCGCTCGGGCAGGGCCTCCACCGGCCCTTCCCAATCCAGCCTGTACCTGCGGTGGGGCTTGTGCTCTTCGTAGCCCCTGTGGGTCGCGTAGATGTCAGCGGTGCGCACGACATGGTAGGCCAACCGTGCGGGGATCATGGCGTCCTTGCCGCGCCGCCATTCCCCGGCTGGCGTCTTGATGATGGCGTCGCGCAACTGCTGCCACGTCCTCCCGAACTGATCGAGCAGCTCATCCACGATATCCAATGTGGCCATAGTTCCCCCCTTAGTGGTGCTCCGGATGGTCCGTGGGCGGCGTGTGGTCGTGGAAGAGGCCCCGTCGGTGCATACGGTTGTGTAGCCCCCGGTGAGCGGACTCCAACACCAGGCGCATCCGTTTGTAGGCGCGGTCACCTGCGCGAGTCCCGATCGTGTCAAGGTAGGCAAGGGCGCCCTCGATCTGCTCGAGGATCGTCACGGCATCAGCGGCTGCAAGCATCTGCGAGCCCTCGACGTCGATCATCACCGGGGAGCTGTGTGCTGCGATGATCTCGGGTCGGTCCGGATACTGACCGCGCACCAACAGGGCAAGCCAGGCGCTCCGATCCACTCTGATCCCCCACGAACCACTTGCCTGGGTCGGATCGACCCGTTGGCTCTCACGGATCTCGCCGTTGACGACAAGCTCGACGCGCGACAGCGGTATCGTGACGCTGGCGACGTCCCAGACGACCTCCACAGTGCCGCCTGTCGCCGTCATTTCTATGCGCGTGCCCATCGGATGCCCGTCCACACTGAACTCGAGAAGCGGACCGTAGGTGACGAAGGTCTCCGCGCGGCGCACGGCCTCCATCCAGGAATCATAGGTGAAGGGGATCTCGGTGCCTACATGAGCGTAAGTGCGGACGGTGCCGACGGCTGTGTTCGCGGACATCTTGTCAGTTCCGCCGACCGCCGCTACCTTGTAGCCGCAGTTGAGATAGCGGTACCAGTCCGCCAGTGAGTAGGGGTTGATCCCGCTGTAGAGATCGCCCCACGAGGTCATCTCGAGCGCATCGATGTCGCCGGTGACAATGCTCGCGGCGTGCTCGCCGCGCGGGTTGGGGAAATGCGGCAAGACGACCACCCCGCCCTGCTTGTGGCACTGCCGTGCCCATTCGGTCAGCAAGATCTCGATAGGATCGCCCAACGCCGATTCATCGGGTCCGCCCGTTGTCATCGGGGCGATGATGGGGCCCGTGTAGCCGAGAAGCGAGATGTGGCCCATCACGTGCTGGCGGTTCTCCGTGCCGACCCGTACCAGATACTCCCCGTCGCCGCCCGCCTCACGCGACCCCCAGGTCATCCTGCCGTCGTAGTCGCCAACGTTCGTCATCAGTTCGCCCCACTGGCTCGCGAGCAGGTTCACGATATTGACCCCCTCGGCCGCACCCTCCAGCAGCGCGGACATCGGGGAGAGGAAGTGAACGTGGGTGTCTGCCGTTACCCAGCCCCTTTCGCGCCAGGGCAGCACGCGAGTGACCTCAACGATGATCTGCTCGGTCTCGGGTGTGATGTCAAAGGCGCGCCGCAGGGGACGGATCTCGAAGCCCTTCGAGATCTCGACAAAGATCCTGCCGATGGGCACATCGACTGTGGTCTCCCCGGGGATATAGGTGCATTGGTGCAGGCCCTGGTTGGCGAAATCGACACTGTAATCCTCAAACCACGCTGGGTTGATGATGCGATGCCGGTCGATGGGTGCGAGGTACTCGCCGGATTCGCCGTGCACGTGCAGCTTGACGGCAACGGGACGGCCCGTCGCCTGATCCAGCACGCGCAGGGCGACCCGGTGCGTAGCAGGAGCCACTGGCGCCACTTCTGTTCTCGCCGCCGACTGCTCCACTGCAGCGATCGGCAGCACGAGGGGCTCCCCTGCATCTGACGCAGGGCACAGGTGGAAGCACGCATCGGGGTGCGCGGTGTACTCCACCAAGATTCGGCTCTCGTCGAGGTGGGGTAGTTGGTTGTTGTAGCTCTCATCCCAGCGATCGCTGCCGCACTCGAAACAGGGGTAGATGAGGTGCGGTTGCGCTGAGATCACCTGTCCCAGGTCAATCTGGACCTGGGCGAGCAGGCCATCCTGGCTGAGTTGTGGCAGAAAAGCCGTACCCTCAGGAAGCGACACCAGCGCCTTGCGGCGGCGCTGCCACCTCAACGGCTGCTCCGAGACGTTGCCCGCGGCAAGGCCGGCAACCACCACGACGCCGGCGACCGGCTCGAACCGAATAGCGACGATTGCCCTGTCCGGCTTTGGGTTCTGCCAGGCCCAGAGCCAGTTGACCCACGGGCCGCCATCCGGCTGGGACACTCTAGTCTGCGTCTGTCCCCAGTCGTCCTGAAGCTGCTCGTGGGCTGCTCGCTGCGGGTGCGGCTTGTGATGTGCGACCGCCTGGAAGCAATTCTCACCCCACCCACGCTGGAACGCCCCGATCTGGTGCCGGCGCCGGATCTCGCTCACGGCTTCGCTGCCATCGTCGTAGACGATGAGGTAGCGGGCTGCGAGCTCGTTGAGCTGTCCCTGACCACGCATCGGGGAGATGAAGCCATCGCGGTTGGTCTCCGGCGTGCGCAGATCGGAGGTGTGCATAAAGACCAACCATGATGCGCGAACTGCCCCAAGGTCCACGGTGACAGATCGACAGCAAACCACGACGGGGTCGCCCACTACGAACGGGATTCCCCACGCGACACATGCGCCGCGTGGCGCATGACCTGCGGCGGCGGCCATAGCGGCGGAGACGCCAACGGCTTCGAGCGTGCAGTACGACGCTTGGCCGGCCAGCGGTATAGCGCGAAAACGAGACGAGACGGGCCCATCCACGGTGGGTTTCATCAGCGGACCTCCTGCAGGCAAACGGCTTCAGGATACGGGCATGAGCTGTACGAGATGCACGGCGTGCGCCGGTAGCTCAACCGACAGTGTCGCCAAGCCGGTTTCGGAGGCCAGTGGCTCGGTCGTGACTGGGCTGAGCCGTGCAGCCTCTATCAGTGCCCGGATCTGGTCGTCATCCGGAGGTTGAGGACTGCCCATTTTCAGCCACGCGGTGTGACTGTTAGCGCGGTCGACGTCAATGATGGTGTGGACTACATTGTAGGTTGTGCGGTCGTCGAGACCGGTGAGAGTCACGGTTACCTCTGTGCTGGCGTCGCTATCCCAGTCATCATCATGTGCGACCAACAGCACAGCAATCGTGCCGGTACCATCGAGCGACGCAACGCCCGACACCTCCCTACCATCGGTCGCGGAGGCAGGGGACGATCCCTCCAGCGTCATTGCGAGCTGGCTCCCTCCGAGCATTGCCAGGAGCCTGAAGACGTTGAGGACAGGCTTATCGATGCCGTTGGTGCTCAAGGTCCGGAGCCCGGCGAAGTACCCCCGACCTTCGAACTGGAAAGCCCACGTGAGCATACCATCGACGCGCGGGCCGCTGGCGTGCCAGGACCGTAACAGCCTGCAGGCCGCGCTGGCGACATAGCTGGCGTAGTACTCGCTGTTGCGGTAGGCCAGGTTAGGATTCTCGCTGATGCTGCCCGCGGCCCATCCGTCTGGGTCGCACTCTGACAGGATGACCTCGTGCCCGCATAGGTCGGGAAACTCGGCAATAATGGTCAGGCCGGCGTCGACGTGACGGATGAGCTCGTTCAGCGTGGGCGTCTTCTTGGGGGCATTAGGTTCGCGGCCATATCCGCCGCCCTTGGTGTGAAAGCTAATGTAGTCGAGGCGGGTCCCTCGCCCACCTGTCACCGCGTTCTCCCCTTCGGTGCAGTGACGCAGGAAGCGGCGCAGGAAATCGCCTGCCCGTTGATTGGCAGGGCTGGTCGTGCCGGGTCCCCCCACCTTGGCCTGTGGTAGGACTGATGTCAGCCCGGCTACGGTGTAGTCGTACAGGCGGCAGTATTCATCCACGGTGCCGTGCCAGTAGAAGATGTCGGGCTCGTTCCACAGCTCCCATGTCCAGCGACTCACTTCTCGAAGCCCATACCGTGCAAGACAGTGCCTGGCAAGCGCCCGAATGAGGTCCATCCACCGCGAGTAGTCGCGTGGAGGGTAGCCCCAGCCCCCGGCGGAGGGTCCCGTATATGGGACGTTCTCGGGAGCGGAGCTCAATGCTGCGGGCATAAAGCCAATCTCGACGAAGGGTACGCACCCGGTGTCGGTGATCGTGTCGAGGATTCGGTCAATGATGTCCCACGTATAGATCGGGCGACCCTCGTCATCCTCCGTGTAGACATTCGTGGAGCCCCACTTGGGTTGACCGACCCCGTCGCCTGAGCAGAGCAAGAAGTGGCAGCGGATCTGGTAAGCAGCGTCGGCCATCTGACCAAGTTTCAGCAGCAGCGCCCTGCCGCTCTCGGTATACGTGTAGTTTGGTTCATCGTAGCCCACATAGCGCCAGATACGGCGCATCGGGACCTGCTCTCGGACGTCGACAGTGAATTCCATCTACACCTCGAAGTGCCCGAAGATCTCGGACCGCGTTAGCTTGCCGGCGGCGACGGCGAGCACCTCAGCGTAGAGGTCGTCGCCCATCTCCTGGACAGTACGCTCTCCAAGGATGATGGGCGTGGCGTCGAAGTCGGCGTTGTCGCGGATCAGCTGCATCCGGTTCGGATTGGCAATGACCTTTACTACGGGGATCAGGCCGCCGGTGGTCGAGCCGCACCCCGTCGTGAACAGCGCAAGGTGGGCGCCGTGCGCCGCGAACTGGTTGATCCCTTCGGGATCGCCGTGGAAGAAGCCTGACCCTGGCTCGCCAACCTGCAGGAAGAACCCCTTGCGAGGTGGAAGCCCATAGTCCCGCAGGATGCCCTGCAGTGGCTTGGTGCCCGACTTGGCCAGCGCACCGTAGGATTTCTCCTCAATGCTGGTGAGACCTCCCATAATGTTGCCGTAGCCCCATGCGAACCGCCCACTCTCGAAGCTCCGCCTCTCGGCTGCGGTGATAGCGCCGCGGACATCCTCAGCTACCTCGCCGTTGGTCGCACGCGTGGCAAGGATGTCGCTGCATCCGAGCAGCTCCTCGAGCTCACTGATCATGTACGTTCCGCCAGCATCGATCAGGCGGTCACCGACCACGCCCGTCACGGGATTGGAGGCCAGGCCCGACGTTGCGTCGGAGCCGCCGCACTCTGTGCCCACAATGAGGTCGCCGGGTGTCATCGGTACGCGGCGAGACTGCGAAGTATGCTGGAGCAGCCTCGCCAGGATCCGCGATCCCTCCTCCACTGTCCGCAGATCGCCGCCAGCCTCGTTGATCTTTACCGCCTCAGCGGGCCGTCCGGTTGCGGCAATAGCCTCTGCGACACCGTAGGCATCGGTTCCTTCACAGCCCAGACCAATGACCAGAGCCGCGGCCGACCCTGAATGGTTTCCCAGCGCTACCAGCTTGTGGAACGCGCCATCGACCATTGCGCACCCTCCCGGATATCCGAAGAGCTGTGTGCCTTCCGGGAAGAGCGTCTTGAGTTTTTGTGCAACATAGCGCGAGCAGTCAGTGCTGAAGATGATGGACACCTTGTTGCGGATGCCAATCTGGCCGTCGGGTCGTTCGTAACCTAGGATCTCCATAGACTACACTCTCCTGTGGGCTAGAGAAGGCTTGCTGTCGGCGTCCGGGGACAAGCCCGGGCGTATGACGGGGGCAGCCCTAAGCGTGAATCCCGTAACGCTCGTGCCGGAAGCCAAAACGCTCACTGCGACAGTTGTGCACGTGGACCCAGTCTCCGGCGCGGATGTCATGGAGCGCTGTGCCGATAGGCAGTCCGTACTTCAGGACATCAGAGCCGCTGCTGATATCGCGCAGCGCGTACTTATGTCCAAAGGCCACGTCCTCACGCAGGATCACCGAGTAGGTGGTCTCGTCGAGCTTCACGGTGATGGACTCACCGGCCTTCAGATCACTGAGGGCTGTTGCCACGTTGTCGCTGGGATTAAGCAAAATCGCTACGTTCTTCATGGACTCTGACCTTTTCCGCGCAGATCGCCTGGATGCATCGAATGACATCTCGCCCATATCGTCGTCGTGCGCCGGCGCAGCTCTCGCCGACCTTCGGGCATTCCGTAGCGCACGCGTCGGGCCCTATTATAGGACGGCCGCCGCAATTGCGCGAATCGACGGGCGAGGCCGGCCTTTTTTGCTACCTGTGTTTTTCGGAGGATCAGGCTATAATACATGGTCGAGACATCCCCGTTTGAGGGTGCCCCGGCTAACCGCCACACAGACATATGGCGTGCTATCAAGGATGTTGGAGGCCAATTTACTATGACGCAAGTGATCGTCGAGACGATCCTAGCGATCGAGGGTGAGGCGTCTGAGACGCAGTCCCGCGCACAGGTTGAGGCGAACGCCACGGTTGCGCAGGCGCGGGCGGAAGCCACGGCGTTGCGCGCTGAGATGCTTAAGGAAGCACAGGCGCATGCCGAGCGTATCGTGGCTGAGAGTCAGGAAGCCGCCATAGCCGAGAGCGACCGGATCCTCGCAAGAGCCCAGGAAGAGGCACAAAGCTTCCGAGAAGCGGCGCAGAGCCGGTTTGACGCTGCGGTTGCGTTTGTGGTGGATCGAGTGACAGGCCGCGGCTAGCGATGGCCATCACGATGGGCGTGCAGGCGTACGCCCTGGCACAGGCAACAGTTCGGGCGCTCTACGGCGACCTGCTATCGCAGGCGCAGTGGGAGGACCTGATTCGAGCCCCCGACTATGATGCAGTCCTGACGATCCTATCAAAGTCAGTATACGGGCCGACACTGCAGATAGATCGGGCGCTGCTGAACCCAAGGCGCGCTGCGTACCAGATACGCCTGCACCTTGCGGACATCTACGCCAAACTGATCCGCATTAGCCCGGCGGTGGGACAACCCGTGCTGATGACCCTCTGGCACCATTACGAAGTGGACAACATTCGGGTGGCGCTCCGGGGTGTGGAGGCTGGGGCGACGTGGGATCAGGTGCGCCACCTGCTATATCCGATGCGGAGGTATGTGGTGGTCACGGTTCGCGAGCTCGAGCAGATGGTGCGCTCGGGCAGTGTGGGTCGGGCCATCGATGCTCTGAAGGGAACGCAATACCACGGGATCCTGAGCCACGCCTTGACGCGCTACGAGGACGAGCGAAGTCTTTTCCCTCTTGAGGTGGCGCTTGACATCTGGTATCGCCGCACGTTGTGGGACTGCGTGCTTGCCCTGAAGACTCAGGACCGTGCGATGGCGCTGAAGACCGTTGGCACCGTGCTGGATGTCGACAACTTGCTGTGGGCGCTGAGGTTCCGCGTCTACCATCACCTGACAGAATCTGAGATCATCAACTACACGCTGTCGACGGGATTTGAGGTCAAGGACGCTGACATCCGCCAGATTGCGCGAGGTGGCGATAGCGCCCAGGCAGTGTTTCGGGCGTATCCAGAACTCCGTGAGACGCTGCGCGGCGTATCCTTCGATACGGGTGAAGGGCTTGGTCAGCTCGAGCAGGCTCTGTTGCGGCTGTTGATCTCCCGTTGCCGCCATATGTTCGCGGGTGCCCCGTTTCATATAGGCTTGCCGCTAGCCTACGTGCTGCTGAATGAGTATGAGATCCGCGATCTGACGTTGTTGATCGAGGCGAAGGCGGCGCGAACACCGATCAGTACGTTTGGACCGATGCTTCTGGTCGCCGCAGTGTGAGCCAGGAGTGAGCCCGTGCGTGGGGTATGCTAAGGTGTGGGTGTATGGGAGGTCCGTGTGTTTCGATCCCAGGCGATGAACAGGGTTGAGCTTGTCGTCCCTGAGCGCGACATTGTTGCGGTGACAGAAGCCCTGGCCGAGTCTCGAGCGTTTGAGGTTGACGCGCGTGGGCCGCGCCGCTCGGAAGCGGGCGAGGGAGGTGTGTCGGGTACCAATGAGTGGGACCAACGTGCGGCAACCTACACGACCCTGCTGCAGCGGATAACAACCGTGATGGAGCTGCTGGCGGTTGAGGCTGGAACGCCGCCCACCGAGGCGCTGCATTGGATAGATCCCGACACGGTAACGCGAGACATCGACACCATTGAGCGCGAGGCCAAGGGCCCGGTTGAGGAACTGCAGAACGCGCGCCGGAAGTTGGAGGCGCTGAGCCGTACCCGCAGCCAGGTCGCGCCACTGGTGGGTTTGGACGCCGACCTTCAGCGCCTGCAGAACACGACGTACCTCTTCGCTGCCCTGGGGTCGATGCCCGCGGACAATGTGGACCGGCTTCAGGCGAGCCTCGAGCACATTCCATCCGTGGTGGCCCGCTTTGGCGAGCGCGACCGTATGGCGACCGTGGTTCTGTTCGGCATGAAACGTGATGCTGAGATGCTCATGCGAGCGGCGCGCAGCGCATACCTGACGGTTGTGGAGCTTCCAGCGGAGTACCAGGGCACACCGAGGGATGTGCTTGCGTCACTGGATGAAGGTATCACCCGGACGAGTGAGCGGATCGCAGCGCTAGAGACAACGCTGCACCGGCTTCACGAGGCGCGCATCCGTCGTCTCCGGCACTTGTTGTGGCGTGTGCGGGCCAGCCTGACGTTGGTTCAGACGATCGCGGGTTTCAGGCAGTTCCGTTACTCCTACCTGTTGTCGGGATGGGTGCCGGAGCCCAAGGTGAGCCACGTCAGACGTACTGTGGCGGCCGTGTCACCCGATACTACGATCGAGGCTTCCAAGCCCACCTCGCAGGAGCGCGCTACGGCGCCATTCCAGTTCGCTAACCCGCAGGTGATCAGGGGCTTCCAGAAGCTGGTGACGATCTACGGTTTTCCCAGCTATGAGGAGCTTGATCCGACGCTGCTCCTGGTGGCGACCTTCCCGGTGATCTTCGGAGTGATGTTCGGCGACGTTGGTCATGGACTCCTGCTTATGGCGCTTGGATTCCTGCTGCTAAGCCGCAAGGTGCGCGCGCTCCAGAATATGGCGAGCTTCGGGGGCGTTGTTGTCGCCTGTGGGGCGGCGGCCACGCTCTTTGGCGCGCTCTTTGGCAGTCTATTTGGGTTTGAGGGTGTCATCCCTGTGCTCTGGCTGCGCCCAATAGAGCGAACTACCGATATTCTGCTGGCGTCAGTCGTGTTTGGTGTTGGTGTGCTAACGCTGGGAATGGCTTTCAACATGGTTGGCGCGGCGCTGCGCCATCGATGGGGCGAGGCGTTGCTTGACCGGCACGGTCTGGTCGGCGTGCTGTTCTACTGGTCGCTGGTAGGGTTAGGTGCCGGGCTGCTGAGCGCACGGATTCCCGTCCCTTCGGGCGCACTGGCACTCGTGGCAGGCGCAAGCGCGGTGATGATCTGGTTGAGCGACCGGCTCAAGCCCATGCTGGAGGGACATGGTTTCGGACGGTCGAATCTCGGCATGGGACTGGTGGAGGGATTCTTCGAGCTCTTCGAGACAGTACTGAGTCTGATGAGCAACACGCTCTCCTACGTACGCATGGGGGCATTTGCAGTGGCCCATGGAGCTCTCAGCTTGGTAGTGTTTATCCTGGCAGAGATGGTCGATCCGGGGAAGTCTGTGGGGTACTGGCTTGTTGTGGCCCTCGGCAACCTTGTGGTGATTGGGTTCGAGGGCATGATAGTTGGCATCCAGACGCTTCGTCTGGAGTACTATGAGTTCTTCAGCAAGTTCTTCACCGCTGGCGGCCGGAGTTTTCACCCTCTGGCGCTGGTGCCTGTAGAGGATAACTAGGTAAGTAGCAGAGCAAGACGAGGAGAATTGAGATGGAAATCCTGATGGCATTGTTGGCGGGGATGATCCCGGTGGTACCGGCAGTGATCCTGCTGGTACAGCGTCACCGCGGACGGCTGCGCATGACTCGTGACACTGTTTTGGGGTTGGGTGCGCTCAACCTGATTGTGGCTATGGCCATGGTTGGCGTGGCGGTGACTTGGTTGTTGTCCCCTCAGTCTGCTGAGGCAGCAACGTTAGGGCAGGCTGCGGTGGTCCGTGATCCGATGGCTTACATCGGTGCTGCTGTCGCTGTTGCTGTGGGCTCGCTTGGCGCCGGGTATGCAGTCGCGGCGGTGGGCTCCGCCGCCGTGGGAACCGTCGCTGAGAAGCCCGAGATATTTGGCCGTGCCCTGCTGTTCGTTGGTCTGGCAGAGGGTGTGGCCATCTACGGGCTGATCATTGCGTTCATCATACTCGGGTAGCCCTTCCTATGCGGGTCCTGGTTGTTGGGTCTGCGCCAGCGGTCTGGGGCTTTGCCCTGACAGGTGTTCAGGGCGAGGTCGTGGAGACTGCGGAGGCGCTTAACGAAGCGTTGGATCGCGCGCTCGAAGCTCCTGATGTTGGGATTGTGTTGGTGACGCAGGACGTGGCGGCGTTGGCGCGCGAGCGGATCGATGCCCTCACCGTGCGCAGCGAGATTCCGCTCCTCGTGGAGATCCCGGGTCCCGAGGGCCCCATGCCGGGCCGGCCGACCATCACGGAGATGCTACGCCGCTCGATCGGAGTAAAGGTATGACGCAAGATATGGAAGGACTGAGGCAGGCAATTTCGCGCGAGGCTGAGCGCGATCGCCAACGGATCCTAGGCGAGGCGCGGGTCACCGCCGAGGCGATTCGGCAGAAGGCACAGGCCGAAGCGGCTGAGGAAGCGGCGCACCTAGTCGAGGTCGCGGAAGCGAAGGCGGCCCGCATCAGACAGGAGACGGTGGGTGTGGCTGGTCTTGATGCACAGGCTGTCAAGGTACGAGCGCGCGAGTCTGCGCTGGAACTTGTCTTCAGTAGAGCGAGCGAGTCTCTCGAGGCGCTATCGGACCCAGGTCGTCAGAGCGGTCAGAACCGGCGATCAGAACCGGCCGGCTGGGCAGCGATTGTGGAAGGTCTGCTCGTCGATGCAATCGGCCACTTTGGTCGGGTGGCGCTGGTGGTACATGCTGACCCAGAGACACACGCGATTCTGGAGCACACGGGCGAAGCGCCGAGTATGCTCGATCGGATTGGGCAGCAGGTGGGTTGCCAGCTCACGTTGGGTCAGCTTCTCTTGGGCGGCACGGGCGTCATCGTGGAGTCACCCGATGGCCACCTGCGTTACGATAACACACTTCAGACCCGGCTGGCGCGCATGCGCTCAGGTCTGCGCGCTCCAGTGTACCGTATCCTCGTGGGGGATAACCCGTGATCGGCACCGAGGTCGACCTTCAGCGCGTTGGCGATCTGACCTGGGTCAATGGCCCCGTGGTCCGCGCCCGCGGTTCCTCGCGCATCAAGATGTATGAGGTGGTTCAGGTCGGGCCGGAGCATCTCGTGGGTGAGGTGATTGGCCTTGACCATCAGATGATCACGATTCAGGTCTACGAGGAGACGTCGGGGCTTCGGCCCGGGACGGCAGTCTATGGCACGGGGGCTCTGTTGTCGGTGGAGCTCGGGCCGGGCCTGATGTCGAGCATTTTCGATGGCATCCAGCGCCCGTTGCCCGTTATGGAGCGGCGCAGCGGCCCCTGGATTGGGCGCGGTATCCAGCTGACGCCGCTCTATCGCAAACGAGAATGGCACTTCAAGCCCTCCGTACGTGTAGGCGATGCTGTGGTTGGTGGTGCGGTGCTTGGTATGGTGCCTGAGACTCCCCTGGTGGCACACAAAGTGATGGTACCCCCAGCTCTCTCGGGTCGCTTGTCGCAGCTCGCGCCGGAGGGCAACTATACACTCGAAGATGAGATCGCGGTCATCACGGACGACCGAGGCGACCATAGCATCACTATGCTGCAACGCTGGCCGGTACGAAATCCGCGGCCCTACCGCAGCCGTTTACGGCCAACGGAGCTTCTAGTCACAGGTCAGCGGGTACTGGATACCTTCTTCCCATTGGCAAAGGGCGGTACGGCTGCGATCCCTGGGGGCTTCGGGGCCGGCAAGACGGTGTTACAGCACCAAGTCGCCAAGTGGAGCGACGCTGACGTTATCATCTATGTTGGCTGTGGGGAGCGCGGCAACGAGATGTCGGATGTCCTTCGGCAGTTCCCCGAGTTGCGCGACCCTGCGAGCGGCAGACCTCTGATGGAGCGCACGATCCTGATCGCAAACACATCCAATATGCCGGTTGCAGCGCGTGAGGCCAGTATCTACACGGGCGTCACTTTGGCGGAGTACTACCGCGACATGGGCTATGATGTGGCAATGATGGCCGACTCCACATCGCGCTGGGCGGAAGCCCTGCGCGAGATCTCAGGACGGCTCGAGGAGATGCCGGCAGAGGAGGGCTTTCCCGCCTATCTTCCGGCACGGCTCGCCGAGTTCTATGAGCGCGCTGGCCGGGTGACGACACTGGGTGGGGATCGCGGATCGGTGAGCCTTATTGGTGCCGTGAGTCCGCCGGGCGGAGATTTCTCCGAGCCGGTTACGCAGCACACGCGGCGTTTTGTGCGCTGCTTTTGGGCACTGGATAAGGATCTTGCCTCGGAACGGCACTTCCCTGCAGTCAACTGGCTCAGGAGCTATAGCCAGTACGTGGACGACCTGTCGCCGTGGTGGACCGATAGCAATGCACCTGAATGGCACGAGTTGCGCGAGCGTGCGCTCGAAATACTGCAGCGCGAAGACCACCTGCGGCAGATCGTGCAGTTGATCGGGGCCGATGCGCTCCCCGATGATCAGCGGCTGGTGCTAGAGACGGCGCGTCTCCTGCGTGAGGGTGTGCTTCAGCAGAGCGCACTCGATGATGTCGATGCTTACACGACGATTGACAAGCAGGTAGGGATGCTGAGGTTAGTCCTCGCGTTTCACGATCACGGCTCGCGACTGATCAGCAAGGGCTGCCCAGTCACGCTCGTGCGGGATCTTCCGGCAGTAGAGCGGATCGTGCGCATCAAGCAGATGGTGCCGAACGAAGCCGTCTCGCAGTTGGCGATGATTGGCCAGGCGCTTACTGCGCAGATGACTGAGCTGGAGCGGCGGTACTCATGAACACTATGCGAACGACGCCGGTCGGAACCGGTGCGCCGGTCGGTACCGGATCGGGCCAAGAGGTCACCGGACTTGCGAGGATCAACGGCCCGCTGGTGGTCGTCGAGGGCGTGGGCGGCGTCGGCTACGACGATGTGGTCGACGTTGAGGGACCCGATGGCGATATTCGACGCGGCCGTGTGCTGGAAGCTGGTGAGAACCTCGCCGTGATCGAGGTGTTCTCGGGTACGTCAGGGCTCTCGGTAGGCGACACGAAGGTGCGTTTCCTGGGTCGGCCCATGCAGGTACCTGTGGCCGAGGAGATGCTGGGTCGGGTCTTTGATGGTCTGGGTAATCCGATAGATGGACAGCCCGATCCCCTGGCTGAGGACTGGGCGGACATCAACGGGCAGCCGGTGAACCCCACAGCGCGGCTCTACCCACAAGACACCATCCGAACCGGTATCTCAGCGATTGATGGTATGAACACGCTGGTTCTGGGGCAGAAACTCCCCATCTTCTCCGGGAACGGACTGCCTCACGACCAGATTGCGGCGCAGATCGTGCGGCAGTCGGGACTGCTCACTCGTGGGGACAGTAACATCGGCGCGGCTCAGTTCGCCATCGTTTTTGCTGCGCTGGGCGTCAAGCACGATGTCGCTGACTTCTTCCGCGACTCGTTTAGCAGTGCGGGATCTCTGGCCCGGGTCGCGATGTTTCTCAATCTTGCGGATGACCCGGCTATCGAGCGCGTGGTAACTCCGAAGGTGGCGCTCACACTGGCCGAGTTTCTGGCGTTCGGGAGGGGGATGCATGTCCTGGTAGTCCTGACGGACATGACGAACTACTGCGAGGCTCTGCGCCAGGTCTCGAGCGCGCGTGGTGAGATTCCCGGACGGAAGGGCTATCCTGGATATCTGTATAGCGAGTTAGCGTCAATGTACGAGCGCACGGGACGGCTCCAGGGGCGCGAGGGCAGCATCACGCAGTTGCCCATCCTGACCATGCCCAACGACGACATCACGCACCCTGTGCCTGACCTTACAGGCTACATCACAGAAGGCCAGATTGTCCTGAGTCGCGAGTTGTTCCAGCAGGGCATCTACCCGCCAGTCAGTGTCCTGCCTTCGCTCTCGCGGTTGATGAAGGATAGCATTGGTGAAGGGTTCACGCGTCGAGATCATCCTCATGTCGCCTCACAGCTTTATGCGGCATATGCCGCCGCTCAGAATGCGCGGTCGCTAGCCTCCGTGATTGGGGAAGAGGAGCTTGGGGTAGTGGATCAGGCCTACCTGAAGTTTGGGACCACCTTTGAGCGCGACTTCGTTGGCCAGGGGCCGCGCGAGAACCGCTCGGTGGAGGAGACGCTCGATCGCGCTTGGCAGGCGCTCTCAACGCTGCCGCGTAGCGAGCTTACTCGGGTCCGGGATGACGAGATCGATGCGTTCCTAGGCCATGGATTCAGCCGCTCGGAAGCGGGCCGCTCGGAAGCGGGCCGCTCGGAAGCGGGCCGCTCAGAGGCGGGGGTTCAGAAGGACGCTGTGTCAGGCCGCGCTTGGTAAGCGGGTGTGAACGATGAACCTTCTCAAGATCACGCCCACGCGCAGTAACCTGATGGCTGCACAGAAGACACTAAGCTTCGCGCGCGAGGGATACGACATCCTGGACAAGAAGCGCGAGGTCTTGCTGACTGAGTTACTTCGTATCGCACAGGACGCGACGCAGCTTCAGGCGATGGTCTGGTCGCTTCTGGCGGATGCATATCGTGCGTTGGAGGAGGCCCGACTGTCGATGGGCCGCGAACACCTCGAGTGGGCGGCCTTGTCGGTCAACAAGACGATCCGTGTGACCGTTACGCCGCGAAGTGTTATGGGGGTGCCCGTCCCCACGGTCAGCGCACAGGGCGGGCCGCCGGAGGTCTCGTGGGGGATGGGCAACACCACTGTCGCGCTGGACGAAGCTGCTGCGCGGTTTCGGTCAGTTTTGGACCAAGTCCCACAACTGGCAGAAAAGCTGACGACCGCTTGGCGGCTAGCGGGCGACCTCCACAGGACGCAGCGGCGCGTGAACGCACTGCAGTATCACTTTATCCCACAGTATGAGAAGACCGTGGCTTACATCGAGAGCGTGCTGGAGGAGCGCGAACGCGAGGAACTCTTCCGCCTGAAACGGGTCAAATCGATGCATGAGGTGCGCTACGACCTGCCGGAACCCGCCAAGGGCAGTGGCTGAGCAGCGTCTACAATTGCCCGATCTTCTGGATAGTAGTCCTTAGGAGGTACGAGGGTGAACTTCGTCGAGCGTGTGGATGATCTCGTAGTCATCCGCCGAGTTCTGGTCAGTGTTTCCGACAAAGCAGGCCTTGATCTGTTGGTTCCTGGACTTCTCCAGATCAATCCCGAGATACACTTCTTCTCAACCGGCGGGACCTTCGAGGTGCTCAGCCGGATCCTGGGCTCCGGGGCTCGGAAGCCAGTAGCGCATTTGCTGACCTCGGTCTCAGACTATACGGGACAACCTGAGACCCAAGGGGGGCTTGTGAAGACCCTCGATTTCCGGATTTATCTGGGCCTACTCACCGAAACCTACAACGAAGCACATCAAGGCGATTTGGCTCGGACCGGCGCGCTGCCGATCGACATGGTGATTGTCAACCTGTACCCTTTCAGCGCTACGGTGGCTCGCGAGGGTGTTACGGTGGAACAGGCCCGTGCTAATATCGACATCGGTGGCCCCTGCATGTTGCGCGCAGCTGCCAAGAATTACCTTCGGGTGGTGCCAGTCGTGGATCCCGGCGACTATGCGGCACTGCTGGCTGAGCTGGAGGCCGGAGGCGGAGGACTGGACCTGGCGACCCGGTTCCGGTATGCGCGGAAGGCCTTCCGCCATACTGCAGCCTATGACACGGCGATCTCTGCTTATCTGGATGCGCAGACGCCGGACGATGTGCCCGGTGTCTACATGCTGGCGTAGGGCGCGATGCGTTGGAATCGGTGACTGGTGAGGGAGGAGAGATGGCACACGACCTAAAGAAGGCATACCGCACGATAATGGGCGATAGCTTTCCTGAGCGCATGGAGATCAGTTTCGTCGACCAGGGGGAGCGGTCGACGCTTGTCTATGAGAAGGTGACGTGGGAAATCGATGGTGAACGCAGGGGGTTGCGTTACGGTGAGAATCCCGGGCAAGAGGCGGCACTGTATAAGCTCATCAACGGGAACCTGACGCTTGGTGACGTCACCACAATCGCACCGGGACGTTACCTGGTATCGAATGCTGAACTGCTTCAGTTTGGTAAGCATCCGGGCAAGATCAACCTGACCGACGCCGACAATGCCCTGAACATCCTGCGTTTCCTTCCGGCTGATCATCCCGTGGCAGCGGTGATGAAGCACAACAATCCATCGGGAGTGGCAGTGGGTGCTACGCTGGAAGAGGCCTACGTCAAGGCGGATCTAGCTGATCACATTGCAGCATTTGGCGGGTGTATCGCCCTCAATAGCCCTGTGGATCGCGCCACTGCCGAGGCTATTGCGACACAGTATGCTGAGGTCGTCGTGGCGCCCGAGTTCGAGGAGGGCACGGTGGCGATCCTTGGGGCGCGGAAGAATCTGCGGATTATGCGGATCGCGGCGATGGAGCAGCTGCAGTCCTTCAGCCACGAGCGCTTCGTCGATTTCAAGAGTCTGGTCGACGGATCGGTGATTGCGCAGCTCTCGTATCTGCCCCAGACACGTGCAGCCGCGGATCTGCTGCCCGCTGAGACGACGTACAAAGGTACGGTCTACACCGTGAACCGAGCTCCTACATCGGTCGAGATCGAGGATATGCTGTTCGGCTGGATGGTGGAGGCCGGCGTGAGCTCCAACTCGGTCCTGTACGTGAAGGACTGTGTGACCGTCGGCATCGGTGCCGGTGAACAGGATCGCGTCGGCGTGGCAGTCATTGCCCGTGACAAGGCCTACCGCAACATGGCGGAGCGGCTCGCCTATACGCGGCACGACACATCATACCAGCTCCTTGGACCCGATGTTAAGGCTCTCGTCGACGCTGAGGTACAGGCCGAGAACGGTGGGCTCAAGGGCGCGGTGATGGTCTCAGATGCGTTCTTCCCTTTCCGCGACGGTGTCGACGTGGGGCTTCGTGAGGGGGTCAGCGCGATAATCCAACCTGGCGGGTCGCTGCGTGACCATGAGGTTATCCAAGCCGTGAACGCAGCCGGTGCAGCGATGGTGTTCACGGGGCAGCGGAGTTTCAAGCACTAGGCAATACCGCGGGTGAGTGCACAAGGTAGGTTAAGCCGGCAGGCGAGCACGCGGATAAGCCAGCAGCGGAGTCGATCGTGGGAGGGGCTATGACCGAGACCGTTCAGCGAGCAGCCCCGGTGCCGTGGTACCGCCGGGCGATGCGCTGGGGCCAGACGAATATCACGGAGATCGACCCGATTCGCTACGATATAGACTGGTGGCGTCGGCAGTGGCGACGGACACGGGTGCAGGGCATCATCGTCAACGCAGGCGGGATCGTGGCCTACTATCCCAGCGGGCTCCCGTTACAGCACCGGGCCGAGTACCTCGGTGAGCGTGATCTCTTCGGCGAGATAGCTGTGGCTGCGCGGGAGGAAGGCCTGGCGGTCGTCGCGCGGATGGACTCCAACCGCGCGCATGCGCCGTTTTTTGAGGTGCACCCCGACTGGTTCGCTCGCAAGGCTGATGGCACCCCCTATCGGGCGGGCGACCTTTACGTTGCCTGCATCCACAGCCCCTACTACGAGCACTATATTCCGCAGGTGCTGCACGAGATCATCGATCGGTACCGCCCCGACGGCTTTGCCGACAATAGCTGGAGCGGCCTGGGCCGCGACTCCATATGCTACTGCGATTGCTGTCAGCGCCGGTTCCGCGAGGGCACGGGTCTAGCTTTGCCTGTCACGGTGGATTGGGACGACCCGGCGTATGTGGCCTGGGTGCGGTGGTCGTACCAACGACGCCTGGCTGTCTGGGATCTGAACAACGGGACGACAAGGGCGGCTGGGGGGCCAGACTGCCTCTGGGTTGGGATGAACTCCGGGGACATCTTGGGCCAGTCCCGCAGTTTCCGTGACTATCGCGCGATATGCGCGCGGTCGGAGTTGGTCTTCCTGGATAACCAGACGCGCCGCGCGGCGACGGGTTTCCAGGCCAACGGAGATATGGGCAAGCTGATCCACGGACTGCTGGGTTGGGACAAGCTGGTCCCTGAGTCGATGGCGATGTACCAGAGCCCGGCGCCTACGTTCCGGGTGGCGAGCCGCCCCGAGCCTGAGGCGCGGATGTGGATGGTGGAGGGATTCGCGGGCGGGATTCAGCCGTGGTGGCACCATATCGGCGCGTATCACGAAGATCGGCGCCAATACAGGACCGCGGAGTCCTTAATGCAGTGGCACGAGCGGAACGAGACTTACCTCGTGAATCGCAGCCCAGTCGCCAGTGTGGGCATCGTGTGGTCGCAGGAGAACGTCGACTTCTACGGGCGCGAGGCGCCGGAGAGCCGTACGATCACGCCATACTGGGGAATGGCTCAGGCGCTGCTCCGGGCACGCATCCCATATGTACCAGTTCACGCAGACGATATTGGGCGAAGTGATGGACTCGCGGTATTGGTCTTGCCCAATGTCGGTGCGTTATCCGATTGCCAGTGTGCGGTGATCCGACAGTTCGTTGCAGCGGGTGGGGGGCTTGTCGCCACAGGCGAGACCAGCCTCTTCAGCGGTCTGGGGGAACGACGCGCGGACTTCTCTCTGGCGGATCTGTTTGGCGCACATGCGACCGGTGACCACGTCGGATCGCGCGATCCTGAGGGTGCGAGCTGGGACGCGCAAGACGCCCATTCCTACTTGCGTCTCAGGCCCGAGTTTCGGGCGACTATCGATGGGCCGCTGACGGGGCTTGAACCGCCCGTGGAGGGCGAACGCCACGCCACGCTGACCGGTTTCGATGAGACCGACATCCTCCCCTTCGGTGGGAGGCTAGAGCTGGTGCTTGCCGATCCGAACGCAATCGTGCCCCTGACCCATATCCCGGCTTTCCCTATTTACCCTCCGGAGACGGCGTGGTTGCCGCCTGGGGCCGAGGCTGGGCAGCCAGCACTGGTGCTCAGCGAGCGCTCCGGGCAGGGACGCGTCGCCTACCTGCCCGCCAGCCTGGACCACGCCTTCGCCAAGGACAACCTGCCCGACCACGGGCATCTGTTGGCCAACCTGGTCCGCTGGGCCGCGGATGGGCGCATCCCGCTGCGCGTCTCAGGGACGGGGTTGGTCGACTGCCATCTCTACCACCAGTCCGGGCGCCTTACGCTGCACATGGTCAACCTGTCACACACTGGCG
>JALOOJ010000063.1 GCA_025454475.1 Anaerolineae bacterium
CACTGCACGCTTGCCCCCGGCATCCCCACCTTCCCAAGAGTCCTTCGGGACGCGGGGTACCGAACGAAGGCTGTGGGCAAGATGCACTTCACGCCGACCTATCTGGATGTGGGCTTCGAGGAGATGCTGCTCGCCGAACAGGACGGCCCGGGCCGCTTTGACGACGACTACCATCGCTGGCTGCGCGACGAGGGCTTGGTCGATGCCGTCGACATCGTCGATCAGCGCAGCGAGTACCGTGAGAAGGCGCCACGGATCTACTGGGACACCCTCGGCGCGCTCCAGTCCGATCTCGACGAGGCTCACCACTCGACCACGTGGATTGCCGAGAGGGCGCTCGAGACACTGGACCGCTGGGACACGGGCGGGAATCTGCTGATGGTCGGCTTCGTCAAGCCCCACCACCCCTTCGATCCGCCTGCCCCCTGGGATGATCTGTACGACCCCGAGCTGCTCGGGCTCCTGCCGGGTTGGCTGGAGACACCATTGGCGCGCGACATCGCCCGTCATAGCGGCTATTTCCCCCACGCCGAGATGAACGAGGGGCAACTCCGCAGGGCCATGGCCTACTACTACGCCACGATCTCGCAGATCGACCACCACGTCGGACGGATGGTCGCACTGCTGAAGCAGCGCGACCTCTACAACGACACCCTCGTTGTGTACACCAGCGACCACGGCGACTACATGGGATTCCACCACCTGCTGCTCAAGGGCAACTTCATGTACGATCCAGTCGTCAGGGTGCCGCTGATCGTCAAGTTCCCGGGGAATGGTCGGGCCGGGGAGGTCTCCTCGGCCCTCGTCAACAACATCGACGTGGCGCCAACGCTGCTCAGAGCGGCGGGCTGTGAGGTACCGCAGGCGATGCAGGGGCAGGATCTGACGGCTGGCTCGGCCGGCCGGACTATCGTCTTCGCCGAGAACTGGGGCGGTGCCGAAACCATGGTCCGCACCGCTACCCACAAGCTATTGCTGTGTCGCGATCCGGCTCAGTCGCAGTTCTACGACCTGCTGCACGATCCGCTCGAACTCGATAACCGCATCAACGACCCTGCCTATGCTGATGCCATTAGGACGCTGCGCGAGACGCTCCTGACATGGGCACTTTTCGACGCGCGAACACAGACTTACCTGGACTACAACGCGCCACGCGCCGCTGGCGAAAACGTGCCATCCGGAAACGATGGACACGTCGAGGCTCAGACCGCTTACTTCAGACGGATTCTCGAATCAGAACAGATATTCTAATCTCATCTGGAAATATGACATTAAATGACACCTTCTCGGCATACTATGAGGATGTCCCCGAGACGCCCGCCCGAACACTGTCCGTGACGTGGACGGGGACAACCCCCAGAAAGAGCCTGCATGAGGAGGTGGTGTGTGATGAACTGGTACGAAGGCTATCTGATAGGTAAGATCATTGCCGAGGAGAGGATCGCCCCCAAGCGACGCAAGGACTATTACCGCCCGCCGCGCCGCTCCGTCGCCGCAGCGCTGCGTCCGTTGGTGCGCGCGCTCGCGAGCTGGTTGTTCTAGCTCCGCCTGAGAGGATGCGCGCTGATGCGCATCCTCTCAGGCTTATCATGACGGCGCACAGGCGCAATCCAACTACTCCCGCTGATTAGACGCCCGAAAGACGGTCGCGCGGTATGGTTGGGACATAGTATCGGAAAGGAGTCTGACATGACCGCAAATCCGGCAGCGATAGGAAATCCCCCCTCAAGGATGGTTCTCGAGGGCGTTCCCCGTCTCGGCTTTGACATACACATGTCGCCGTTTCCAGGGTCACTGTTCGCCTATCTGACCTATGTGGGTGAACCCGCCGACTATGACATGATCATGGGGTTCACCGGCGCCGCCTTCCGCCGCTTCTGGAATCGCGACGACGGCGGCAACATCGACCTCTCGTATCTCGGGGATGAGCCATTCCGCCGGGTCTTCTGGGCGCTGGGCTACGCCTGGGAGCAGGTCCCAGCCAAGAAGGATGCCATGATCGCTGGGGTCAAAAAGAGCCTGGCGCAGGGGAAACCCGCTATCTCGTTCGGCATCCTCGGTCCGCCCGAGGCCGGGCTCGTAACGGGCTACGACGAGGACGGGGCGGTGCTCCACGGCTGGAGCTACTTCCAGAACTGGGCCGATGTCCACCAGCCCAGCGACGCCTACTACACGACGCGCGACTGGTTCGAGACTATGGATAAGAACGCCGGCAAGGGCCTGATCGTCGTCGGCGACAAGCTCCCCTCCCAGCCCAAGCCACGCGAGCTTCTCGTGAGCGCCCTCGAATGGGCCATCGAGCTCGAGCGAGCGCCGCTACGGTCGATACCCCGGGCGAACCACCCGGATCACATCGCCGGCCTGGCAGCCTACGACGCCTGGGCCGACGCCTTGGAGGTCGATGCGGACTATCCCGTCGACAGTTCGGACGTGTTGGGCGTCCGCATCATGGTCCACGGCGACCAGTGCACGATGACCATAGAGCGGCACAATGCAGCCGGGTTCCTGCGCAAGATGGCCGCGGCCGTACCGGATTTGGATTCGGAGGCGGGCAAGCACCTGCAAGCAGCCGCGGAGGTGTTCGACGCCGATGATGGGATGGGCGTGCTGTGGCCCTCTGCGTGGGGCTATGATATGGGACCGGTTGCGCAACAGGGCCTCGCAGAGCCCGCGACCCGGCGCGCGATGGCCGCTGCCATCCGTGGGATCCGGGCCAGAGAGGAAGAGGCCGTAGTCCACCTGGAGCAGGCGCTCTCAGTACTACAGAGGAGGTAATGCATGCCTTTCAGACCGCAAGTGTTTCTGGGGAACGCGACCCACCTCTGGCAAGGGATCTTGCCAGAGGTGGCTGCGGACGAGTGTGCGGCCTATGCCGCGGCGACAACGCCGCGGAAAAAGGCGCTGTGTTTGAGACGGCTGATGGACATTCTGGACCGAGAGGCGGACGAGGCAACACGTCGGTCGATCATGGAGGCCTGCGGGCGCACATGCATCGGCGCCGGCGTGCTGAGAAAGGCTCGCGATTGCCAGCGAGGGGCCCATAGCCTCGACGAGCTTCTCGAGCGGCTCAATCAGCAGCACGTCGGCGGTGGACATCTCTGGCGCGATGCGGACGGCATCCACGCCTCCTATGATCGCTGTTACTGCGGCTCAGTGAACCAGACGCCGGAAGCGTTCTCAGAGACCTACTGCCACTGTTCAGCCGGGTGGTTTCAGCAGCTCTTCGAGACCCTGTTAGGCGGACCCGTCACCGTCGACCTTCTCGGCTCGATCATCCAGGGCGGTGAACAATGCACCTTCCTGATCCGCATATAGCCTCCCAAGTTCGCCGTTGACTCCGCCGGCTGGTGCTGCCGTCAGGCAAGCGCCGGCCCAGTCCCTTGTCACTTGCCATGAATCACTTGTCGATTTCCAGTACCAGAAGGAGCAAGGCCCTATGATGGAATTACCTGAAGCCGCAGCGATGGCAGCACAGATTACCGCGACCCTCTCCGGCAAACGCATCGCGCACGCCGTGGCGAATGCGTCGCCGCACAAGTTTGCCTGGTACTCCGGCGACCCGGCCGAGTACAACGACCGGCTTGCGGGGAAAACGATCCGCTCGGCTGCGCCGCGAGCGGGCCTCGTCGAGGTTCACGCCGATGACATGGTGTTGGCGCTCAGCACTTCGCTGCGCTACCTCGACAAGGATGAGAAACCGCCTAAGAAACACCAGCTCCTGCTGAGCTTCGAGGACGCCACGGCGCTCGTCGCCACCGTCCAGATGTGGGGGTGTCTGGCGTGCTTCCGAGAGGGTGAGAATGCGGGTGTTCCCGACTACCTTGAGGCCATCAAACAGCCATCGC
This sequence comes from Anaerolineae bacterium, assembly GCA_025454475.1. Taxonomy (GTDB): domain Bacteria; phylum Chloroflexota; class Anaerolineae; order B4-G1; family SLSP01; genus PWVB01. Next base: position 3,846 of record JALOOJ010000063.1, read on the forward strand.
CCCTCAGCGCCGCTTTCGACCGCGCCTACTTCAGCACGCTTTTCGGGCCCGACACCGGCACGCTTTCGGCCAAGGCATTTCTCGCTACCGAGCAGCGCATCCCCGGCCTGGGCAACGGCGTGGCGCAGGACATCCTCTGGACTTCTCACATCCATCCGAAGCGGAAGATGGCCACCCTGTCTGGCGCCGAGATCGAGAGTCTCTTCGGTGCCGTGAAGTCGGTTCTGGCGGACATGGTTGCCCAAGGCGGACGCGATACCGAGCGCGACCTCTTCGGTCAACCGGGCGGGTACATCACGGTTCTCAGCAGGAATACGGTGGACAAACCCTGCCCGGTCTGCGGGACAGCCATTCGCAAGGAGGCCTACCTGGGCGGCAGCATCTACTACTGTGGAGGCTGCCAGCCGCTCTAGCCAGGTGCGGGAAGCGTATGCCTCCGGCTTGCGCTACGCCCAGAGCGCAATCGAGACGTATGCGCTACGCCAGAGTCAGTCGTGCGCCTGCTCGCCTGCATTCTGAAACGCGCCCGGTCCATTTGTGCTCATGGTCGAGCGCCGGTAGAATAAGGCTGTTCGGTCCATTATCACTGCAACCCAAGCACAGGAGGCCAGATATGCCGATTCCACAGCCGAAACCGACCACCGGTGACACCTCGTGGTTCGTCCACGACCGCTTCGGAATGTTCATCCACTGGGGGCTGTATGCCCTCCCCGCTCGTCACGAGTGGGTGCAGAATCGTGAGCAGATACCGCCGGAGGAATATCGCAAGTACTTCGAGCGCTTCAACCCCGTCGACTACGATCCGTATGAGTGGGCTGCGGCGGCAGCGGATGCAGGTATGAAGTATGTGGTCCTCACGACCAAGCATCACGAGGGCTTCTGCCTCTGGGACAGTGCGTTCACCGACTACAAGGTGACTAACACGCCCTATGGTCAAGACCTGCTGACACCCTTTGTTGAGGCTTTCCGCGCCGAAGGCCTCCACGTGGGCTTCTACTACTCGCTCATCGACTGGCACCATCCCGACTTCCCCATCGACGGCATTCATCCGCTGCGCGACCTGCCCAATGCCCTCGAGCTCAACAAGGGACGCGACGTCACCAAGTACGCGGATTACCTCTACAACCAGGTCCACGAGCTGCTGACGACATTTGAGCCCGACATCCTCTGGTGCGACTTCTCGTACCCGGGCCGCGAGTACAAGGGCATGCCCGGCAAGGGACACGAGGACTGGCAGAGCGAGAGACTGGTCAAGATGATCCGCGAGGTCCGTCCCAGCATCATCCTCAACAACCGTCTCGATCTGCCCGCCGAGAAGGCCGATATCTACACGCCGGAGCAGTGGCAGCCCACGGAATGGGTAAAGGTCGATGGCGAGCCCGTCGTCTGGGAGGCCTGCCAGACCTTCAGCGGAAGCTGGGGCTACCATCGCGATGAGACCACGTGGAAGAGCGAGGGCCAGCTCATCCGCATGCTGGTTAACACCGTGGCTCGCGGCGGCAACCTGCTGATGAACGTTGGCCCGACGTCGCGCGGCACCTTTGACGATCGCGCCCTCGATGCGCTCGACACGTACGGTGAGTGGCTGGCGCTGCACGGGGATGCCATCTATGGCTGCACGCAGAGCGAGTTCCCTGAGCCGCAGGATTGCCGGCTAACGCAGAAGGGCAACAAAGTCTACGTGCACGTCTTCGCGTGGCCGTTCAAGCACCTGCACCTCAAGGGACTTGGCGACAAAGTCGCCTTTGCGCGGTTCCTCCACGACGGCAGTGAGATCCCGCTCAGACTGCGGGACTGGACCTCGCACCAACTCAGGACGGAAGACAACACGCTTGTGCTCGAGCTGCCGATCATCGAGCCCGATGTGGTCGTACCGGTGATCGAGCTGGAACTCAAGGCGTAGCATTAGCTGCAGGGCGGTGTTGCGAAGGCCAGGCCTTCCTATAGCAGTATGATCAGGTTTCGGGGGCGCCACTGCGTAGTGGCGCCCCTTAGCCTAGATGGCGCACTGGAGGTCTTGCATGCTCGGGATGTACATCCACACACACTGGGGCTACAACCGGCCCTATTCGGCGCGCCGCTGGACCGATGCCGACTGGGAGGGCTACCTGGAAGGGCTATCCCGTCTGGGATTCGACACCGTTATGATCTGGCCACAGATCGACACGATGCCCCTCGTGCCCACCGCCAGCGATGCAGCCTATCTCACGACCCTTGAGCAGGCGACGGAGATTGCCCATCGCCGATTCGGGATGAAAGTCATCCTGGTCCTCACCGCCAACTGCATGGGCAATGAGCGAGCCGCCGGCTATCAGTTTCACAACCGGCCTTATTTCGTTTGCGAGAAGAAGATTGACCCCGAGAACGCCACGGAGGTCGCAGCCCTGATTTCGCAGCGGAGCAATGCGCTGCAGTTTGTGCCGCACGCCGATGCCATCGCTATCATCGACAGTGACCCTGGAGGCTACATCGGGTCCACAAACGCGGACTTCGTCGATCTGTGCGTGAAGCAGCTAGAAGCATTCAGAGCCATCAATCCCCGCACCGAGTTCATCTACTGGATGCTGGTTGGCTGGGAGACCTACTGTCGGTTCTGGGAAGCTCAGGTACGCGAAGAGGATCCTGATCCGTCGCCGTGGCGCTATGAGGACCCGTCGGACTTCAGCGAGACGCTCGCACTCCTGCAGGAGCGCATGCCCGAGCCGTGGTGGGTGACGGGGTACACGGCGGCCCACGAGCAGGCGCTGCTACGGCTGGGGCTCCGTGACCGGGCGATGTACTACCCCTACGGCACGATCGAGGGAGAGCCCGTGTTCCCGCTGACGGTCTGCTATGGCGGCATCGAGCGGCGGCTCACGCCGGAGACACTGTCGCGTTATCCGAGGGGCGTGATGGGCAATGCCCAGACGCACTGTCTCCAGTTGCCACACACCTATTGGTTTGCCCACCTGGCTCAGGGCGGGACGATGGCCACGGCTGACCTTGCCGGCTTCGCCGAGCGCCTGCTGCCGGGGCTTGGCAGGCTGATCGCCGAATCATGGGAGGCGATCGAGCCCGGAGACCCCGAAGCCCAGATGCAGGCGGCGCAGGCTCTCCGATCCTCCTTGGGAAGCCCTCACCGGCTCGGGGATCTAGGCGGCCTGCTGTTCGGGAGCGCCGACCGGTTCCTGGTGGATCTGGCCATGAACCTGGAGTTGCGTGCCGCGCTGGGAGCCTTCGGGCAGAGCGTCGAGGGAGGCCGCGATGTGCGCCCAAGCCTCGCAGGTGCCTTGGCGCATTTCATCGCTTACCAACAACGTGTTGGCTTCGTCGATGCCTACGATGGCCCGCTGACGGCGCTGCTCAATGCGCCGCTGTCCAGGCTGAATGACCCGCGTCTGAATGCGGTGCTCCGCGACTTCTCTGACTGGCGCAGTCCTGCCGTGCGCAATGGGATCGTGTTGCGTCTCACAGCGGCGATCGAGCAATTCCTACTTTCGCGACCCGCAGAGACAGGGTTGCCATCGTGAGCATTTTGCGGTAATGTAGAAGGTGTGGGAAAGACCTCGGCTGGCTGGAACTCCAGGTAAAGAGTGGCCACACGAAGAACCGGGGATTGGTGTTGGCGCCTTGGCGATACTTCGCCGCGACGGCGCAAGTGTCCCCAACAATCATTGCACATACGGTCGCGGTCACGCGCACGGCATAGCCCGCGGGATCGGCGCCGAACGTCACAGCAAGGGGCCCAAGCTTGATCCACGTTCAGGGACTGACCAAGCGCTATGGCGACAAGCTGGCGCTTGACAACGTATGCTTCGATGTCCGGCCTGGCGAGGTCCTGGGGCTTCTCGGCCTCAACGGCGCCGGCAAGTCCACTGCGATGAACATCCTCACCGGTTACATCGGGGCCACCAGTGGGACCGTGGTGATCGATGGGCACGATATCGCCGACGACCCCCTCGCCGCCAAGGCCGTGATAGGCTACCTCCCCGAGCAGCTCGCCTTCTACGGCGATATGCGTGTGCGCGAATACCTCGACTTCGTCTGCGATCTGAAGCGCGTGAGAGAGGGCCGGCGCGAGCATGTGGCCTCGATCTGCACCCGGGTGGGGATCGACCGCATGACCGACCGCCTCGTCCGCAATCTGTCCAGGGGCTACCGGCAGCGACTGGGGTTTGCCCAGGCCCTGCTCGGGAATCCGAAAGTCGTGATTCTCGACGAGCCCACGGCGGGCCTTGATCCCTCGCAGATCGTCGAAATCCGTAAGCTGGTTCGGGCCCTCGGGAAATCCAGCACAGTTATTATGTCGTCCCACGTGCTCTCCGAGATCCAGGCTATCTGCACCCGCATCATCGTGCTGCACCAGGGACGCGTGTTAGCCGATGATACGCCCGAGAACCTGGGTCGCAGCGCGCAGGGCGCGCACCGTATGATCGCTCGCATCCAGGGTCGGCCCGAACGGGTGGAGGCCGCACTGAGCCGGGCACCCGGCATCACCCAGGTCAGGCTGCTGGAGCAGCGTGAGTCCGACGCCTTTGACTATGCCATCGAGGGCGTACGCGACCGCGATGTCCGTGCGGACCTATTCCGAGCGCTCGCCCGAGCCGATCTCCCACTGCTGAGCACCGGCGGCGTAGAGAGCTCCCTGGAGCAGGTCTTCCTCCAGCTCGTCGCCGGCCGCTAGCCCGATGGCACAGAACTGACCTATGGTAGCAATACTCAAGCGCGAGTTCAGGGCCTACTTCCAGTCCCCCCTGGGCTATGTTTTCATTGCCGCCGTCTACTTCTTCTCCGGGTACTACTTCTTCACCTATAACCTCTACGGCGCCACGACCAACATGAGCCGGCTCTACGAGCTGCTGTTCCCCGTGGTGCTGTTCCTGATACCCGTGCTGACGATGCGCCTGATGAGTGAGGATAAGCGGCTCAAGACCGACCAGCTACTGCTGACATCACCAGTCCCCCGTCTGGGCATCGCGATGGGGAAATATGGCGCGGCGGTGGCAGTGTATCTGATCGCGATCTCGTCGACACTGCTCCAGGCAGTCGTGTTGGCGTTCTTCGCGGCGCCGCACTGGCCCACGATTCTTGGCAACTTCGTCGGCCTGTTCCTTCTGGGCAGCACACTCATCGCCATCTGTATGGCGCTCTCGGCGCTTACCGAAAGCCAGGTCATCGCGGCCGTGGCTGGGTTCGTGGTGAGCCTGTTCCTGATGCTCGTCGACGCGCTGGCCCTGGTCGTCAGCTCGAGCTTCCTCCAGGCTCTCTTCCGCAACCTGTCGTTCAATGATCGCTACACCCCGTTCACGTTGGGCATCTTCGAGCTGCCCAACGTGGTGTTCTTCTTGAGCATCAGCGCCCTGTTCATCCTTCTAACGTGGGCGCTGCTTGACCGCCAGCGATGGAGCTAAGCGGATGCTGACCAAGGTAATGGAGGCGCTCCGACAGCGGCGCCGGCGCGGGCCGCTCCTCGTCGTGCTGGTGGGTCTGATCATCGCAGCGACGTTCCTGGTGAACCTCGTGATGCTGCAGATCGCGGAGCGCGTCTCGCTCACGATCGATCTCACGGCCAACGCAGCCTATAAGGTCGGCGACGAGACCAAGGCGCTGCTCCGTGGCCTCGACCGCGACGTGGCCATCTTCGTGTTGTCCACGCCGGACGGCTTCTCGGGCTCCTCGTACCTAATCCAGGCGCAGCGCATTCTTGAGCAGTACCCGCGGGCCTCATCGCGCGTGAGCCTGTCCTACATTGACTACGTGTTCGATCCGAGCTTCGCCTCCCGATACCCCAACCTCACCCTGTCGCAAGGCAACGTGCTTGTGACAAGCGGCGACCGCGTCAAGCAGATCGAACTGGCAGACCTGTTCAACTACACCTACACCGAAAGCGGGAGCCTGACCATTCAGTCGTCACGCGCGGAGGAAGCGCTCAGCTCAGCCGTCCTCTACGTCACGAGCGCCGACCAGGTGCGCGTAGCCGTGCTGACAGGCAACGGCATGGCCAACATGGATGCTTTCACGCGCCTTCTCGCCGACAACGCCTTCGAGGTCATTCCGGTCAACCTCACGACCGACGAGCTCGACAGCACGTTCGACCTGGCCCTGCTGCTGGGCCCGCGGATCGACCTGTCGGACGATGCGCTGAGGAAGCTGGATGCGTTCCTCTACAACGAAGGCACCTATGGCAAGACGCTGTTGTACACCGCGGACGTCGCCCAGGAGTCGCTTCCCAATCTGGAGCTTTTCCTGAAGGAGTGGGGCATCGCGATCGGCGATGGCGTCGTCTTCGAGACCAAGGCCGAGCGCACCTATCAGTACCAGCCCTACTATCCCGTGACCGAGTATGTGGATCAGGTCTATCGCGACAGGCTCGTTGACCCCAACGCGCCGGTGCTGATGCCCCTCGCCCGGCCGGTGGAGCTGGTCTTCGAGACCAGGGGCCCTAACCAGAACGAGATCCTGTTGCAGTACGCTGAGACCGCCGGCGTGCGTCCTGCCGATGCCACGGAGAGCTTCACAGTGGAGCAGGCGGAGCGCTGGGGACCGATGCCCGCGCTCGTGCTATCGAGCAAGCGCATCTACGGCACCACGGGCGTGACGCAGGCGCGCTCAAACCTGATCGTCTCTGCGTCGACCGCAATGCTCGACACCTACTCTATCGAGAACACGTCACTGTCGAACAGCCGATATCTGCTGAACCTGCTCAACGGACTGCTTGAGCGCTCCGACGTCATCGCTATCCAGCCGAAGTCGCTTGCGGGCAACACGTTGGCGATCAGAACTACCCAGGCGAGCGCATTGGGCATCGTGCTGGCCGGCGTCGTGCCGCTGGCGATTCTCGCGGCGGGTCTGGGCATCTGGCTGACTCGAAGGTACCAGTGATGACCCGTGAGCTAAGGTTGGTCCTGATTGCCGCCGGTGTGGTCGCCGTGCTGGCGGTGACGTCGCTGCTGCTCTGGCTCAACCCGGTGGAGGTCCAGGACACCCTCATCACGCTCAAAGCGGTGGAGCCGGTGAATGTGTCGCGCGTGGCCATCCACAACCAGTACGGGACCATAGACATCAGGTATATGGACGAGGGCTATGAGGTGGACGACATCCCCGCAGACCTGGTCGATATGGACGAGTTCATCGACCTATTGACAGACTGCGGTCAGGTGATGGCGCTTCGCATCGTGGCCGAGGCTCCCCAGGATGCCGCCCCCTATGGACTTGACCAGCCCACCGCCCGTGTCGGGATCACCTACGATGACGGCACGTCCTTGACCTTGCTCGTCGGCGCCGAGGAGCAGGTATCGGGCGACTTCTATGCCAGCGTCGAGGGTAGTCCTGCCATCTATCTGATGGAGGCCGATCGCTGCACGGGATTCCTGGTGCCCAAGAAGGCCTATGTCGAGGATCTCGTCACGCCCAGACTGGCCATCTCTTCCCCGCTCTCGGCTCTGCTCAACGTGACCTTCGCAGGCGGGACGCTGGCTGAGCCAGTTACGATCGAAGCGGTGGCCACGGGAGACCCGGCGCTCATTCAAGCAGCGCTCTCCTTCGGCGCGCCGACGCACCTGGTGCGCGGACGTGGTACCTACGAACTGGACCAGACCTACGGGGTTCAGATGCTTGGACCGCTGCTGGGTATCACGGCGATCGATATCGTCGACTACGGCCTCACGCCGGAGGAGATCGCGGCGTTTGGATTCGACCACCCTACGATGCAGGTGACATTCGATCTCAAGAACGGTGTCGAGGCGGAGACAGAGCACTTCGACCTGAACCTGCTATGCCGGGACGATGGATGTTACATGACTTGCAATGATCGCGGCCTGATCTATGCTGTGGAGCAGCCGGCTTGGCTGAACCTTGAGTACGACAAGTTGTTAGTGCGGTGGTTCCTGTCGCCCTTGCTCCAGGACGTGCGCGAGGTCGAGCTGACCACTGGTGGGGAGAGCTACCGGTTCGTTATCACGGGAGAGTCAAACGCGGACAAGCGCGTGACGTGCAACGGAGAGGACCTGGACATCGAGCGCTTTCGCGTGCTCTATCGGCTACTCACCAGTGCCGCGCACGACGGACGACTGCTCGATGACATCGCGGTCGAGGGTGTGCCGCTTCTGCAGCTCACCTACCGGTACGTGGATGACCGGAAGCCTCCGGATGTGATGGCGCTCTACGCGGGTGATTCCCGGCGGGTCTATGTCCAGGTTAACGGCATGACCGAGCTTGCGATGCAGGAGACCTATCTGGTCCGCGTTCAGGAGGCATTGGCCGTGCTCTGGTCCGATGACCCGATCGCGACCGAGTGGTAAGCGCTGCAACTTAGCAGAAGGGAGGTGCGGACGAAGGCGGGCTCAAGGGGCCGATCAGGTCGGGCTCGGGAGCTCCTGAGGAGAGATCACGGGACAGGCAGTGAGCGTTGACTGGATCGGGTTGCACGTCGCAGCACAATCATACGTGGCTTTGCTGCCATCATCGGTGCGCGACCTGAGCAAGGCGACAGCCAGGTCGGCCACCGACTAGGAGGTATCTCACTATGAAAGTCGGTCTGTATTCGATATCCTGCTCCGGAACCTGGTTCAATGACAGGCCCGCCCTGACGGTCGAGGAGTTCATTGACACCGCTAAGAAGTATGGCTTTGACGGCATCGAGATCGATCTCAAGCGACCTCATGGCTCGCCCCTGGATCTGACGCCGCGGCGCATCAAGGAGATCAGGGACTACGCCGAGAAGAACGGCCTGGAGATGGCCGGGATGTCCGCGAACAACAACTTCGCCTCGCCGGTTCCCGAGCACATCGAGAACGAGCTCCTGATGGTGAAGGAGCAGATCCGGATCACGAAGGAGCTGGGAGCCTCGGTACTGCGGCTGTTCGTGGCCTGGCGCGGCATCACGTTCGTCAACGGCATCGCCACCTACGAGACCACTGCCAAGCACACCACCTACTATGGCTCTCTGGACTATGAGATCCGTCAGCGCGCCACGAAGGCCTTCAAGGAGGCCGCGAAGTGGGCCGAGGACGCCGGCGTCGTCCTGGCGCTCCAGAACCACCATCCCATCATCCAGACGTACCACGATATGCTCGACTTCATCAAGTGGGTCGATTCGCCCAATTTCAAGGCCTGCTTCGACGTCCCGTGCCTTGGGTGGACCGCCGGGATGCAGGACGATGCGTATGTCGCGCAGGCCGTACGCGACGTGGGCGACCTGCAGATGCTCTCGCACGCCAACGCCGAGTTCGTGGAAAACGCCGACGGCTCGGTGTCCATGGTGTCGTTCGACCGGAACATCCAGCCGGTCCTGACCAACTACCCCGTCTTCATCAAGACCCTCAAGGAGATCGGCTACAAGGGCTACATCAACTACGAGTTCTGCCACATGCCGTTCCGCGAAGGCAAGGTTCTCGGCTACAACGACTACATTGACAATCAGATCCGCCTGGCGCAGATCTACTTCCGCGATTTGGTCAACAACGCCTGAGGTGCAGTTCGGTGCTGTGACGGGGCACGGCGAGGTCAGAAGCGCCCACTTGCGGGCGTTAGCGCAGTGTGTACCATGCCGGGTGTTACATTGAACCACACAACTAAGGAGGAGAGCTATTGACGATACTGCGGAAATCTCTTTCAGTCGCTGATCAAAACCTAAGAGGAGGAATCACAATGAAGTACCTGCCCACTTTGTTGGTCGTTTGCTTGTTGGCCATTATGGCTGTCGGCTGCGGTGGCGCCGCCGAGGGCCCCTCCGGCGATGGCGGTGATGTGAAGTTGGCGTCCCACAATGCCGTGATCGAGGGCAACGCCTATCGTGTGCGTTACGAGCAGGACATTCAGGATGCCGCCACGGCCGCTGCGGATGAGGGCTACGACGTCTCGTACGCGTCCTTCGTGTCAAACTGGGACCCCGCGACCGAATCGCAGCAACTCGAGAACAGCATCAACGAGGGCTACGACATCATCCTGGTCAACCCCGTGGCCCCTACCGGCCTCGACCCGATCATCGAGAAGGCCCTTGATGCCGGCATCACCTACATCAATGTCGACTGCGAGTACTACTCGGACAAGATCCTCAACATCGCGACCGACCAGGACTACCTCGGCTACAAGACCGCGACCTACGCCGGTGAGGTGTTGGGTCGTGGGGCCAAGGTCGTCATGATCGCCGCGCTCGAGGGCAACGCCGCCAACACCTACCGCCAGGAGGGGTTCGAGCGGGGTATCGCGGAGCAGGGCCTGGAGGTCGTGGGCACCTACAACCACGACTGGAACTCGGTGAAGGGGCAGCAGATCATGACCGAGATCCTGAACTCCGGCATCGAGTTCGACGGTGTCCTCGTGTCCCAGGGCGCCGAGAACATCATCGCCGCCTACGAGGCCGTTGGAGCTCCTTGGCCCAAGTTCCTGGGCTTCGCCGACAGTGGCCAGTTCATGCAGCAGATGCTCGAGATCAACAAGGACAGCACGGTGCTGCCCTATATCGTCGTCTCGAACCCGCCCGGTGTGGGTGGATCGGCCCTGAACTTCGGCCTGCTCATGCTTCAGGGCAAGGAACTGAAGGACGACATCTACGATCGGCCCGAGTACAACAGCATTTACCTCAAGTCCAAGGTCTGGTACACTGACCAGAACCAGGAAGAGTACCGCGAGATGGCCGAGGCGATGCAGCCCGGCGACGTGATCTCCTACTGGCTGACCATGGACGAAATCGCTGAGGCCTACTTCAAGTAGACCTGGGACAGCGTCGGATAGCAGAAGCTTTGTGACGGTTGGCCGGCGGAGCAATTCCGCCGGCCAACTGAAGGTGACAGCAGGATCGCCAGGTGCCTTTCGGCACCGTCATAGCGAACTAGGGGTGGCCATCCGTGTTCGAAATGCGTGATATTGACAAACGGTACGACGCAGTTGTCGCCTGCAAGAGCGCCTCACTGCAGGTGCAGCCCGGCGAGATCCGGGCGCTCCTGGGCTCTAACGGGTCCGGCAAGTCCACGATGGTGAAGATCCTCGCCGGCACGGTGAAGCCCAATGGCGGTGAGATCCTGATGGACGGCGCTCCGGTCACCATCAACTCCGGTCTGGACGCCCGCAACCTCGGCATTGCGACAGCGTTTCAGGATCTCAGCCTGATCCCCACCATGACCGTCCTGGACAACATCCTATTGGGCGTTGAGCCCAAGGGCAAGTGGGGCACAGTAGACCGGGCCAAAGCGGGCAGCGAGGTCGAGGCGCTGCTTGAGCGCTTCCACATCAACTGCGATCCCGAGGCCTACGTGCAGACCCTGATGCCGTCGATGCAGAGCCTGGTCGAAGTGGCGAAGGCGGTGTACCAGAAGCCGCGCCTGCTGCTGCTCGATGAGGTGACCGCGGCTCTCCACCGCGATGAGGTCCAACTCATCTTCGGGGTGCTGCGCGAGCTCAAGGCCGAGGGCACTGCAATCATCTACGTGACCCACCGTATGAACGAGATCTTTCAGATCTGTGACACCGCTACGATCATGCGTAGCGGCGAGACGGTGGCCCACGTGAACACGAGCGAGGTCACGCTCGACGAGATCGTCTACTATATGACGGGGCAGCGTCCCGAAGCGGTGAGCCCGCACGAGGCGGAGGCAGCCCACGGTGACGGCGCCGACCTGGTCCTGGACGTGGAGCACATCGCGCTGTTCCCCAAGGTCAGGGACATCTCGCTCAAGGCTTACCAGGGCGAGATCGTGGGGATCGGCGGGCTTGAGGGCCAGGGCCAGCCCGAGTTCATCCGCGCGGTGCTGGGACTTACACGCCCCGACGATGGCAGGATCATCTACCGGGGCGAGGAGGTGCACTTCCACTCCCCCGCCGACGCGGTGATGGCCAACATCGGGTTCATCTCAGGAGAGCGCAACCGTGAGGCGATGTTCCCCGACCGCTCCGTGGGCGAGAACGTCTTCGCGGGCCGTGCCGCCAAAGGTGGGTTGTTCAGGTTCCTGACCGACAGGAAAGTGCGCGATTTCGCCCAGGCCGCTGTGGACAAATACAGTATCGTGGTGGGGTCGATCCGCAATCCCGCCAGCTCGCTCTCCGGCGGCAACCAGCAGAAGCTCGTGATCGCGCGGTGGATCGCGATGAATCCGACGCTGCTGCTCCTCGACGATCCCACCAAGGGCGTGGACATTCACTCTCGGCGCGACATCCACAAGATCCTGCGGCAGTCCGCTGACGAGGGGATGACCATCATCATCTCTTCTAGCGAGAACGACGAGCTGCTGGAGATCGCCGACCGCGTGTATCTCTTCTATGAAGGTCGTGTGAGCGGCGTGCTCTCCGGCGCCTCGAAGACGCCCGAACGGTTGGTGGCGGCGATGATGGGCTTGACGCGTGAGCAGAACGGTGCCGCAAAGGAGACAAGGCAAGCATGATCGACCTCAAACGGGCGTTTGCGCGCTTCAGGCGTTCACCCGCCTTCGCCGGTTTCACCCTGTTCCTGTTCGTTGTCATCTTGAACATCCTCGTGCAGGGACCGGGCCAGTTCTTCGGCATGCGGAACATCAACACGCTGTTCTCGAAGAACATGCCCCTGCTGTTAGCCACAATGGCCATGGCCGTGCTGTTGATCGCCGGGACGCTGGACATCGCGATCGGGATCCAGCTCGCACTGGTCAATGTCGTCTCGATCATGGTTATGCAGCAATGGGGCGTTTCGCTGCTCGTCGGTTTCGCCCTGGGCATGGTGGCAGCCCTCGTAGCCTCGGCGCTGTGCTGGCTGTTCTGTTCCGTCCTCCGCCTACCGGCGATGCTCGCGAGCTTCTCGCTCATCTACATTGTGCGCGGTATCAACGTCCTCATCATGCCCAATCCCCAGGGCAGGATTGCCGAGGTCTTCTACAAGACCTACGATTCGCGCATCCTTGGGTTCATCCCTTTCTCTGCGGTATTCCTGATCCTCGTGTTGGCGATCTGGGCCTATCTGATGCGCACCAAGTTCGGCCGAAGCATCTACGCCGTGGGTGGCCACCCGCGCAACGCCTTCGCAGCCGGGATCGATCCCGTCAAGGTGCAGTTCCAGGCATTCATGATCAAGGGCTTCATCACGGGGCTTGCCGGGATCAGCCTGACCCTGATGACCGCGTCGGGGAACCCGCTCCAAGCGGAGGCCTACGGCCTGCGCTCGCTGTCCGCCTGCATCATCGGCGGCCTGGGGTTCGGGGGTTGGGGCTCTATGGCCAGCGCAGTATACGGCACCGGCTTCCTGGTGCTCATCCAAAACGCCGTCTACTATTTCTTCGACCTGCTGTTCAAACTGATCCCCGGCTTTACGGTGACCTCCTATTGGCAGAACCTGGTCTCCGACATCATCATCTTCCTGGGGTTGTTGATGACCATCGTGACTGCGAAGGAGCAGCGCGAGGCACTCAAGCAGGGATTCGTGAAGCAATTCAAGGGGGGCGACAGTGTTGCTAAGCAAGGCTGAAGGCAAGATGGCCCTGGGTCAGCACGTCCGGGTCTTCGTCCAAAGCAGTCCGGCCCGCATGGCGGTGATCATTTCTGTGCTCCTCTTTGCCATCACCGTTGCCATCAATCCAAGGTCGTTGAACCTGAACTCGTTCAGCTCCATCCTGCTGCTGACCCTCCTTCTGAGCTTCGCCTCAGCCGGCCAGACGATGGTCCTGATCGGCGGAGGGCTGGATTTCACGGTGGGCGCGGTGATGTCGTGCGCGGCGATTCTCACCACCTACATCATGGGGGGACAGGACGGCAACTTGCTGCTCGTGTTCGCCCTCGCGATGGGGATGGGTGCGGCTATCGGCCTGCTGAACGGCTTCTGCGCCGTCAAGATCGACCTGCCGCCGATGATCGTGACGATGGCGATCAGCAACGTGGTAACACGTCTCTCCTACGTCCTCACGGCAGGCACCTTCAGTGGCTATGCGGGCCCCGCCTTCGTGGAATCCGTGGTCGGCAAGATCCTCGGCTTCATCCCCAAGCTGACGCTCTATGCGTTGGTACTAGTTCCACTGGTCTTCTACCTGTTGAACCGCTCACGCTTCGGCAGGCAGCTCTACCTTATGGGTAATAACCCCACCGCCGCCCAGCTCACCGGTGTGAAGGTGAACAAGATCCGCATCCTCATGTACGTGTTCTCGGCGATGCTCGCAGCGTTCGCGGGCATGATCGGCGCGGCCTATATGAAGACGGCCCGCTGCCAGATCTTCGATGAATATGCCTTCAGCTCGCTTGTCGCGGTCATCGTCGGCGGCACCGCTTTCACAGGCGGCATCGGCTCCTTTGCCGGCAGTATAGCCGGGGCACTTCTGATGGTCACCTTGAGCAACGGGCTCACAGTGCTTGCGCTGACCCAGCCGGTGCGCAACCTGGTGCAGGGCATCGTGATGGTGCTGCTGCTGATCATGTACAACCGCGCGAGGGCCGTGCGCCAGTAGACCGGATCGAACTCGACCAATAGGCCAACGCGCGGCTCCCACGGGTAGCTCGGACCTCTCTGAACGCAGGACAGTGAAGGAGGGCCAGACAATGTCTACACGTGTGCGCTTGGCCTTGGTCGGGTGTGGATACGCGGCGCGCAAGCACCTGCGCAACATCCTGCTCCAAACGGAGTCCACCGAGGTCGCAGCCCTCTGCGAGCCCTCCCCTGCGGCGCTTGCCGAGACAGCCGAGGTCTTTGAAGAGGCAGGGGCTCACGTTCCCCCCAATGAGCCTGACCTCGGCCTGCTTCTCAGAAACCACGCGCCGGACGTGGCGGTGATCAACACGCCCCATGTCTACCACTATGCCCAGGCGGCAGCCTGCCTGGAAGCCGGCGTTGACGTACTGCTTGAGAAACCGATGGTGATGAACGCGCAGGAGGCCTGTGACCTCATCGAGGTGCAGAATCGGACGCGCAAGCTGTTGGTGATCGCTTTCAACGGCAGCCTATCACCGGAAATCCGCGAAGCCGCACGCCTGCTGCGGTCGGGTGAGCTCGGCGAACTGCTCAGCATCAGTGCCACGTGTTGGCAACTGTGGGGATCGCGCACGGCGGGCACATGGCGGCAGGTGCCCGCCCTATCCGGCGGCGGCTTCCTCTTCGACACAGGCGCGCATATGCTCAACACCGTCTCCGATCTGGCGGGCGAGGAGTTCGTTGAGGTTGCGGCGTGGACTAGTGACCATGGGCGCCCGGTTGAGACGATAGGCGTGGCCATCGGCAAGCTCGCGAGCGGCGCGCTGGTCACGCTGCATGGCTGCGGTGAGACGATCGGGACCAGCGCATCCGATATCCGGGTCTTCTGCTCAGATGGAATCCTCAGGACTGGGGCTTGGGGACAGTGGCTCGACGTGCAGCGCCAGGGCGAGCCCGACTTCACCCCAGTTCAGTTGCCCGTCTCACGCGGCCCGTGGGAGCAATTCCTGTCCGTGCGGAGCGGGGTCCTCGCGAACCCCAGCCCGCCTGAGGTCGGCCTGCGTATGGCGCGGCTGTACGATGCGGTCAAGGCGTCCGCCGCACAGGGCGGCAGACCGGTAGCGCCGATCTAGTGGGGCGTTTGGGCAGGTAGCTTGGTTCGTAGTAACCGCTTCAGCGGTTCTGACGGCCATAGCGGTTCGGACGGCCATAGCCGTTACCACGAACCTCAGCTACCTGAGACTGTCGTGGATCCACAGCCCCGCGACATCGGGCTGCCACAGCCACGTGTACCGCTTGCCGTCGCTCTCCAGGCGACAGGCGAAGGCACCCTCGTCATAGGCCGGGGCCATCTCGCCGGCGGTCACACGGTAGAGGGCGTTCCCGACACAGATCCAGCCGTTGCCGCTCGAATCCACCGCCACGTCCGCGATCCCCGCGCTACTCATCAGCGCCCATTCCCCGCCTCGGACACGGTAGAGGTGATAGCTTCCGGTATCACAGCTCGCGCCCCCGCAAGGCGCCATCGTGACCCAGGCAGTCTCCTCGCCCCCGAGCACCACATCGATAATGTAACCCCATCTCAGGTCCTCGCCCAGCTCGTCCTCGGGGTGCGTGAACTGCTCCCAGCCCTCACCAGGTGAATACCGCCATAGATCGCCGTTGATTCCGAGCCATATTCGGCCTGCGACGTCGACCTCAATGTCCTCGATACAGCCGGAACCCACCACCGATGAGGTCTGCCCGTCCCACGTCGCCCCATCGTACCAGCGGGCGCCCTGACCGACAGGACCGGGCCCTCCCCAGGCGCAGTCCGACACCCACACATCGCCTGTGCTGTCGATCGCTACATCCCGGAAGCGAAATCCGAAACCCATGTCGACCATCTCGGCGGACGGCGTGAAACCCGCTTCCTCAGGCGAGAACACGCGCCAACGCCCGCCATCAAACGCGCGGACATCGTGGCTGGTAGCCAACCAGGACCACCCGCGACCATCCGTGATGAGCCGTTCGCTCACCGTGGCATAGGGCAGCGCACGCGAGATGGTGCCGGCAGGCGTCCATCCGGACTCCGTCCCCATGATCCGCGAGGCTCGACCACTCCACACAGTGACCTGGTCACCTGCCTCACCAGCAGTCCAGACGCGCACCGCACTGTC
>JALOOJ010000208.1 GCA_025454475.1 Anaerolineae bacterium
GGTCAACGGGCTCGCCACGCAGTGTGGCCATCAGACGTTCGCGTCGAGTTAGCATAGGGGCTGGTTGTACACCGAGGGAGGTGCGACGTCAAGAGCTCGGGTCGTTCCCGCGACGCTATGCCGAACGCTTGGCGATCCCTGCAGCGCCCTGCCAGAGGTAGATCGCACCGCCGAGGAGGCCTGCCGCCGCGGTCACGGCCCAGACTGATAGCGTCCAGGCCGCAGTGGTGGGCTCAGGGACAGCCGTCGGCCCCAGCAGTGCCTGCGCGACCCAGTCGCGCGCGCCCAGGCCTCCTACGGAGATCGGCACGAGCAGCGCCAACGAGAGCAGCGGGACCACAACGAAGTAGAACGACAGACTCAAGTCGATGCCGACCGCGCGGGCACAAAGCCAGTGGACGCCGATGTTGGTGAGGTTAAACAACGTCGAGGTCGCGAGCGCCAGCCACACCGCCCTGGGGCCGCAGCCGGTCACGGCGGCATAGACCTGAGCGAGCTTCCCCTGCCCCACGAGGGACAGCTTCGCCGGAAGCCGCGACGTCAGGCGACGTAACATTCTCCCCTCAAGGAGCAGCGCCCCCACGGCGCTACCCACACCCGCGATGGCAACAAAGAGCCAGACCAGCCAGCGCTCAAGCCCCCGGGCGAAGGGAAGAACAGCCAACCCCAGCACCAGCAGCGAGAGGATGCCCGTCAGCCGGTCGACGATAACCGTCCCCAACGCGGCGGCCCTGTCCTCGGCGTCGCGCCCCAGCTCCAGCACGCGCACGACATCGCCACCAAACCCTGAGGGTAGGAAGCTGTTGAAGAATCCCCCGACGAGATACAGCCTGAGCAGCAACAAGAAGGGCGGGCGCAGCCCCAACCCGTGGAGCAGCGCCCGCCACCGAAAGACCCGAATGATCACACCCATGAGGAAGAGCGCCCAAGCCGACAACAACAGACCCAGACTGGCGCCCTTTAGCGTCAGGAACAGGTTGTGCCCTCCGACCTGCCTGAGCAGCAGACCCAGCGTCAGCAGGCTAAGTGCGACGCGCAGTACCGCGACCGCGCGGCCCTTGCGCACCCCCATCAGGGACCTGTGCAGGCAGGATCGTAGCGGAAGTAGTCGAAATCTGTTATGACCGGTGTGACCTCCCAGTCGCCGGCGATCACGCCGACGCCGGCACGGGGCATGCCCGGGATATCTGCCGTTACGATGCGCGCCCCGTTGATGTAGACGTCCACTTTGTCCCCATGGACCCACACCTTCAGAGTGTTGTACATATTCGCGGGATTGCCATACCCCTGCTCGGACCAGTGATTGATCGTGCCCGGCCAGTTGTAGAGCGAGGTCTCGACGTTGATGGGTAGCCCGCTCAAAGGCTGCCGATCCCCAGGATAGGTGTAGTTCTGATACCGCAGTATCCCCAGCTTGTAGTGGGAGTTGACCTGGAAGGTATAGATCTCGGTGAGTGTGCTATCAGACTGCCCCGAGTTAGCGCCGAAGACGATGCCCCAGTGCGCCCACCAGGGGGTGAAGGGCCCAGTGGAGTTGGAGAAGATCGCGCGCGCCTCAACGCAGTAGCTGTCGGGAAGTGGTACGCTTCCCACAGGCAATGGGGCCATCTGGGCAGGCCACACAAACCATGTAACGGCATCACCGCCGCCGCGGACATCCATGGGCACGTTGATGCGGTAGTGCCCTGGCACATAGCTCATGTAAGCAACTGTCTCCAGCCGCCAGTCAGGATTGATGAGATCCCCGCGGTTGTTCCAGCGCTCCGCAGTGCCAACATACCAGCCACTGGCGGGATTGGAGAAGTCATCGGAATAGCCGGTCACTACGGGTACAACGTTGCTCCACTCACCGCGACCATAGCTATTCACACCAGCTACCCGGTAGTAGAGCGTGCCTGAACGATTGGTGACGGAGAAGGAAGTCGGGCTAAGCGGGAGCGCCTGATCGGTGACCAGATTCGTGAAGACCGTATCCCTGGCTTCCTGAATCCAGTAGCTCGCCGGTGCCGTGACTCCGCCCTGTCCCGGGGACCAGCCCAGGGTGTAGTTGCCCCGATTGTCGTTGCTGGTCAGAGACAGTGTCGGCGGATAGGGAATGGGCGGCCATCGCTTCATGATGATCGGAAAGTAGACGAACTGCGGCGGCGCCGCGACGGTCACCACGACAGAGGGCTCGACGACCGTAGTATGATCGTCAATCACCGCCGTGTTGGTGAAGACGGTGCCCGGTGCGACCCCGTCTCCAACCTGGGCCACGAGTTCCAGAACGACGCTAGCGCCCTCGTCGAGTAACGGGAGCGTGAAGGTAACCAACTGCCCGGCAGTGCCGGAGAGCACATTCGTGGGCGCCGCGTGGGACACGTAGGTCACTGCGGTCGGCAGAACATCCGTCACGAAGACCGTGCTCGTGATGACCGGACCTGTGTTGCTGATGATGATGGTATAAGTCAGAAGGTCACCCGGATAGACCACGTCCGAAGACGCCGACTTCGTCGAGCCCTCGAGTGCGGCGACGTCGCCCCGAGCCGTTTGGGCCAGGCTCAGCAACAGGCCTGCGACCGCGAAAGCAATGGCAACCGCCAATCCCACAGTCAACCTACCGTATCTTCCCCTCAGAAGCGACAGCATAGTGACTCCTCGTCTGTAGTGATCGTGAGGTAGAAATCTGCGGGAGAGGTCGTATGACCTCTCCCGCAGTGCTGCAGCGTGCCGGAGCTATCTTGAGGTGACTCGGAAGTCGTCGAAGCGACCTTCTACCGGTGTGCGATCCCAGGAACCGGTGAGGATACCGACCCGGTGCATACTACCGAGCTGGCTGTCGGTGAAGGACACAATCTCGGTCCCATTGATGTAGACCGTTGCCGCATTGCCGTTCACGGTTACCCGCGCCGTGTTGACCTGATTGTAGCCCGTCTTCACCGAAGCACAGCGACCCCAGTCCCTGAAGATCGTGCGCGGGATTGCGGAGCTGGAGACAGGCGCGGAGCGACCGGGATACTTGTTGACTGAGCAGTTGCCCTCGAAGTTCCACTCGATAACGTAGATGGTGGTGAAATCCGCATTGGCGCCGAAGATGAGCCCGCCCTTGCCAGCCGTTGGGAGAATGCCCCCCTGATCGCCGGCCTCCGCGAACCAATGCTTGACCTCAACATCGTAGGCAGTGTAGGGGTTGACCCAGGGGGCTGCGACGCTGCCCATGATCCTATTCAGCAGGCCATCCTTGTTGAGCAGTATCTTGGCGCGGTAGGAGCCGTTTTCATAGGCCACGTCGAACGCATTTCTGCCGTACCACTGATAGACCGTCCGCGGCCAACCACTGGTGTTGTTGGAGAAGTCATCGGCATATCCCAAGGTCACTGCAACCACGTTGCTCCACTCGCCATACCCGTAGCTGTTGTGCCCACGAACCCTGAAGTACCACGTGCCACCCGGCACATTGGGCAAACTCGTCGGATTCGACACCGGTTCGTAGTTTTCTCTGATGTCAGTGAACGCCGGATCGGACGCACGCTGCAGGTGGTAATAGTCAGGATCAGGTACCGCAGGAACTCCACCTCCATACGTCCAGCTGACAGTCAGATCATCGCCCGCGACCCCTATAGGGTTCAGTACCGGCGCATAGGGCACTGGTGGCCATCGTCTCATCATGATCGGGAAGTAGGTGTATTTCGCGGTCTCGATCGTGACCATGGCAGACGGCTCAATAGTCGTGATGCCATCGCTGATCACAGCCGTGTTGGTGAAGGCAGAACCTGGTACCACGCCATCATACGCCTGAACCGTCAACCCCAGAGTCATCTTCGAATTCGCGCTCATAACGGGGATTGTCCAGGTTACCTGCCTCTGTGTGGGGTCGATTGAGAACCCAGCGCCACCTGGCGTCGAATTCCCCACATAGAAAACTTCGGGCGGCAGTTGGTCCAGGACTGTGATGGGTGACAGAACTGCCGCACCAGCATTGCTGACAACGATGGTGTAGGTGAGCTGGTTACCAGGGAGAACTCTGTCAGGGGAAGCAGTCTTGGTGGAACCATCAAGTGAGGCTATGTCAGCCCGAGCAGCCTGAGCAAGCCCCAGCACCAAGCCTAGGACCGCCAGGGTAACAAGGGTCATCAGACCCAGAATCGAGCGGCGAGATCCTCGCCATTGCATCGGTGTCATAGTTAGCTCCTTTTCATAGTACGGTCTGAGACTTAGGCAAGCCAAAGGCACGCCGTGAAGAGTACCACATCTGTCCATTCCGGCAACAAACCGCTGACCTGCCCCAAGGTCGTCCACATCAGCCACTCACGCTGCATCGTGCCGGAAATGGCTCCGGCGGCAATGGCAGAGAACAAAGCACATGCAGACGAGCAGGCTGGCGGAGGAAACCGCCCCGCCAACGACTAACGTCGGCGGTTTGTAGTTAAAGGCCACCGTATGGTCACCCGCGGGCACGCATACACCGCGCAGAAGCCCATTGGCCCTGACGATCGGCACCCGCTGCCCATCCAGCGTAGCCCGCCATCCGGGAGAGAAGCGTTCACTGAAGACCGCGAGCCCGCCTTCACCCTCGGTGCGAGCGATCAGCGTGTTCGCCGTCTCCCGCGTGATTCCGACGTCCCCCGATCCTCCGCCGGGGCAGACACCATCATCCGACGCCACATAGGCGAGCTCACGCGGGTCGTAGTCCGCGCGATTGATCCCCGCGATCGTCTCCGCCACGTTGCCTCGAACCACGCCTGAGACAAACCAGGCGCGCGGCAGTGCCGTCTGCCGCCCGTATACATACACACCGCTCTCCTCCGCCAGCAACGTTAGCGTATCGTCCTCGCCTAACGTCAGCGGCACGGTTGTGGACACATAGCGGACATTAAGCAGATCGTAGATGCGCGCCCGAGGATCAGGAACTGCCGTGATGAACGCATTATAGGCCGCGTCTTCTAGTGGATTGTACCCGAACACACTCCGCACACCATAGGAGAGCGCACCATTCTGCTCCGCATACGAGAGCCCCCAAGGGAGAACGCGCCCAACCTCCGCGTCGCTGTGCTTTGCGACAATCCGCCAGTAAGCGCTGAGTGGCGCCGGCACAACGGCAACCAGCCCCGATCCCAGACTCCAGAGATCGAACAGGATCAGCGCCACCGCAAGTCGCGGTAACCACACGGAGGAACTCGGGATTCGCCACTGGTGAAGATAGGCCGAAGCCAGGGTAAACAAGAGACCGAATGTGGCGAGCGCGCTCGCCGTATGCCAGAACCGCCCAATCTCTGGGTTGGACTCCTTGCCAAACGCGTAGACCAGATAGCATCCCATCACAAGGATCACGACCGTGACAGGGACTCTCCACGCCAGCGAGGCCTTGAAAAACGGCGACAGCAGGGCTTCGCGCTCTTCCGGCTCCGCCCGCTCAAGGAGCGTCAGCGAGAACGCAACGAGCACAGCCACGCTGCAGGTGAGGATCAGCCCGGCTCTTGCCGGCGCGCGCATCATCGCGAACCCAGGCAGGAACCGGAAGAGCAGCCGATGCACAATGCCGTGAGACCCGAAGGCGCTCAGAAGCGCCACGCCACCAGCCGCCGTCCAGAACAGCACCTGACGTGACCGGCCATAGACCTGCCCGGCCCGCCACGCGACCCAGCCCAGGAGCAGCGGAAGTATACCTACATAATAGATCATCTCCTCGTACACGCCGTCGCCCCAATACCCCGTGCGCACGGGCTCTCCAAAGAAGTTCGGGACAAGGAGTGTGATCAGATAGCCCACAGGCCACGAGAACCGCGAGGAGAAGGCGTAGTCAGGTTGGTCGATGCGTGTAGATGACAACAGGCTGCTCAGTAAGGGAAGCAACTGGACCGCCGCAAGTGCTGCGCCCAACGCCCCGGAAGCTACAAAGCTCAGCAGCAGCCGGACACGCATCTGGCGCGCGCCCGCCTGGCGAGCCCGCGCCTGGCGCCCGCTCGCCTGGCGAGCCGCAGGCCAGCCAATGAAGAGCCCATAGGCCACCCACAGCAGACCCAGATAGATCAGCGTGGCCGAGTGTCCCGCAAGGATAGCCATAGCAACGCAGAGACCGCCCAGTACAATGGAACCGCCATCGCGGCGCTTTGCGATGCGCCGAAGCGCCCAGAGCCCCCACGGCAACCAGGCCCCGGTCGTGATAACGCCCAGATGCCCCGC
>JALOOJ010000064.1 GCA_025454475.1 Anaerolineae bacterium
GACTTAGAACGCGTTAAGCCTGATCTGCGATGATGTCAGGCTGACCTACTAGCTGGCCTTGGGTAGGAAGCGGGTGACCTTGGTGCTGCAGACCGGGCAGGTACCTTGGGCCATCTTGCGTCCGTTCGCAGTTTCCTTGACCTCGCCGTTAGCGACCTGCCTCTTCGCACGACACTTGACGCAGTATCCTTCGAACTCCATGTTTGTGCCTCCCTTTCTGGTAGGAGCCGGAACCGACGTGCTGTGTGTCCTTGACGATTTCCGGGCCAGCTCCGGCTAAGGTGTCACATCAGGGCATTGCCCGCCTCAGTGACGCTATCATCATACACCTAACCACGCTGAATTGGTAGCCCTATTCGCGCCACGGCAAGGCTAGTGAGTATGGGATGTCATCCGTCGACATCGTGAGATAATGCGGGCGGTTGGTTGCCCATGGAGGCCCTGTGGACTCATGAGCCGTCGTACTGTCCGTGGACCTGACGTCGATGAATGGGGAGGATATGAGATGAAGATCGCTCTGAGCTTGGGCCGGTCTCTGAGAGAGATGCAGTTCGCGCAGCAGCTCGGCCTCCAGTACGTAGTGAGCGCTTTGCCGGCAGATCCACGAGGGTACCTCGCCCTGGACGATCTCCGAGAGGCCCGCGAGGAGTTCGCTGCTCACGGACTGGCCTTCGATGTAATCGAGAATCTGCCCACGCCGCATTACTACAAGGCGATGTTTGGCCTGCCGGGCCGCGATGAGCAGATCGATGCTGTCCGGACGACGTTGCACAACATGGGGAGGGCGGGCATATCGGTCTTGCAGTACCAGTGGATGCTGCTGGGGGGGCTCCGCACGGAGTACTGCCCTGTCGGTAGGGGTGGGGCGCGTGTCTCGCGCTTTGACTGGGAGGTGGCCAGACGCTCCCCGATTGCTGCGCTGGATTGGAGGCCGGGGCCCGATGGTCTGATCCACACACCTGACCGTGAGCTGACCACCGATCAGGTATGGGGCAATCTGACGTACTTCCTGAAGGGTGTGGTGCCGGCGGCTGAGGAGGCCGGCGTGAAGCTCGCAGCCCATCCCGACGATGCGCCGATTCCGTCGTTCATGGGCGTGGCACGAATCCTGAGCAGCCTCGAAGGGCTCCAGCGGCTCATTGACTCTGTCCCGAGTCCATGCAACGGCCTGGGCTTCTGCCAGGGGACGGTTGCCAGCATGGCGGGCGTCGACATGATCGAGGCGATTCACCGTTTTGGCCGTCAGGGCAAGATCTTCTTCGCACACTTCCGCAACCCGCGTGGACAGGTGCCCGTCTTTGAGGAGGTCTTTCCGGATGAGGGTGATACCGACTTGGTGGCAGCGGTTCGCGCCTACCGCGACGTGGGCTTCGATGGCGTAATCCGGGTTGACCATGCACCAGCGGTCGTGGGCGATACGCACAGTGAGCGGACATTCGCGTATCAGGTCGGGTATTTCAAGGGTCTGGTCGACGCTATCGAGATCCTGGACGCCGAAGGAGTGAACTGACATGCATCTCGCACTGACGTTGAACCCGTTTGTGGATGCGGATCTGCTCTATGCCCAGCAGCTTGGCGTCGAATGGATCGTGGGGGATCTGCCGGGCTGGGAGGCCGACACCCTGGCAGCGGCGCGGAACCGAGTGATTAGGGCCGGCCTGCATCTCTGCGCGCTCGACTGTCTGCCGGTGTCGCTGGTCGCGTCGGCGCTCACCGACCAGCCGTCTCGGGTCGAGGCGACTGAGCAGGTCTGCCAGATCATCGAGGACGCGGGCAAGCTAGGCATCCCATCACTGGGGTACCGATGGCCGATCGGTGATTCGAGCAGCCGTAGGACCGTCACGCAGGGACGCGGTGCGGCCGTAAGCGTAGTGCACCCGGTGCTGACGAGCGAGCCTCCCACTGATTCGGAGGTCCGCAGGGCGCTATGGGGGACCCTGACCGCATTCCTGGAGCGTGTTGTGCCAGTCGCCGAGTCAGCCGGGGTGCGCCTAACCTATCAGACTGACGTGGCGTTGGCGGCACTGCCCAGCTCCGAGCGTATCCTGGACACCGTCTCAGAGCTTGACCTTCTCCAGGAGGTGGCAGGGGGCCCGGCGCACGGCCTCGATCTGCACCACGGCTTTGTCACTGCAGTGCTTCGCCTACGAGCGGAAGAGGCGATTCGCCATTTCGGCTCCCGCAAGGCGATCTCAGTAGCCCGTATCGGTAGCTTCCGCCGGACTGATGCCGGCGCGCAGGAGCACTTCCTTGACCAGGACAAGGTGGCAGCGCTGCGTGCATTGCAGGCCTATCGGGAGGTGGCGTACGAGGGCCCGCTATGTCCCATCGCGGCACCGGGTATGACGGACGACTCGGAGTGGCGCCACAAGGGGCAGGCCTTTGCCATCGGCTACCTGCGGGGGCTTATCCAGGTGCTTTCGGGGTAGACCTCTGAGCTTGTCCCTGCCGGAGTGTGCTTAGCTAGCCCTAGAGCTCGGAGGTTTGAGACCCCGGCGAGCGGTTACGGCGCAGCTTTCGCTCTTCACCGGTCAGTGACCTGCGTTCGGGCAAGGTCGAGTGCAGTCAGCAACACCTCGAACCTCGATGCGTATGACCCGTTCCACGAACCCGCCAGGCGATCGAAGATGCGAGCGCTGCCCTCAACCAGATCCAGGATCCCCATCGCCGTCGGCGGCAGGCCGGCGCCCGGAAACGTATTGACGATGTCATTCGCCATGCCACCGGTCCTGTGGTGGTTAGTGCCGGTCGCTCTGTCTCGCAGCATCATAGCGAGTACGCAGGCGTCCTGAAGCAGCCCCAGCGCCAGGTGCAGCGCAATGGCGCGATCACCGCGCACGACCTTGGAGATGGCAACGACCGCTCGAAACCAGAAGCCATCGGCCAACGTTGTGAACTGCTCAGCCGAGGGCATCTGATAGGCAGGGGTCTGCAGAGAACCCGTAAGGTAGGCGCAGGTCTCGGCTGACCTCGAGAAGAGCACCCGGAGGCCGCTCGCAAACGGTGGGTGTGGCCAGGTCGCGATCTGGCGTGCGCTCGATTCCGAGGTGACCACAAGGTCCAGGCGTTGGAGATCCCCGAAGCAGATGCGTGTCGTGCTGGCGACCTCGCCGCAGAACTGCTCGCACCCCAAGACCGGCCCCAACGGCCCCAACCATGCTGTGGTTGGGTAGAAGCGCGCCATCGCGTCGTCGCGGACGACGACCAGGACGTCGACATCACTCCAAAGGTCAACCTCGTCGGGTCGCAGGCCGGACCCGTAGAGTGCCAGGACGATCACGTCAGGGTCATCGCGCACCAGATCGGTCAGAGCATCGATCAGTGCAGCGTGCCGGGAGGCCGTCGTCGCGCCCGTCATCCTGTCGGTGTGCGCCGGCGGTCGAACGCGTGCCCGCGGACTGGCAGGCGAGCCCAGGCAGGGAGGGCCTGGAAGACTTCATGGGAAACGACGTTCGGTGCTAGCCTTGGTCTCCTACAGATCGTCATAGTAGCCCCGCAGCTGGTTGAGGGTAACGCGCAGCACCTGCTTCACCATGTCGACCGACTCGCGCAGATAGCGGTGAGCCTCGCCGTTCTGACCCTTCGTGTCGCTGAGATCCCGGTTTCGCCAGGCCACCGTGACCTCTTTGATCCCGTAGCCTGCTCTGCGACAGAGATGAAGCAGCTCCACATCGTAGGCAGTCACCTTCCATCCCTTGACCTGCGCGCCGGCGGCCCTGAAGAACTGCAGCCTGCCGAAGAGGCGCGCCAGAACTTCGCGGCGGAAGAGCTTGAAACCGCACTGTGTATCACGGACGTCGCGCAACAAGAAGGTCGCGCGAAGCATGCGGAACACTGTGCTGCCTGCCTGGCGCAAAGCCGTGAAGCCCTCCCTCTCTGCACCCCGGGACCCGATGACCACGGGGAACTCGCTTGACCATGGCAGCAGCTTGTCCAGCTCCTGGATCGGGGTCGACTGATCCATGTCGGCGAAGAGCACGAGCTCGCCACGCGCGCGCCGAATGCCCTCCGCGATGGCAGCCGGCTTCGTGCCGTGCGGGATCGCTTGGACCGCGAACCCAGGCTCATCTGCGACGAAGGATTTGACCAGCGCGAGGCTATCGTCTGTCGAGCCGTCGTCGACGACAATAACCTCCCACAGGTAAGGGCGGGATGCCAAGTACGTCGACACCTCGGCCAGGACGCCGTGCTCGAGGTTCTTCTGCTCGTTGTAGCACGGGATGATGACTGACAACCACGGCACAGCCGCGTTAGCGTCGGTGGTCATCGCCGGACCCTCCATCGGCGAACTCCGCTGCCAACAGGCCATACGTGATCTCATCCCACCGGCGTCCACAGCGGAAAACCGACTGGCGGCGCGCGCCCTCGCGCCTGAAACCGCACGCTTCGAGCAGCCGCCCCTCGAAGTCGAAGATGCCCAGGTAGAGCTGTTCGCGGCCCTGTCGTGCCTGCATCTCCTCGAACCAGCGATCGGCCCCCTCGCTCGACAGGCCCGGGTTAAGGGGCTCGGTGGGCTCGTAGTTGTCCCAGAGCTGCCGGCAATCGGCTCGCTCCAGGGTGCGCAGCGTGACCTTTGTGCCGCGGAGCTCAATCACAGTTCGGGACTTCCCTCCGCCAGCGCCATAGTCGCGTCGATCAGCGCACACATCCGGTCGTACTGCGCCCGAAGCGCGCCGTCGCCGGTTCCCGGGTAGAGAATAGCATCGACCTTCTCGACGAAGCCCTCAGGCACGCAATCGAAGTGCTCGATGAAGGTTAGGTTGTTCCCGTCACCGGCGTAGTAGGTCTCGTTAAGCGCGAACAGGATCTGGATGAGATCGTGTACCAACCGGGCCGTCAGCGACGCCAGGAACACTACGTCGCCGCGCTCCACCTTGTGCTGATAGTGGTAGTCCTGGCGCCAGTACCGAACTGACTTGAGATGCTTGTCCAGGACCGCATGTTTGAGCTGCGGCGGATAGGTAGAGAGCCTGGCCCGCCAGCCGGCAAGGATACCATCCCGATCATCGATCACCATCTGGTTGTATACGTCCGTCAGCACGTAGTACCCCCAGATGGTCCAAACGCGGTCGACGGTCGCGATGGCGCCGTTGCACCAGGCATCGATCTGAGCATCGATCTCGCCGGTGGTGCGAACCCAGCAGCCATCGATGATGACCCCCTTTTCGGCCCACCGATCGATGGCGGCCTGGACCTGTGCGTACGCCTGCTGAAACGCCTCCGGGGGAGAGAGCCGGCGCTCGCAGAAGAGCCGGAAGTCGAGATCGGAGCTTGGGTCGAAGGTGCCCTTGCCGTACGACCCGCCAATCGAGACAGCGCGTGCCCCCTCACCGAGGGCTCTGCAGAGGGGCAGCAGTTCGTCGACTACGGGTTGGGCTTCGGGTGGAAATGTCATGGCTGATGGGTCTCCTTGTGCGGTCACTAGGGTTCACGAACTGGGACTTGCTCCCCTCTGTCACTCATAACGTCACCGGCCGCCGCCACAAGCCGGAATCCGCACAGCCGGATTCCCGAATCCGGCTGGTCCCAGTCACGGTTGGCGCACCGGGCCTGGAGTCGGTCACCCGTGAACGATCCGCCGCGAACGACCCACCGGTTGCCGCTCGCGGCGATCGCCCATTCCCAGACATTCCCTGCCATGTCGGTACAGCCGTAAGGGCTGTCGCCGCGCGGGGAATAAGCTCCCACGGGTGTTGTGGTCATCAGCTCCGACTCTGCCGTGTTGCAGCGATCGTGGTCCCAGGTGCCCCAGGGATACTTGCGCCCGTCTGTGCCGCGGGCTGCCTTCTCCCATTCGAGTTCGGTGGGGAGCCGGCCTCCGGCCCACTCGGCATACGCCTGGGCGTCGTACCACGCGACCAGCGTTACGGGATGCTGGCCTCTGCCGACCGGGTAGGTCCGGCTGTCCCGGTCCCAGTTGTACGCAAGGGCCCAGCCGTCGATCTCGAAGGGCACGGGGTACTCGGGGTTGGCGTCGACAAAGCGCTGGTAGGACGCATTGGTCACTGGCGACCTGTCGATCCAGAAGCCCGCGAGGGCCCGTTCTTCCTTGGCGTCGCCGTAGAGAAAGGGACCTGGCCCGATCCACACCATATCGCGCTGCCACCCGCTGAGTTTCGTCATCTCCAGGTACCACTGCTCGATGGGGCGGACGCCTTGTTTCTAGGCCAGCGCTTCCAGCTTGCGGGCGACGCGCACCGCCTCCGTGTCCTCAGCGGGCGTGTTGGACATACCCTGGGCGATGGCACCGATGCGAGTGCACTCGCCAATGGCGCGCCCGATATCCAGCGGACGGGGCTGTTCGCCTGCCAGCCTGGCGATGTTGCCGTGGTAGATCCTCGCCAGCACGTCGTCGGGAAGGCTTAGCCCGTGGATGATGCCATCCTCTGGCTGGCCCAGCAGGAAATCGGCGCCTTCAGGGATGCGGAAGGTATCCTCGGACTCCAGCCAGCGGTAGACGATGCCGGCGCGGAACACAGCCTCCGCGACTGTGTTGCGGCTCGCGATGTCGGTGCCGAAGACGATGCGATCGGCGTATTTGATGAAGAACTCGCGGGTTGCGGCTGGGTCGCGTGACATGTTGAACAGCATCTCTACACCGGGCGTGAGATCGAAGTGCGCCGTCGGGTGTGCATCGAAGAAGCGTGCGGCCCGGGTCAGATCGGCGGACAGGAAGTAGAAATGGGCGAACACGATACGTAGCTGGGGGTGCCTGGCGAGCACTTCGTCCACCTCGGCGTAGAGTTGCTCCTTCGTGACATCGCTGGGCCCGTAACCCCAGCCCTGCTTCTGTGCCCAGGCGGGTAGTAGCTTGGGATTCCAGAACTCCTCTGGATCGTTCACGTGCCAGACGATCGGAAAACCTAACTCCTCGACCCGCGCCCAGTAGTCCGCAAAGTAGGCATCCGTGACTGGGATATCCATGACCTGCCGAGAGGTAGGCTTGCCCTCGATCATCTTGATGCCGTCACATCCCATTGCGACGAACCCGTCGAGCTGGGATACCAGGCTCGGAGTTCTGACCCGCCCGTCGGACAGCTTCTCGCCGTGGTTCAGGCCCGCGAAGACGTAGAAGGCCTCCGGATGGCGTGCTTTCATATACAGTGACTGAGGAAGGCCGCTTCCATGGGTGGGATCCTGGATCGAGACCAACGCCGTTCTCTTAACGCCGATGGCGCGGTTGATGTCCAGGATGTGGTCCTCGGTTGCGATCGCGCCCATATGGACATGAGCATCCACAATACCCGTCATCTTCGACTGCCACATATTCATGTGCCAACTCCTTTCGCTCGGTTGTAGTATAGTCCCCATCAGATCGACGACGTGATCCATCACGGCAAGTCTACATTGGATGGCCACGATGATCAAGCGCCGCCACCGGAGAGCCAGCAATCGCGGAGCTTCTGTCTGTCGGACCTCGGCTCGCTCGTGGCCGTCCGCACGGGCCGTGCCACGGGCGGTCAGCCATCCGCTGTGGAAGCATTCCGGCTATTGTTGTTCTCTGAGAACCCTCTCCTAACCCCCGCGCACCTCAGCCATGAGGGCCATCGTGTTGCCCTCGGAATCGAGAAAGAACGACATCCAGAGGTCGTGATCGGGCATCTTGGCGATCAGGTGAGGTTCTGCGGTAATCTCCACGCCGCGCGATCTCAGAGCCGTCGTGGCAACCTCTATGTCATCCACTCGGAAGTACAGGATTGAGCTTCGATGCTGGATAGACCCCGGTTCGCCGCGGTCCAACAACAACCTGGTTCCTGCACAGTCGAAAAAGGCCAGGTTCGGAACCTCGAATAAGAACGGCAGCCCGAGCACGTCGCGGTAGAAGGCGACAGCCCGATCCTGATCCGCAGTCGGCACGGCGATCTGCCCGATTGCGGACAACCCCGCGAACCCTCTGGCATCCATAGCGACCTCCTCTGCACAACAGGCAAGCGCACTCCTCGCGCGCTGGGCTGAGAGCCCTGCAGGGCGGCTTGCCTTTGCGACGTCCTGGCCTACATTCCGGTTCATGTCATTCTACACAGAGTTTGCCGAAACATACGAGTCGATCTTTCCGTTTTCTGGGGCAGTGTACGCCCTGCTCCGGCGCCATCTTCCTGTAGCGCCCGCGCGGGTCCTAGATATCGGCTGTGGGACGGGACACTACGCCGGAGCGCTTGCCGCCGAGGGCTATGTTGCCCTGGGAATCGACCTGGATCCCGCAATGGTCGCCTATGCGCTGGCCCACTATCCAGCCGCCGAGTTCCGTTTGCTCGACATGCGCGAGATTGCCAGCCTCGATGGGACCTTCGACCTCGTTGCATGTGTTGGCAACACCGCGGCGCACTTGCCGCAGGGCCAGTTCGTGCGGTTCGTCGATGCGGTCAACCAGGTCCGCACTCCGGGAGCGCCATGGATCCTCCAGGTGATGAACTGGGACTACGTGCTTATGCAGGACCAGGTGACCTTCCCGGTCGTTGAGGGTACCGGGGGCGCCACGTTCTACCGGGCATACCGTGACATCACACCGACCCAGGTCACATTTACCACGCGGCTGGAGCTTTCCGGGCGCGTTGTGTTCGAGGACGCGGTTGCTCTGTACCCCATGACGTCGGATGAGATCATCCGAATGCATCGAGCGCGGGGATACGATGTGGTGGAGCATCTCGGAAGTTACAGCGGTGCCCCTTTTGACCCGGACGTTTTCTCGGCGAACATTATCGTGTTCCGGTAGAGCCCACACTTCGGGGGCGCTCAGACGAGCGCCATATCCTGATGAGATCCCCTGAGCTGCTCGGGAGGTCGCGCTCGGGCAAGTCCGGCGATTCCCAGATGGAGGCGCACCCGTGCACCCGACTGCACTGAGACGTAGACCTCTGACCGCCCGTGTTGGCGTACTCGGCGTGGGCCTCGATGTGTACTGGTCCCAGTTCCCCGATCTTCGAGAGGCGCTGCTTGGCTACCTCGATGTGTTCGAGCAGCAGGTCCACACAAGCGGTGTTTCCGCAATTCGCTTTGGGATGGTCGACAATGCGCAGACTGCGTACGCGGTTCTGCCACGCCTGAAGTCTGCCAACCTTGACCTGTTGTTCGTCGACATGCTGACCTATGCCACATCATCGACCTTCGCCATCCTCATCCGTGATCTGGACGTCCCGGTGGTTCTCGTCGCCCTCCAGCCGCTGGCACGACTCGACTACGCCCGGGCCACGATCGAGATGCAACTCCAGAATGACAACGTCTGCTCACTACCGGAGTTCGCGGGCGTCGCCGTGCGGATGGGCAGGCCTGTGCCGGCGATGGTTATTGGAGTCCTTCGAGGAGACGCACGCGCTGATGCCGAGGTGACGATGTGGTGTCGCATCGCCCGCGTGTTGCATGCCCTTAAGGGCGCCCGTATCGGCCATTTCGGTCATCCGATCGAGGCGATGCTGGACATGCACACTGACCAAACGGCGCTGACGGCTGCCTTTGGGCTTCATGTAGTGCAGACGGAAATCGACGATCTCGTGCGGCTGGCGCGGCAGGTGACGTCCGACGAGATCGCCGCGAAGCACGATGAGATCCTCGGGCTATTCGATACGCCCGACCCGGGATCGGATCCGCTCACACACAGGCTCACGACTGCAGACCTAGACAGCGCCGCGAGGATGGCTGTGGCCCTGGACCGATTCGTCGACGCGTACGCCCTCGACGGCCTGGCCTACTACTACAAGGGCGAATCCGGTACCGAACGCGAGGTGGTCGCAGCCAACCTCATTGTGGGCAGCTCACTTCTCATCGCAGCCGGCGTCCCCGTCTGTGGCGAGGCCGATCTCAAGACCTGTATCGCGATGCTGATCATGGATCGTCTGGGAATCGGCGGCAGCTTCGCCGAGTTTCACCCGATCGATTTCGAGCAAGGCTTTGTCCTCGTGGGGCACGACGGACCGCACCACATCGGAATCGCCGACGGTAAGCCGGTGCTCAGGAGCTTGTCCACGTATCACGGCAAGCCGGGCTCGGGCGCCTCAGTGGAGTTCAAGATCAGGGAGGGCGCCATCACGATGCTGGGTGTTACGTCGACGTATGACGGGCGCTTCAAGTTCGTGATCGCCGAGGGACATTCGGTAGCCGGCCCGATACCGGCGACGGGCAACACGAACACGCGAGCCTACTTCAAGCCCGACGTGGTGACCTTTCTGAGGCGGTGGATGGCCGAAGGCCCAACGCATCACTTTGCGCTTGGGATCGGGCACCACGCCGAGACGATCAAGCTCCTCGGTGGCTCCTTGGGCATACAAAGTGTCATCGTCTGAGTTGGTCTCGGCGCTGATCGGCGAGGTCGCAGCGTGGCCTAAGGTGGAGCTGCATCTCCATCTGGAGGGAGCGATCCCACTACCCACTCTCTGGGCCTTGATGACCAAGTACGGCGGCGATCCGGAGGTGTCGGATCCGGAAACCCTGGCTCGCCGCTTCACCTATCTTGACTTCCCGAACTTTCTCGGGATCTGGAACTGGAAGAACACCTTCATCCGCGAGTATGAGGACTTCACGACCATCGCCGAGGCTGTCGCACGTGACCTTGCGGCACAGAATGTGCGGTACGTCGAGGCCTTCTACTCGCCATCTGACTTCGCTTACCACGGCCTCTCGGCGCAGGAGATCACACTGGCGATCCGGAAGGGTCTGGATCGCGTTCCCGGGGTAGAGGTGGCCCTGGTCCTGGATGTCGTGCGCAACCGCGGCCCCGTTCACGGCCTGCGCTGCCTTGAGGAGGTCGCCGAAGTTGCGGGGTGCGGGGTCGTGGGTGTTGGGATTGGTGGGGCCGAGCACGAGTTCCCGCCCGAACCCTTCGCGCCAGTCTACGATCGTGCCCGGGCCCTGGGGCTACACACGACTGCGCATGCCGGTGAGGCCGCCGGCGCGGAGAGCGTCTGGGGCGCGTTACGTGCGCTGCGGGTTGAGCGTATCGGCCACGGAACACGTGCCTACGAAGACCCTGCGCTGATTCGCTATCTGGTCGAAACGCGAACACCCCTCGAGATGTGTCCGCTCTCCAATGTGCGCACCGGCGTGGTGTCCACCATCCGCGATCATCCTGTGCGCCGGTATGTCTCGGAGGGCGTGGTGGTGACCGTGAACTCCGATGACCCAAAGATGTTCGGCAACAGCTTGGCCGAGGAGTATGCTGTCCTGGGTGCGGAGCTCGGTTTCACAAAGGGCGAGCTCCAAGAGCTGAATCTGAACGGACTCCGCGCCTCGTGGCTACCCGAGGTCCGGAAGGCTGAGATGCTCGCTGAGTACGAGCATGCCTTTGCCGCCGGCTCCACGGAATGATGCCCGAGGCATGACGAACGCCTGGATCTTCCGCCTACGAAGACCACGTGAGGGAGATACCTATGAATCTGCTCGATATCGTGCGCCGTGCGGCGATGCCCGAGCCATGGACCGAGGGCGACAGGATTCCCTGGGACGAGCCGGGATTCAGTGCGCGCATGCTGAAGGAGCATCTCTCGCAGGCGCACGATGCCGCAAGCCGGCGGTTCGAGACTATCGATCGTCAGGTACTCTGGATCCATACCCACGTTCTTGGTGCCAGGCCGGCCCGCATCCTCGATCTCGGCTGTGGACCGGGTCTGTACGCGAGCCGTCTGGCTCGCCTCGGCCACACCTGCGTGGGTATCGACTTCGGACCAGCCTCGGTCGCGTACGCGCGCGATGTGGCTGAGAGAGAGGGACTTGCCTGCACGTATCAGTTGGCTGACCTGCGCGAAGCCGACTTTGGCAAGGGGTTCGGTCTGGTGATGCTCATCTACGGCGAGATGAACGTCTTCAGACCAGCAGATATCGAGTCGATCCTGGCGAAGGCCGCGGCTGCACTGGCGCCTGGGGGCATGTTGCTCCTTGAGCCGCAGTCATACGAGCATGTCGAGCGGGAGGCAACGACGGGTCCCTCCTGGTATGCGGCGACGTCGGGCCTGTTCTCGGATCGCCCGCACATCGTCCTGACCGAGAATTCCTGGGATGCCGAGAGAGCCGCTGGGACGACGCGCCACATCGTCGTGGATGCCGGATCGGGCGATGTCGCCTGGCACGCGATGAGCAACCAGGCGTACACGACAGGGAGGTTCCGAGAGCTACTGACGTCGTGCGGCTTCGGCGATATCGCGTTCTACCCGTCTCTGACTGGAGTTGGTCTAAGCGACGACGGGCTTCTGGCGATCGTGGCCCGCACCCAGGTGCACTGAGCGCTTTCCTGCCAGGGTCTCAGTGTACCCAAGGGAGCCACGGCTCCAGCGCGCGGTGCCAGAGGTCGCCTGCATCCCAGTCTCCATCCTCGTCACCGTAGGCCACCTGGATGCCGATCGACGTCACTAGCCAGTACCAAGGTAGATCCCGTACGCTCTCGATGCGCAGAACCAACTCGCGCAATGTCGCAGCATCGTTGAGCTCGCTAAGCTCATCAGACGCGATCCGTACCGGATGGAGGAGCAACGTGTCGTCCAGCACGACGAACGATAGGCGATCGTCGGGCAGTACACGGGCGGCGATGGCGGCCGGAACTGACTCAGCGCGGTATAGGTCCAGGTCAATGGTCACAGGCTGGCCCGATCGCGTGAGGACCGTCCGCAGCGGAGGGTCGAACAGGCCTCCGACCGCATCGTTCAGGAAGCGATACCAGAGCCAGGTCGACTGCATGACGAATTGCGGATCGACCAGGTCCATCGTGGGGACCTCGCCGAGCCCTGCGCTTGCGAGCTGCCGCCCAAGTCCCCGCTCAACGCGGAGTCCCAGAGACATCAGACCCTGTGTTGTTGCGTTCATCGTCCCCGGTTCTCGACGCAGATATAGCCTGCCGTGCCCGACCATCGAGCGGTGCGAGCCTGCCAGCAGCCACCAGTCTGCGAATGCCCGCGCGCTGCTGTCGGAAGGTCGGGGCCTCAGGTTGCGCACCGGGGGTGTCAATGCGCCAATGTGGCGAATCACTGACTGCGTGGCACGCTCGTTGTTCGGGAACCGGATCGTCGGAATCGGCATAACACCATACTACCACTTACGACGTCGCGATCCAGATCGGGGTCAGGCCGCTATGAGCAGTTCCGCCAGATTCGCGGGCGCGATCGGCCGCTTCCCTGCCGCGATCTCGCGCACCATCGCCACAAGCGCGGTGTTCACCGGTGTGGCGATGCCCATGGCTTGGGCCTTTGTGACCACGTAGCCATTCAGGAACTCGATCTCCGGCTCTCGGCCGCGCTCCAGGCTCTGAAGCATGGATGATCTGAGCCGGCGGAACCTCACCCCGACAGCGCCCATTATCACGTGCTGCGGGATCTGCGCGAGGTTGAGCCCGCCCCCGCGCCGCGTGGGTTTCACGTATAGACGCGCCAGATCGAGCGTGCCGCCGACCGGTTCGAGACCGATGCCGCCGCTCTCGGCCGTGTCGAGCACTTCGCTGACGACAGCCAGGGCCAGACGACGCGCGAGTCGGCGCCTGAGCAACGTCCCCAGCTTCTGGCCAGTGATCGCGCCAAGCGTTGTGATGGCGCAGTTAATGGCCAACTTGCTCCATAGCACGCCCATGATGTTGGTAGAGATGGAGGTCGGAGTAGCCTCGGCGAGGATGCCGCGCAGTGCGACTGCGCGGCTGCTGATAGCGCCGTGCAGCTCACCAATGACGGTCTCACCGCAGGACGTCATCTCGTAGATGCCGGGTCTGTGCATCGTGGCGCCCCAGCCCACGATCGCGCCGATCACGCGGTTGCGGCCCACAATCTCAGCAACTCGATCTTCGACAATGCCGTTCTGCAAGGTAACGACGTAGCCGTCGGGTCCCAGCAGTGGCTCTACCTTGTGGGCAGCGTCTTCTACGGCGGTAGCTTTCATCGACAGCAGCACGATGTCGAACTGCCCATCCACATCGGACGTGTCCGGGCACGCGGCGCCGCATAGGGCCGCGGCAAGCGTGCGTCGACCCTTGGGCGTCACGACGTGAAGCCCATTGTTGGCGATCGCGTCGCTGATCGCCGGATTGTGGGTGACCAGCGTTACATCGTGACCCGCACCGAGGAGTCCGGCGGCTATGACACCACCTACAGCGCCGCAGCCCATCATCAGGATGCGTGGGTTTGCTTCTGTGTACGGGTTCATGGATGCCTCCTCAACGCGGGCCGGAAATGGTGTATCTACGAAGCCAGCGGGCGCGGCAGGCGCATTCTGACAGTCACCGAGATCGATCCCCGGTGATCCTTACTGTCGAATGGGTGTCTCCAACGGCGCGCTAAGCAGGCTGGGTTCCCAGCGCAGCGTAAGTGCACGCCGGGTCTTGGTACGGTCGGCAATCGCTGTCGTCCACCATCCCTCACAGGTGGC
Source organism: Anaerolineae bacterium (assembly GCA_025454475.1). Lineage (GTDB taxonomy): Bacteria > Chloroflexota > Anaerolineae > B4-G1 > SLSP01 > PWVB01. The sequence continues at coordinate 14,332 of JALOOJ010000064.1, forward strand.
TCCGGGGCCTGCTGTACAGAGGGCGAAGGGTGGGTCCTTGCGTTCCAGGATAAGGGTTTCGTGGGTTCTCCCATCACCATCGATGACAGAGATCTCCAGGGGGCTGAAAATCGCGCTGCTGTCGTCAGTCGACATGCCCACGATGTACAGCGAGAGGTAGATCTCGCCCTTGCTTGAGGTGAAACCATTGAGCGAGGTGTCCCAGGCGATCTCACGAATCCCCAGCGCCCGGTTGCCGTGGACAAGCCATTCGCTTGCGCCAGGACTTGGGGGAAGTGTCGAGGGCGAAGGCTCTGGGCTGGGCGTTGCGGAAGGAGTGGCTGGAGTCGCCGATGGGGTGGCTGCCGCGCCAAGGGTCACGCTGGGGGTAGCCCCAACCGCGACGACGATCTGGACGTAGACAACAGGTCCGAAGCACGTCGCGTCGCTGGCGCAGAGCTGCCAGTTCCCGCGGTGAACCCCTTGAGCTTCGGGCGCGACAAGAGACACCGAGAGTTCTGCTGTTTCCCCAGGTTGCGCCGCAGGCACGGAGATCGACGCGGGTCCCCCCATCTGCTCGCCTGAAGAGAAGCGGAGAGTGTAGCCGGCGACCCAAGGGCACGTCCCGCTGTTGCGTACCCGCCAGGCCTTCAGGAAGGCAGCGCCCGGCGCAACGACGACATTATCGGGGGCGGTCACGTCATCCACGTACTCGGCATCAGGCACACAGTCGGGTGCAGGTGTGGGCGATGCCAAAGGTACTTGGGTGGCCAGGCCCTGAGCGGGTGTCAGTGTGCCCCAAGGTATGGTTGGCATAGGCTCAGCAGTGGGGAAGATGGCGCGCAGCAACAGGTACGTGATCGCCAGGCAGGCCAGCACTGCGGCAGCGGTTGCGCCAACCAGCCACCAAGTGCGGTTGGTCGGACCTGGCTCCGGCGCGCCTACATCATGTTGTGGATCGGAGTCGTCTGATGCGATGTCGAACCATCCATTCGGGGCCTTGCGCCCCATCTGCTGCCGCGGGCACGACCGAGGCTGAATGGCAGCCATTATACTTGTTTATAGGAAAATGATAGGTCTAGGCAACTCGGTGCGCGTAAGTATACTGGGCCTGGCGATGGGATGGCTTTGTGCGGGAGGACGGTGGGAGCATGGTCACCGGATTGCCCCGGTATGGAGACTGCGGAAATATGGCTGAGGTCGCGACCGGATGCGCCGGCTTCTAGCGCGTTGGCTTCTGAGAGTCTGGAAGCGTACGCCAGGGCGGATCCAGGGGTGGATCGCGTGGCTGACGTTACCGAAGTTCCTCGTGGGGGCAATGGCGGTCGTGCTCGACGATGCCGGGCGCGTCCTGCTGTTCCGACATACCTACCGCGCCGACTATCCCTGGGGGATTCCTGGCGGGTGGCTGAAGGGAAACGAGGACCCGATAGACGCCGTCGAGCGCGAGGTCTTCGAGGAATCGGGCTTCCGAATCAAGGCAATGCATCCCCTGGTGATTGGCGGCGATCGAGCGCTGCGTCGCCTCGATCTGATCTTCCTGTGCAGACTGGTAGAGGGTTCATTTCGGGCCAGTGCCGAGGTGTCCGATGCAGGCTTCTTTGCGCCGGAGGATCTCCCCGGACGCGTGGAGCCATTCCATATGGATGTCGCGGCTTACGCCCGGAAGGTTATGGCAGGGGAGGTGGTGGGACAGCCGCGCCCAGGTGGCATTTGCCGAGACCAGCAATCGGTGTAGAATGGGCCTGTGTGCTTGGGGATGAGATCTGCCGTACCTCAACCCGCAGTAGCCGCGCCGACTCATCTGGCAGATCGTCGTCGACCAGCAATATGGCGGCCGTCGAACCCTGGTTGCTCTGCCGTGGTGAGGAGGAGGTAGGCCGTGGCATCCGGTGTCTTGCTGCTCAACGCGAGCTACGAACCGCTTGACATCATCCCGCTGAAGCGCGCTGTTTCCTTGCTTCTGCGGGACCGTGTCGAAGCTGCTTGCGCTGAGTCGATCGTTATGCGCGGCGCTTCCACCACCTGGCACATCCCTACGGTGATTCGTCTGCGCTACTACATCAATGCTCCCCGTCGCGGTGTGACCTGGAGCCGCGAGGCAGTACTGCGCCGCGATCACTATACGTGTGCCTATTGCGGGGCTCAGGTCGGGCTCCGACACAACGGTCGAGTGTACGAACGTCAGCACTTCACGGTTGACCACGTGTTACCTGTGAGCCGCGGCGGCAAGAACACCTGGGGTAACACAGTCTGCGCTTGCCAGTCGTGTAACCAACGCAAGGCCAATCGTCTGCCGAACGAAGCTAATATGCGGCTGCATTGGGAGCCAAAGACGCCGCGCGCCCGGTACATCGTGGCATCCGGCGAGATCCCCGCTACCTGGAAGGCGTACCTGGAGGTCTAGTCCAGGCGCCTGGTACATTCTGCTTGCGGTTGGACCCCGAGAGACTGCTTCTCTCGGGGTCTTTCGTGAGAGGTCGCTGTGCTGGCGGCTCACCCGATGTGCAGCTAGAATGAGACGCAGACCGCCTCCGCGGGTTTCGGCGGTGTCAGAAAGGAGTGTGACCGGAATATGGGCTCAGGCCATAGAGCGTGGGGTGCGGTGCTGCGCCAGGACGATGAGGCCGCGCGGCCAAAGATCAGCCGCGCGCTGGTTGTCCGCGTCGTACGCTACGCGCGGCGCTATTGGGGCACGGTTGGGCTGTTGATGGTCGCCATCACCATCTCGTCGCTTCTGGATCTCGTGCCTCCGCTGTTATACCGGCACCTCGTGGACGATGTACTGCCCAGCAAAGACCCCGCGGGGCTGAATTGGCTTGCGGTTGGCCTGATCGGTGTGCCAATTCTGGGCCGACTAATTGGTATCTGGCAGTCCTATCTTAGCGCCAGGGCCGGCGAGGGCATCATCCGCGATCTGCGAGAGTCGCTCTACCGGCACTTGCAGGCTATGAGCCTGCGTTTCTACACGCACACGAAGACCGGCGAGCTGATGTCGCGTCTCAACAACGATGTGAGCGGCGCTCAGCAGGCTGTGACGGGCACGCTGGTGAACCTCGTGTCCAATGTCGTGTCGCTCGTGTCGACGCTCGTCGTGATGATCTCTCTCGACTTAAGGCTCACAGTCATCGGTGTGGCGATACTGCCTCTGTTGATCCTGCCTGCCCGTAGCGTTGCGAAGCGGCTGCGCACGATTACCCGGGGTTACATGGAGGCCAACGCCAAAATGAACGCCCTGATGAATGAGACGCTGAACGTAAGTGGAGCGCTGCTGGTGAAGATCTTCGGGCGCACTGAAGACGAGAACTCCAGGTTTACCGAGCGTGCGACTGAGGTTCGGGATCTGTCGGTCCGGCGCTCCATGGTCGCTCGCTGGTTCTACGCCGGTCTCGGGCTCACCAGTGCGCTGGGCACTGCTTTCGTCTTCTGGGCAGGTGGGCACTACGTCCTGCGAGACGCAATGACGGTGGGAACCATCATCGCTTTCAGCAGTTACCTGCGGCAGATCTACCAGCCTCTGACGGCGCTCGCTGGCGCCCAGGTGGAGTTTGCCACGAGCCTTGTGAGCTTCGAGAGGGTGTTTGAGGTCCTCGACTTACCGGTCGAGATCGACGACCGCCCATCTGCTGTGGAACTCACGCAGCCCCAAGGGTGGGTTCAGTTCGACCGAGTCTGGTTCCGCTATCGCGGCGATGGGGATGCGCCGCAGCTAGGTGCAGTGCGCCGCTATGGGGGTCGGGGAGGCCAGCCGGTGGAGGTCACGAAGAGCGGTGCGCTTGCCGATGACGTCGGGATTCCGCGTGCTGAGGGGGAAGGCCAGGACGACGAGGAGTTGCGATGGGTCTTGGAGGACGTGAGTTTCGACATCCGACCGGGCCAACTGGCGGCCCTGGTCGGGCCCAGCGGCGCCGGCAAGACCACGATCACCTACCTGCTGCCAAGGTTATACGATCCGAGCGAGGGCCGCATTCTGCTTGACGGTCGTGACCTGCGGGAGATCCGACTCGGCTCGCTGTCCTCCGCCATCGGCATGGTCACGCAGGAGACTTATCTATTTCACGATACCCTGCGCGCGAACCTGCTCTATGCGAGGCCGGAGGCCACCGATGAGCAGCTTGTGGTGGCGTGCAAAGCAGCGAATATCCATAGCCTCGTGCTCTCCCTACCAAACGGCTATGACACGGTTGTGGGCGAACGCGGCTACCGGCTTTCCGGGGGTGAGAAGCAGCGCGTGGCGCTTGCCCGCGTGATACTGAAAGATCCCCGCGTTCTGATTCTTGACGAAGCCACGAGTCACCTGGATTCGGAGAGTGAGGCGCTGATCCAGGAAGCTCTGGAGCGCATTATGAAGGGACGCACGAGTCTGGTGATAGCGCACCGGCTCAGCACGGTGCTGTCGGCCGACGTGATCCTCGTGCTTGAGCAAGGGCGTATCGTCCAGCGGGGCAGACACGATGAGTTGCTGGCTGAGGGCGGTCTCTACCGTCAGCTCTTCGAGCGCCAGTTCGCGGCGGCGAAGCGGGGCCAGCCGGGCGCAGTCCGCGATGCTGGGCGCGCGCCTACCGGATAGGCGCGGTTGGCCCGGTTGGCGCAGTGAGCGGCTAACGTGGACCTGGCTCGTGAGATTCGGCGATATGCCGTTGAACGGAGGCGATGGCTATGAGGTTCTTCGACTGCAATGTGTCCTTCGGACTCCCTGCGCGACGTCCGCTCGCGCCTGTTGCCACGGCAGTGGAGCTCCTCGCAGAGATGGATGTCGCTGGGGTGGATCGTGCGCTCGTGTGGCACATCGCGCAGCATGATGTCGCCCCTCAGACGGGCAACGCCATGCTCTCGGATGCCATTGCACCCCACGCGCGCCTGACGGGCTGCTGGACGGTGTTGCCGAACCAGGCTCACGAGTTTCCAGAACCGTCCGAGCTCTTTCGACTGATGCGCGAGTCCCATGTGGCAGCACTGCGCGCTTTCCCGGACTCGCACCGCTTTCTGCTCAATGCAGTGTCGATGGGCGAGGTGCTGTCGGCTATGGATGAGCGCCGCGTACCGTTGTTCCTGTCGGTCAAGCGCGGTTGCACCTGGTCGACGATCTACGATCTGATGGCGTCGTTCCCATCCCTGACCTGCGTTGTGTGCGATCACGGGTGCTGGGGTGAGGACCGCGCCTTCCGGCCGCTTCTCGAGCGGTACCCGAACCTCTACGTCGATACGGCTCAATACCTTCTTGACGGAGGCATTGAGGCGCTGGTGGCTGACTATGGCCCGCACCGCTTGCTGTTCGGGAGTGGATTCCCCGAATCGCATTTCGGGGGAATGATGATGGCCTTACGCCACGCTCAGATCCCGGATGGCGCGAAGGATGCGATCGCGTACGGCAACCTTGAGCGGCTCATCGAGGAGGCGCAGCTATGAGGGGCACTATGCTCGATAGATCACGGCTAGCGAGCGACTTCTGGGAGAATGGCAAGTCAGCTTCGTGCCCAATCTACGATATGCATGGGCATATGGGGGCCTACCACTCGATCTACTTCCCACGCGGCGAGGCAGCAGACATGGTCCGTACCATGGATGAGGCCGGTGTCCGGCTGTTGCTGTTCTCGCATCACGCGGCACTCAACTCGCCGGATCTTGCCAACCGACCCAGCATCGAGGCTGTGCGGCGATTCCCCGATCGACTGCGCGCCTATTGTCTGGTGAACCCCAACTACCCTGAGCAGCTCACACGCGACCTGGCGACATTCGACGGTCTGTTTCCCGACGTGTACGTGGGTTTCAAGTTCCTCTCCGATTACCACCGGGTGGCCCTGACCGATGACCGGTACGGTCCGGCGTGGGAGTATGCGGATTCCCCCGTGGGCTGCTTGTGTTGGCCCACACCTGGGGCGGCAGCGCCTACGACGGCGAGGATGTAGTGCAACAGGTAGCGGAGCGGTACCCACGCGTCAGGTTTCTGTTGGGGCACTCCTGCCATGGGGCGTGGGATGCCGCTGTGGCTCTGGCGCGATCCTTTCCGAACATATACCTGGAGTTGACCGCCGTCTTCGATGACCGCGGTGCGATTGAGAAACTGGTCGGGGAGGCCGGATCGGAGCGCATGCTGTTTGGTACGGATCTCCCGTGGTTTGACCCGCACCATGCCGTCGGGGTTCTGATGAACGCCGATATCACGGACCGGGACCGGCACAACATCTGCCACGCCAACGCGGAGAGGCTGCTGGCGCCGATCGTGCCTGAGCTCGTGGTGGCTCGCGAATGATGGCGCGCTCTTCTCCGATGGCGAGTGACCGACACGCCGGGAAGGATATGGTGGCGTGAAGACGCATCTGGGGCATCATCCCTACATCCAGGCACTCAGACGGGATCCGCTGCTGTTGCCGTTCTATGTGCCGGCTGTCGCTATTGCCCTTGCTCACGGGCTCCTGACCCCGGTCCTGCCCTACTACGCCGAGGGATTCGGTGCTTCGTACGGTTGGGTGGGCGCCTTGGTCGCTGCGCAGGGCCTTGGGACATTACTGACGGATCTTCCGAGCGGCCTGCTCATCAGCCGCCTCGGCCACCGCCGGGCGATGCTCCTTGGGTTGCTCGTGTTGGTCGCAGCCTCCGCCGGACTTGCTTGGGCCGGATCGATCGCTGTCGCGCTGGTCTACCGCTTCGTATCTGGGTTCGGCTTTGCCCTCTTTGGAGTGGCGCGTCACGCGTATATCTCAGAACACACGGATCTGGCAAGTCGCGGCAAGGCCCTGGCGCTATTCGGCGGGCTCCTCAGGGTCGGGCAGTTCGTTGGGCCAATGGTGGGTGGGGCTGTGGCAGCCACGTGGGGGTTACGGGTGCCGTTTCTCGTCGCTGCTGTACTGAGTGTCCCAGCCCTGCTGTGCGTCGCGCTGTTCACCGCTGGACCGTGGTCCGTGACGGCTCGGTCTGTCCCGAGAGCGCCTCGCGACGAGCGCAGGGCGCGGCAGGACCGCTTCTGGGCGATGTTGCGCGAGAAGGCGACGGTCCTCGCCCCCGCAGGCATGGGCCACATCTTCGCGCAGATGATCCGGTCAGGACGCAACACGATCATCCCGCTCTACGCTGCTGGGGCGCTCGGACTCGATGTGGATCGCGTCGGGTTGCTGATGGGGATCGCCGCTGCGGTTGAGATGGTCATGTTCCCGCCCGCAGGCTGGCTGATGGACAACCTTGGCCGCAAGTACGCTATCGTGCCGAGTTTCGCTGTCCAAGCCGTGGCGATGGCGCTAGTCCCGTTGACCGGCGGGTTCGGCGGTCTGTTAGCCTGTGCGATGGCTATCGGCGTGGGCAATGGGCTGAGCTCGGGTGCGATGATGGTGCTGGGTACGGACCTGGCGCCGGCGGGGGCACGGGGTGAGTTCCTCGGCGTTTGGGGACTCATCGGCGACGTTGGCGGTACGGGAGGTCCGGCTGTCGTCGGGCTGGCTGCCGAGGTGCTGAGCCTGCCCGCGGCAGCCCTGTCGATGGCTGCAGCAGGCCTGGCCGCAGCGCTCACCGTTGGTTTGTTCCTGCCCGAAACGCTGAGGCGGCGGTCTGACCTGTCGCCAAAGCGATCCGTAACGGTCTCCGATCGACTCGGAAAGTGAGTCCTGATGGTCCAGACAGCATTCCTAGTGGCCTTGGTGTCGGCAGGCGTCGTGGTCGCTCTGCAGGGGTATCTGGTGATCCGCGGTAAGCGGAGGCCCTTCGTGACGTACCCTGAGCGAAAGCTGCTGGAGGCTCTGCCGCTGAAAGCAGAGGCGCAGAAGCTGCAAGCATTAGGGCGGCTGCGCGTGGTCTATGGTATCTTTCTCGCCGTCGTCGGGCTGTGGGGGCTCGCAGCGTGACCCGCGCACAGGGAGTTGGGCCTTGGTAGCGACTGCGGCCCACCTGCGACGCGGTCCGCAGCCTCTTGCGCTCGCTCGCGCGTTCTATGCGTGCTACTACGGCGCCAGCGCGTGCCTGATGCCATTCCTGGCTGTGCACTTCAGTGAGCTGGGGTTCAGCGGCGGCCAGATTGGGGTGCTTCGCGGCATCGCTCCGGTCGTCACGCTCCTTGCGGCCCCGCTCTGGAGCGGGCTCGCCGACATCACGCGGCGCCACAGACTGCTGTGGCTCCTGGCGATCGCCGGCACATGGGCCGCGGCTCTGGCCTTGGCATCGGCGTCCTCGTATGTCGTGCTCATTGCGATCGTAGTCGCGCACGCGTTCTCTGGCGCGCCTGTGATACCGCTGGCCGACAGCACGGTCATCGGCCTGCTGGGAGCTCGTACCGATCTGTATGGCGCCCAGCGGTTGTGGGGCGCTGTCGGGTGGGGACTGTCCGGGCTTGTGATCGGGTTTGTGACTGAGCGCTTCGGCCTCAGATGGTCTTTTGTGGGCTACCTGCTGCTGATGGCGTCCGGGGGCCTCTTGGTTGCGGCGCTCCCGAAGCCCACCCTGACGCTAAGAGTTCGGGGCAACTACGGTGAGGACGTACGAAGGTTGCTGTCGAATCCGGGGTGGCTGGCATTCCTTGCATCGAGCCTGTTGGGCGGACTCTATCTCACCACCGAGATGAACTTCCTGATGCTCTACATGGCATCACTGGGTGCGGGCGAGTCGTTGATGGGCATTGCGTTGGTGATCAGCACGCTCGGTGAGCTGCCCATTTGGGCCCTGGCGCCCTACCTGCTGCGAAGGCTAGGCCCTCGGGGTCTGCTCGCAGTGGCGCTGCTCTCAGGTAGCATCCAAGGCCTGGCGTTCTCGCTCGCGACGACGCCCTGGGTGATTCTGCCGATCCAGCTCCTTCACGGCCTCGCCTTCTCTGCGGCGTGGGCCGCCGGGGTTGCGTACGTGGCTCGCACTGCGCCGAAGGGCACGCAGGCAACCGCGCAGGGCCTTTTCAGCGGGATCATGATGGGACTGGCGGCAGCCATCGGAGCCCTTATAGGTGGCCAGCTCTTTGACCGGGTGGGGGGCGCGATGACCTTTCGCCTCGCGGCGTTGATGCCACTTGCGGCGCTCGCGCTCCTCTGGCTAGGGACACGCCGACGCTTGGGGTAACCGATCGAGGGCGCTGACATGACGCCAATGGAGGACATGCGATGACCGGCATCTTGTCTTTGAATGGCATCTGGGAGCTGCGCGATGAGGTGCTCGGAGCATCCATCGACCAGGCTGATCGGGTGGCACGCGAAGCTGATGGTTGGATCCCCCAGCCGGTCCCGGGCGACATCCACCAAGGCCTCGAGACGGCTGGCCGCATCAAGGCGCCCCTCCTGGGTCTCAACAGCTTCGACTGTGTGTGGACCGAGCACCGGTCGTGGTGGTTCCGGCGCCGATTCGACGTTGAGCCGACGTGGCTTGATGCCGATGCCGTGGAACTGGTCATGCAAGGGCTGGATGCCAACGCCGAGGTTTTCCTTAACGGAACACACATCGGCAGCCACCCAACGGCCTTCCGCCCTTTTTGCCTCGACGTGAGGCAGTGGCTGCGGCCCACCGACAATGTGTTGCTGGTGCGCCTGACGAGTGGGGTCGAGGCTGTCTCGGAGGCCGACACGTACCACTGCAGTGGCATCCGAGCCAGCACCGAAGCCGCCAACGGGCGTCCGGAGCGCGGCGATCCCCGCAGGATCTACGCCCGCAAGCCCCAGTTCTCCTGGGGCTGGGACTGGAGCCCGAGGTTGGCGACGACCGCGATTGGAGGCGATGTGACCCTGAGCGCCCTGCACGACGCCTGCATCCGCGACGTCATAGTCGAGCCGTTAAGGCATAGCGACGAGGTGTTGGTCACTGTCTCCGTGGACCTGCTTCACGATTTCGCTTCAGACGAAGGCGTTGTGAATGTCTCGCTTGTCGATGAGACGGGAACGGTTCACCGGGCGGCGACACGAGCCTTCCTCCGGTCGGGTCTCACCTACGTCGAGGTGCGCGTCCAGGTACCCGACCCCAAACTGTGGTGGCCCAATGGACTGGGCGATCAGCATCGCTATCGGGTTCACACTGCGCTAACGACGAAGGGTCGCACAATCGCGCATCCGGAGTTCCTGGTTGGGCTGCGGTATGTCGAGTTGGAGGCGCTGGATGACTTCGCCTTCGTCATCAATGGGCTCAGGGTCTACGCCAAGGGCGCCAACTGGGTCCCAACGGATGCCGTGTATGCACGAACGACCGATGATGTGTACGAACGACTGGTACGTGAGGCGCGTGAGGCGAACTTCAACATGCTGCGCGTCTGGGGAGGGGGGCTCTACGAGCGCGACGCGTTCTACGAGGCGTGCGATCGCTATGGCATTATGCTGTGGCACGACTTTATGTTCGGATGCGCGCCCTATCCCGATGACTTGCCTGCCTTCCGCGAAGAGGTGCGGCGAGAGGCCGACTACCAGACCCGTCGGCTGCGAAACCATGCCAGCATTGTGCTCTGGTGCGGCAACAACGAGAACACGTGGGGGTTTGTTGACTGGTGGCACGAGCAGACACGCGGAGGCGCGGCCATCTACAACTACGTGCTGCCCGAGATCGTGCATCACAACTGCCCCGGCATCCCATACTGGACCAGCTCTCCTTACGGTGGCGAACGCCCGAACGATCCAGATGTAGGCGACCGACACCATTGGGATCTGATGATGAACCCTGAGATGGCGAAGCGGATCGCGCCGGAGGAGTATGACGCGTGTGATGCTCTGTTCGTGTCGGAGTTCGGGTATGTGGGTGCTCCCACCAAGGAAACCGTGCTGACGTACCTGGATGGTGCGCCCTTCGACCGTGAAGGCGCCGTATGGCAACATCACACGAACACCTTCGAAAAGCACACAGTCGATGAGGGGATCCGCAAGCACTATGTAGACCCGGAGACACTTTCACCCGATGACTACTTGCTCTACAGCGGCCTGGTTCAGGGGATGATGTACAGCTACGCTCTGGATTCGATGCGATATAGGGCGAACTGTCGAGGAAGCCTGTTCTGGATGTTCGGCGACTGTTGGGGCGAGGTCGGGTGGACGATCGTGGATGGTTTCCGACGGCGCAAGATCTCCTGGTACTTCGTGAAACGGGCATATGCGCCGATTCGCCTGATCCTGAGGCCTCAGGGTACCGATGGGATTGGCATAGTCGTGGCGAACGATGCTCCTACTGCCTTCGCGGCGGACATTGAGGTTGGGTACGTCACGCTCGATGGCGCGCAGCGCGACGCTCGCATCGTGACTGTGGCAGCCGAACCTCTGCGCAGGACCGAGGTCGTCACGATCGACAGGAACGGGCACGATCCGCGCCAGGGTCTGTGGTATGCACGTGCAGTCAGTAGGGACGATGTGCCCACAGGCATCTTCCGTGCATGTGATCGCGGCCTGCTCGGTGGTCCCGCCGCCGACCTTCGGGCCGATATCGTGGACCGTGGGGCAGGCTGGCTGAAGGCGCGCGTATCGTCTAACGTCTATGCGCACGCCGTTTTCATCGACTTGCCTGCGCAGGCTGTGCCCAGTGATGCCTACTTCGATCTCCTGCCCGGAGAGGCCCGTGAGATCGTGATCTGGTCGGAGTCCCCGTTGGCACCAGAGCAGATCAGGGTTCGGTACGAGAGATCGCACCGGCCCGCCCCGTAGTCTCCCGAGACTGGTCCCGTGCCGGCGGAATCCAGTCGTTCGATACTTGCGCACTATGTTGGTTGGGTCTAAGATGAACACGTGATTTGAGTGCAAGGGGCCGACCACGTGGCGGAAGGAGCGTGCGCCGATGGGGCAGAACAGCGCGTTTGAAGCTCTTCGAGGGTCGCACGACCTTAGGCTCCCGGCTTGGGGACCCTACACCAAGCGCTACATCGGTGTCAGCCATATCCCTGACATCAGCACCGGATTGCGGTTCGATCTGAGCGTCTTCCCCGGACTGTACCGACGAGCCCCCTTTGTGCCCAACGTGCTCTGGGAATCGGGATACCATCCCTGGGAAGCTGCATCGGACCTTTCCTACTATCGGCATCGACACGAGGTCATCTGGAAGGACCAGGTCTATGCCGACATCGACTACTACCGCCCGGCAGAATCGAGCCCTGCCAACCAGATGCTGATCCGTGCGCAATGCGTGAATGCCACCGACGCGCCGCAGAATCTGGTCTTGCACTGGATGGCCTCGATCCATCTGCCAACCGAGGGTACACCGAAGCGCAGTCCGTTGATTCCAGCGCGGGTCGCGCTGCCCTCTGGGAGTATGTGGGTGGAGGGCACGGAGTATGCGGTGCTATCGCTTGGCCACGATTCCCATCGGTCGAACCTGTCCTATGACGGCCATCTGCGAGGCGAGGCGGGCGTCAGCGGGTTCGTGAACGGCCAGGGGCTGGGAAATGGCTTCGGCCTGAGCGAGGGCGATGCCGTGGTCTACCGCGTGTCAGTGTCGCGGCCCATTGCGGATGCACTCCTCGTGCTGCGCTACCGGCTGCCCGACCGGGCCGAGGTCAAGCTCAGTTTCCCAGGGCTCACGAGTCGGATCATCCGGCTGCGCGGCACCGGCGATGTGGCGATCCGTGAAGTGTCTCTGGACCGCGCCCTGTTCGGCGAGGTCATCGTGACCATCGCGCTATCAGAGCACGGGGTGCCGCTCGAGATTGATGGGTTCGCCCTGGTGCCGCGCCGATCGCTTGATGATCTGCGGTTCGAGGTGGCGACCCCGGTCTACGCGCCGAAGCGGCTGCCGGGCCCGCGACACGATACGTTGCTGCTGTTGTACGAAGGCATACCTAACGCTTTCGGCCTGGCCTGGGGCGCGCAGGATGGCGTCGCGATCCCGTTCCAGGTCCGTGACATCTACTGCGATGACCTAGATACCACGCTGAAGTACACTGTGCACAACCACACCCAGCTTGCGCTGTTTGGGCCGGGCGAAGGACACTTCACGAATGTCTTTCAGCGTCCGATCTTCCTGGCACCGCATTCCGTACGCGTGATCATGGGCTCGGTCTACTGCGGGGAGCCGAAGGACGTGTACGCGCAGTGTGCCGCTTTCGATCCTACCGCGACTGAGTGGAATGAGGTGCATGCGGCGGCACGTCGTCGCGCTGCCTTCCACGAGGAGAGTGAACAGAGCGCCTCGAACCCGGCAGGTAAGCCCTACCTGGGTGGACAGGAGCGCATGGCTGCCACTCTGCTCACCAACATCGTGTACCCAGTGCGGACCCGCGGGACGTGGATTCGCCACTACACCCCAGGGCGATGGTGGGATAGCCTGTACACCTGGGATGCCGGCTTCATAGGACTTGGGTTGGCGGAACTGGACCTCGACCGAGCGGTCGACACGCTGAATGCCTACGTCACGGAGCCGGATACTGAGGATGCAGCCTTCATACATCACGGAAGCCCGGTGCCAACGCAGTTCTACGTCTTCCTTGACCTATGGAACCGTACCCAGTCGCGGCCGCTGCTTGAGTACTTCTACCCGCGGCTTCGTCAGTACCACCGGTTCCTCGCCGGTAGGATGGGGAGTTCGACAACTCGGAACCTGAGATCGGGGCTCATCCGGACCTGGGACTATTTCTACAACTCCGGAGGGTGGGATGACTACCCACCACAGGTTCATGTCCATCGCTATGGGATGGAGCACAGCGTCACGCCGGTCATCAGCACCGCGCAGGTGATCCGCACGGCGAAGATTCTGAGGATGGCGGCGCTGGCGCTGGGCGAGGAGACGACTGAGTACGACGATGACATCTCCCTGCTGTCCGGTGCCCTACAGTCCAACGCATGGGATGACGAATCCGGCTATTTTGGCTATGTTGAGCACGACGAGCAGGGCCTTCCGTACGCCATCCTACGCACCGCCGATGGCGCAAACTACAACATGGGTATGGACGGGGCATCCCCTCTCGTGGCTGCAATCTGCACGCCAGATCAGGAAAAACGCCTGGTCGATGCACTGATGTCTGAGGACCACATGTGGACCCCGTGCGGGCTTAGCACGGTTGACCGTTCAGCGCCGTACTACGCTGTGGACGGCTATTGGAATGGGGCCGTCTGGATGCCACATCAGTGGCTCTTTTGGAAGGCGCTGCTGGATCTCGGACGGGCCGATGAGGCGCACCGCATCGCCTCGACGGCACTTGGTCTCTGGCAGCGAGAGGTGGATCTCTCGTACAACTGCTTCGAGCATTTCACGGTCGAGACTGGACGGGGCGCGGGCTGGCACGCCTTCGGCGGGCTGTCCTCCCCGGTTCTGTGTTGGTTTGGCGCCTATCACCGGCCTGGACGCTTGACGGTGGGGCTCGACACCTGGATCGAGTCGCTGGAGGTCACCGACGGGAAGGACGGACTGCGGGCGCGTCTTCGCCTCATGGGGCCGCCGCGTCACGAACCCGCGATCATCGTGACGTTGGTCCCGGGCGCGTATGCCGCAACCTGGAACGGTTCGCCAGTCGCGACGCACGAACGATACGCAGGGACACTCGAGATCGTCCTTCCGCGCGGACAGAGGGTGGGTGACCTCGTGGTGCGCCCCACACGTCTCGCAAGCTAGGCCAGAGAGCGAGGTGCTGCGGGCGTGGCGCCCTGTATCACTTGTCGGACCTCGGGGCAAGACATGACTGGGCACCAAGGAGGTGCAACCGTGAAGAGAGTGATCGGCGGCCTGTTGGCGATCGTAGGTGGTCTGCTGGCGCTTATCTGTGCGCCCTTTCTGCTCCACGCGTTGGTGAACGCCATCTTCGTGTTGGCTCTTGGACAGCCAGTTCCGGGGTGGTGGTGGCGGCTGATCGCGCCCATTCAGAACATCGTCGCCCTTCCGATCCTTGCCTTTGCCTTCGTCATCAAGATGGGGTCGAAGCTCTCCTTGATCATCCCTCTCATCGTCCTCTTGATCGTGCAGGCCATCGGAGTGGTCCTGCTACTCGTGGGGCTGAAGATGCTTCGCAACTCGCGAAGCCGTCGGGACGCAGCGCTTCGCAATGTCGCTGCATTCCTGCTGCCGGTAGTCTTGTTGGTGGGATGCGCGAAGGCCACACCGGAGGCAGTCGCTGTCGAAGCACCCCCCGGCAAGGTTCTCGTCCAGTGGTCGACCTGGGGCGGGAGCGAGGCGACAGCGTTACACGAGCAGATAGTCGCCGACTTTGAGGCCAAGCATCCTGGCATCAAGGTGCAGCTGGTAACGGTTGCCGGTTTCACCGACTACCTGACAAAGCTGCAGACACTGTTGGCTGCGGGCACGCCACCCGACGTGATTACCTTGGGGAATGAGTGGTTTCCGGCTTTCCTGTCGAAGGGGGCTTTCCAGGACCTCTCGCCCTTTGTGGCGGGGGATCCTGAGGTGGATCTGGATGCCTACATCCCTCTCACAATCGACGTGCTGACGCGCGGAGGCAAGCTCTATGCCCTGCCCAAGGACTTCAGCGTCGATGCGTTGTACTACAACCTGGACGCTTTTGACGAGGCTGGGATCCCGTATCCGGACGAGACGTGGACGTGGGCGACGCTGTTGGACGCGGCGCAGAAGCTCACCACACGCGATGCCAGTGGAAGGGTAACCCGCTACGGGTGGTCCGACTCAGGGCTCAACATGTGGCCGTGGATCTGGCAGAACGGTGGTCTCCTCTTCGACAATGAGCGCGAACCTACGCTCGCGACGCTAACGGATCCGGCGGTCGTTGAGGCGGCGCAGTTCTACTATGATCTGTCGCTCAAGCACAAGGTCGCCCCGAACGTTGCGGAGCTGCAGCAGGTCTCACAGCGGGACCTGTTCATTGGTGGACGCGTGGCGATGATCTATGACAACGTCAGTGCTCAGGTGCCCTTCGCCAAGATCGACGCCTTCCGCTGGGACGTCGCCGTGTTGGCGAAGGGTAAGCAGCGGGCGACGCCGATGTCCGAAAACGGGTATGCGATGTCCGCAAGTGCGCAGTACCCCGAGGAGGCTTGGGCGTTGATCAAGTACCTATCCAGTCCGGAGGCGGTCCGCGTCATCATTGGGGCGGGGGGGGCGTTGCCCTGTCTCGAGGCGCTCGCCGGTTCCGATGAATATGACGTTCGACCTGCGTTCCTGCAGTCGGTGGACTTCTCGAAGCCCAGTTTCTCGCCTTCGCAGATGTTGGACATGTATGCCGTCTTCCGCAATGAGCAGCCCCTGATGGCGATGGGGCTCAAGTCCGTGCCTGACACGCTCGCGTCGATGAACGACCAGTTCAACGTGATGCTGGGGGCGAAATAGAGGGCGCCCTACCGTGACCCGCGCAGCGGCCGCGGGCTCGCGCCATCGATGGCGCCAGCCTGCGTGGGCTCTGCTCTTCCTGGCGCCTAGCCTTGTCGGGTTCCTGGCCTTCACCTTGGGCCCGATTCTGGCCTCGCTGGTGCTCAGTGTGACCCGCTGGGACCTGATCGGTCGCCCGCAATTCGTGGGGCCGGAGAACTACCGCGCAGCGTTCTCCGACCCGATCCTCGGACGTGTGATGCGCAACACTGTTATCTACAGTGGCGGCACAGTACCGCTGCTGGTGATCGTGTCGCTGGCTCTAGCCCTGGCGCTCAACCAGTCTATCCGCGGTCGTACCTTCTTTCGGGTGCTCTTCTTCATGCCTGTGGTGTCGTCCACTGTCGCGGTGGCGATGGTCTGGCGCTGGATCTACTCGCCGTTCGGGCCGATCAACGCTATCCTGGTTGGCTTTGGGCTGCCGGTCGTAGGCTGGCTCACAACGACGACCTGGGCGCTGCCTGCAGTTATCCTGATGAGCGTCTGGCAGAGCATGGGCTATAGCTTGGTGATCTTCCTCGCCGGTCTCCAATCCATCCCACAGCACCTATACGACGCCGCAGCAGTGGATGGTGCCAACGGGTGGCTGCGTTTTCGGCATATTACAGTGCCTCTGCTCTCGCCCACGACGTTCTTTGTCGTGGTCATGGCGGTGATCAGCACCTTCCAGGTATTTGGCCAGGTCTATATGCTCACCGGTGGCGGCCCCGCGTTTGCGACAAGCACCATCGTCTACTATGTCTACGAACAGGCGTTTCTGGCGCTGCGCATGGGCTATGCCAGTGCGCTGGCGTGGTTGCTGTTTGCCGCGATTTTCGGGTTGACGGTGCTGCAGTTGCGGTTCCAACGGCGGTGGGTGACGTATGACTAGTCGCCCTCGGCGCCGCGACACGGCGACGCGGTTAGCGCTCTATGCCGCGTTGGCTGCCGCTGCGGCGGCTGCAGTATCGCCCTTTGCGTGGATGGTGAGCACATCGCTCCGGACGCTGGTCGAGGTCATCGAGGCTCCGTTTGGGCTCCCGCTTCCGCCTCAGTGGGACAACTACCCGGCTGTCTTCGAAGCGATCCCTTTCGCTCGCGCGTACGTCAACACGGTGGCGGTCACGTCCGCGCGGACGGTGGGCGTGCTGGTCATATCATCAATGGCTGCCTATGCCTTCTCTCGGCTGCGCTTTCCGGGACGCGACGCGCTCTTTGCGCTCTACCTGGCGACGATGATGGTGCCCTCACAGGTAACGATGATCCCCACGTTCGCTCTGATGCGACTCCTGGACTGGCGCGACACTTACCAGGCGCTAATCGTTCCGCACCTGTTCAGCGCCTTCGGCACATTTCTGCTGCGCCAGTTTATGCTCACGCTGCCGGTGAGCCTGGAGGAGGCTGCAGTGATGGACGGCGCCTCACCTTGGGCGATCTTCCGGCGCATCATCGTGCCGCTCAGCAAGCCTGCACTGGCGACGCTGGCGGTCTTCACATTCCTGGGCGCGTGGAATGACTTCATGTGGCCTCTGATCATCACCGACTCACCGCAGTTGGCGGTGCTTAGCGTCGCGCTCTCGTATTTGCAGCAGCTCAGCCACACCGATTGGCCCCTGTTGATGGCCGGCGCAGTAATGGCGCTGGGTCCGGTGCTGGCGGTCTACGTCGCCGCGCAGCGCACGTTCGTGGCGGGCATCGCGCTGACGGGGATCAAGGGATAGGCGAGCGGTCATCCGTCAGCCGACAGATGACCGCCGCTGTCGATGCCTCTTGGGCGAGCAGCAACCCCGGCCCGCCCTGGTGTCTGGTGGCGCAGCCTACCAGTCTACGACCGACCCGTCGAACGCATCGTACGACTGCGGATTGGTCCAGTCGTGATCGATCTTGCCCTCCAGCGCATCCTCGTCGAGCTCGATGCCGAGACCCGGCTTTGTCGGCAGCTCGATGTAGCCATCTTTGAAGGTGAAGGGCTCCTTCAGATAGCCCTCGCCCAGCGTGGTGTGCTCCTGCGCCAGGAAGTTCGGGATTGCCGCGTCAAGCTGGATGCAGGCGGCCAGTGCAATCGGGCCCAGCGGGCAGTGTGGCGCGATGGCGGCGTAGTAGGCCTCGGCCATTCCCGCGATCAGACGCGTCTCGAAGATGCCCCCGGCGTGGCAGAGGTCGGGCTGGAGAACCATCGCGGCGCGCTTTTCCAGGACTTCGCGGAAGCCCCACTTCGTGAAGAGCCGCTCGCCTGTGGCGATGGGGATGTGGGTGCTGTGAGCCAGGTCGGCGAGCACATCGACGTTTGTCGACCTCAGGACCCGCGGCCTCGCGCAACGCGGCGAAGTGCTCGACGGCGTCGTCAACAAAGGCCTTGCTCTCGATAATGCGCGCGGGCCTTCCCTTCGCGATGCCGGTCTTGAACGCGGTGAATCCCATGTCAACGAACTGCCTGATGGTATCGGGTCGCCCGCCGCCCTTGTAGATGCGAATGCGATCACGGGTGGGGCCCCCAAGCAGCTTGTAGACGGGTACGCCTAGCGCCTTGCCGGTCAGGTCCCAGAGCGCCTGCTCCACGCCACTGAGCGCACTCGTCAGCAGAGGTCCGCCGCGGTAGAAGGCGTGGCGGTACATCGCTTGCCAGTGGTGCACAACGCGCGTGGGGTCCTGCCCGATAAGGTAGGGCTCCAGCTCAGCGACCGCAGTCGCTCACGTCAGCGCGCGGCCCTCCAGAATCGGCTCGCCGAGGCCGACCAGTCCCTCGTCGGTGTGGATCTTGAGGAAGATCCAGCGCGGCTTGACCAGAAAGGTTTCCAGCTTGGTGATCTTCATTCGTCCTCCAGTGGATGGGTGATCAGGGTGTGGAGATTGGGCCAGACCCCGGTGCCAGACAATGTCTCTGCCACCAGAACAGCACCATTGTTCGCATAATAGGGTGGGCCTAGGGGATTGTCAAAGGCAGCCTTTGACGTCGACTATCCTAAGGTATACTAGGCGCACCCGGCGGTCTGCCGCGTGGAGACTGGGTGTTCGTGAACCTGCCGGGATATCCCGCGACCCGAGGCCATTAAGCTATGTACCTGAAATGTCTGTCGTGTGAGGCGCTGGCGCGCCTCGCGTATCTGGCGGCGGCAAGCTCTCCGCATGTCGTGGATGTTGAGCTGTTCCGTCTGGGGTGGCACAGCAATCCTCCGGACCTTCGCGAGCGACTTCAGGTCGCCATCGACGCGGCCTCTGTCGATGCGGAGCGCCACTACGACGCAATCGTGATGGCGTATGGCCTCTGCGGTCGCTCCACCGACGGCTTGGTGGCCCGCGGCTTGCCCTTGATCATCCCGCGCGCCCATGACTGCATCACGCTGTTCCTCGGCGGGCGGGTCCGATACCAGCAGCAGTTCTCGGATCACCCGGGCACCTACTGGTATGTGCGCGACTATGTCGAACGGAAGACGGGTGCCACGGCACTCTCACTTGGCGCCGAGGGCTACGACGACGTGGCCGCGATGTATGACGAGTACGTCGCGAAGTACGGCAAGGACAACGCCGATTACCTGATGGAGGTGATGGGCGCGTGGCGTGATCACTACAATCGCGCGGCCTACATCGATATGGGCGTCGCTGATAGTGCGTCAGTGGAAGCTGAGACGCGTGATGAGGCTGCACGGCGCGGGTGGACCTTCGACAAGGTGGCGGGTGATCTCGTGCTGATCAAGCGCCTGCTCGACGGCGACTGGAATGACGACTTCCTGGTCGTGCAGCCAGGGCAGACGATCAAGATGGTCTATGACGAGCGCGTCGTGAGCTGCTTCGGGTAGACGCGAAGGCGCACGTGGCGCTGTGGCTTACCCAATCAACATACACAACGAGAAGTCCCTGCATGCAGCGCTCAAAGCCTGGTATGCGGGCGACGATGGCGATGTCGAGGCCCGGGTTGGTGGGTATATCGTCGATGTCGTGCGCGACGATCTCCTGATCGAGGTGCAGACCCGCAGTTTTGCGTCGGTGAGAGCGAAGGTAGCGGCGTTGGCGTCGGACCACAGAGTCCTGCTGGCATACCCTGTGGCGCTGGAAACGTGGCTAGTCAGACCTGCCGAGTCCGGCGGACGACCCTCTCGGCGGAAGTCTCCGAAACGAGGGTCGGCTCTGGCGATTTTCCCGGAGCTGGTGAGTTTCCCAGGGCTGGTGGCGAGTCCGAACTTCGAAATCGATGTCGTCTTCACGCGAGAGGATGTGCTGCGCCACTACGATGCGCGCCGCGGTTGGCGGGACCATGGCTGGGTCACAGACGACCGTATCCTGCTCGAAGTGGTCGAGACCCAGCGCTTCGCCGGCCCTGCTGATTTCGCCACGTTGCTCCCTGACGGCCTCGGGGAGCCTTTTTCCACGGCGGAGTTGGCCCGGGCGGTGAAGCGGACGCAACGGTTCGCTCAGAAAATGGCGTATTGCCTTCGTGAGATGGGTCTACTGGCTGACGTAGGACGGCGCGGTCATGCCATTCTGTATCGGCGCGCGGGCGGCGACGGCTGAACCGCCTCTGTGCGCAGGTATCGCTAGCGCCCTCCGAGGAGCATAGCCAGATACCGATGCAAAGGAGATCCTATGCTGAGTGAAGGTCTTTCGCTCGAACGCATTGCTGCCCTGCTGATCCCAACAACAGACTGGAGGCCCTACCCGACCATCGATCAACGAGATGCCTGGCTGGGGCTACCCGAAGACCTGCGCAAAGCCTACGTGGCGGTCGGCGAGGCGGCACTGGGTTACGAATGGCCCGCGCTGCCCGCGACGCTGTTTCTCGAGTTCGCGCGCATCGGGAACCGTACCAACTACGAGCGCGTGAACCACCTGCGGCGGGCAGCGCTGCGTGACCTGGTCCTCGCTGAATGCGTCGAGGCGCAGGGACGCTATCTGGACGACATCGTGAACGGCATCTGGACAACGTGCGAGGAGACCTACTGGGGCTACCCGGCGCACGTCAATGCTCAGCGCGCCGGCGTAGGTCTCCCCGACGCGGAAGAGCCAACGGTGGATCTCTTCGCCGCCGAGACCGCGGCGCAACTGTCGTGGACGGTCTACTTGCTGGGCGAGAGGCTCGACGAGATCTCGCCACTGGTGAGGCCTCGGGTCAAGTACGAGGTCATACGCCGAGTACTCGGTCCGTGCCTGCAGCGCGACGATTTTTGGTGGATGGGCTTCTACCCGGGAAGCCACGGCGTGAACAACTGGAACCCTTGGGTCAACTCCAACTGGTTGGCATCCGCGCTTCTCTTGGAAGATGACCACGATCGACGCTCTGCGGCGGTAGCCAAGATCCTGAGCTCTCTCGATGTCTTTGTCGGAGTCTACGGCGAAGCGGGAGGCTGCGACGAGGGCCCGAGCTATTGGGGGCGTGCGGGGGCATCGCTTTTCGATTGCCTCGACCTCTTGCACAGCGCAACCGGCGGGACGATCGACCATTTCGGTGACGCCAAGATCCGGAATATCGGCCGCTACATCTATCGGGCGCACATCTGCGACGGCTACGCGATTAACTTCGCCGACGCGTCCGCGGTGAACTGGCCGCCGGCCTCGCTGGTCTACCGCTATGGTCGAGCCATACAGGACGAGCCGATGATGGCGTTAGGCGCCTGGCTGCTTGATGGGCCGGCTGCGGGACGGGGGCCGTCGGAACGGCGGGGCAAGCAAGAGGGCAGCTTGGGGCGCATCCTGCCGGCGATCTTCGATATACCCGACCCGCTCGGCATCGTGCCGCGGCAGCCGTTGCCGCGCGATGTGTGGTTTGACGACATCCAGGTCATGGCGGCTCGCGAACGCGAAGGAGCGCCTGATGGCTTCTTCGTCGCAGCAAAGGGAGGCCACAATGCGGAAAGTCACAACCACAACGATGTGGGGAGCCTGATCATCTACGTCGACGGGAAGCCGGTCGTTGTCGACGCTGGCGTGGAGACTTACCGGCGGCAGACCTTTAGCCCGCAGCGCTATGAGATATGGACGATGCAGTCGGCGTACCACACGTTATTGCCTACGTTTGAGCTGGCCGGGCGTGACGGCGTGATGCAGGCTCCTGGGAGTATCTACGCGGCGCGGGATGTACGATACGACGTGGATGATGGAGCAGCTGCTCTGAGCCTTGATCTTGCCCCAGCCTATCCTGAGGAAGCAGGCGTGTCGTCGTGGAATCGCGTTATCAGGCTACACCGTGATCACTCTGTCGAGGTCACGGACGCCTTCGAGTTGGCGAGCGTACCGGAGGCGATCGCACTTGGATTGCTGACGCCGTGCAACGTCTCGGTCGATGCGGGGATCGTCGTCTTTGCGGCGGCACCGGTCGGGCCGGGGGATTCGGGGCGCCGGACAGGTGCGGCGCGGTTGGTGTTCGACGCGACTGTGTTCGATGTCATCATCGAGCGCATCGAGATTGGTGATGCGCGGCTTGGCACAGCCTGGGGTGACCATCTGAACCGGGTGGTATTCCGATCAGAGACGCCGCCGGCCCAGGGAACCTGGGCCTGGCGGTTCTTGTTGTAGGCGGGGAGACGGACGAGCGTCGCTCCCGAACCGGCACCTCGCGGGCGACGCGCCCAGAAGGCTCAATCCAGGCGGAAGCTCATGGCCGCGGCGTTGACCAGCGCCTCCGGTAGGCCTTCTACGTAGGCGCGGATCTCATCTCGCACGCGCCGATAGTGCGCCAACGCCTCCTCCTCGGTCGATGCCGCGGATGCCAGCTCCGGCGGGTCGTCGAAACCGTGGTGCACGACGACGGCCCGGCCGGGGAACACCGGGCAGTTTTCTCTTGCGTTGTCACACACGGTGACGACGTAGTCGAATTGCAGCTCCAGGAGGTCGGCGACGGCCTTGCTGTGGTGACCGGTGATATCGACGCCGGCCTCTGCCATGACCTGAATCGCCCGGGGGTCGACGCGCTTGGCGATGACTCCGGCAGACCACACATCGATGCGATCGCCTCTCAGGGCGCGCGTCCACCCTTCAGCCATCTGGCTCCGGCACGAGTTGCCGGTGCAGAGGAACAGAACACGGTACTTCTCCGGCACGGTTATCCTCCTTTCGGTGCCGGGCTGTCACCGGCCCGGCCTTACTTAAACTGACTGTATCGTACCGCGATCCGCGTCTGCGCCAAGGTCCGGCTGCATCCAGGATGCGACCGCATCCAGAATGCGCGCGAAGGATGGTCGTCCCCGCCCCAGAGTGGGATGCGGGCGGCAGCCAGGGCAATGCCAAGTCACCCTTCTACTTCGCATCTTTGGTACGTTCCAGTGGGGCACTCCTGGCGGGTGCCCTCTGGTTCTTGTAAGCTCGCGACAGTCGCCTATGATGGGTGCTGCGGCTGACTCGTGTGCCGCCGCTGATGCGAAGCCAGGATGTGTTTCGGCCTATCTCAACGACCTTCGAGGGGAGTCGTCTGGAATGACATCGATCGACATGACTGGCCTGTGGCGCTTCCAGCCCGACCCTGCAGGAACCGGCCTGATGCGAGGCTACGTGCGTATGGACTACGACGATCACCGGTGGCGCGAGGTCTCTGTACCGATAGACTTCGAGACGTGCCATCCAGGACTGGACACCTATGAAGGGGCCGGCTGGTTCCGACGCTGGGTGGACGTGCCTCTCGATTGGGCGGGCCAGCGCATCGTGCTGCGCTTTGAGGGTGTCAATGCTCACGCACGCGTGTGGCTGAATGGGCACGAGGTCGGCGCCTGGGAAGATCCTTTCCTGCCCTATGAGATCAATGTGACGGGCACCGTTGTGCCGGGTCAGCGCAACCTGGTCGTCGCGCGAATCGACAACGAGCGCCGCCGCGGCGACGTCCCGGGGATGCAGCGCGGCTGGCGCAACTATGGAGGCATTCTGCGCGAGGTGACTCTATACGCCACCGACCTCTGTTACCTGGTGCGGCAGACTGTGGTTGCGGAACCCGTGGAGGGTGGGGGACGTCTCGAGATCCAAGCCTATGTACGTAATTCGCGCCGGGTGCCTGTCGACGCCCGCATCGACGTTGTCGTCAGCCATCCTCAGGATCCGGATGCGTTCGATGCTGTACAATTGGTCAGCACAGGTGTGTCTATCCTGGAGGGCGATGAGGCGGCACTAACCGTCTCCGGTCACGTTGCCGGCGTGACGCCGTGGTCCCCGGACCGACCCTCGTTGTACACGGCATCCGTGACGCTCAGGGTTGTGAGCGAGGGGAGCAATGTCATAGATCGCCGTGAGCTGCAGATCGGCTTCCGCTCCATCGAGGCCCGCGATGGGCGGGTGCTCCTCAATGGGGCGCCCATCTTCCTGACCGGCTTCAACCGGCACGAGGATTCGCCTGAGACGGCCATGTGCCCCGATCCGGCGCTCACACGACGCGACCTTGGGGCGATGAAAGCAGCCGGGGCGAACTCCGTTCGCCTGTGCCACTATCCCCATCACCCGGCGGAGCTGGACCTCTGCGACGAGCTCGGGCTGCTGGCGATGGTCGAGATACCTCTTTATTGGTGGGATGGCCTGGCCGAGGGACACGATGCGGCTGCTGCGAAGCTGGTCGCAGCCCGGCGCCAGCTCGAAACATTGATCCGGCGTGACCGCTGCCATCCGTCGGTCGCGTTCTGGTCGGTGAGCAACGAGACGCATGAAGAGCGCGAGGAGGTCGCTTCCGGGAACCGGGAACTCGTGCGCCTGGCGAAGCGGCTTGACCCGACGAGACTTGCCGTGCACGTCAGTGACCACTGGCAACAGCACCCCAACTTCGAGGCTGATGATGTCATCTGCGTCAACGGGTACCCGAGCGTCGGGCCACTGGCGGGCGGTGGTGATCCAGATTACGATCTGGCGGATTCCACGGCGTTCTGGCGTGAGGGACTGGCGGCACTCCACGAGCAGAATCCGGACAAGCCGATCCTGGTGACCGAGTTCGGCTATACGTCGCTGCACGGCGTCACGGACAACGCTTTCAGTGGTGATACGCATGCCGCGGTGCTTGCTTCCGAGTTCGCAGGTATGGACGCGGCGTACGTGTGTGGCGCCATCGTGTGGTGTTGGGCCGACCACGCGTGGCCGCCCGCGACGTTTACGTTCTGCGGACACCTGGCAGTGAGTCCCTACGGTGTGGTCACGCGCGACCGGCGGCGGAAGACCCCCTATTGGGCCGCCCGTCGGCTGTTCAGGGCAAGGCAGGGATTGGCTGATCCCCCCAAGGGCAACGAGCGTCCCCTCCCGACGCCGTCGGGGTACGAGGTCACAATGGTGCGCCCCAGTATGGAGGGGATCGCCGACGTGGCGTTCCCGGCGGGCTACAGCATCAGAGCGATGCGCCCCGATGAAGGTGGGCTGTGGACCGACATCTGGCGGGATGCGGAGGAGTTCGCCAGCATCGAGTCGACGCTCTTTGAGAACGAGTTCGGCGATGATCTCGAGGCGTTGCGCTGGCGAGGCTACATCGTACAGGATGACCATGGGGTCGGGGTCGCCACGATCACGTCGTGGTACAACCGAACGCACAAGGGACAGGACTACGGTCAGATCCACTGGGTCGCGACGCGGCGGTCGCACTGGGGTCGTGGGCTGGGTAAGGCGATGCTGTCCCACGCTCTACGCCAGATGGCCCAGTGGCATAGCAGGGCGTACCTTGGGACACAGACCAAACGTCTGGCGGCGATAAAACTGTACCTGGACTTCGGTTTCGTGCCGGACCTCGACGATCAGTGGGCGCGCGAGGCGTGGGCAGAGGTCCGGACCGCGCTCGACCATCCCGCGCTGCGAGCCCTTGGGCTATAGTTGCCTCACGCAGAGGCGCAAGGGACACGAAGGAAGCCATGCACGAGCTCTGCGTCTCTGCGTGAGCCATACATCCTGGAGGGAAAGCTTGATCGACCAGTATCTCGAGGACCTGGAGCAACGGATCAGTCCGGAGGTTGAGGAGGCCCTGTGGGCGCAATGGGCATCATTCGCCAGCGGGGAGTTCGGAGGCGCGATCTTCTGTCCCCGGCGTGCGCGCAGAGCACCTCCCGGGCTGGCCTGGCCCCACGTACTGGTGAACAGTGCGCTTGAGAGCTACGAAGCGATGGCTCTGCAGCAGTTGGCGAGGTGTTCGCAGGCGCTCTCCGAGGGCACGGGTGAGGTGCTGGCGGTACGCTGTAACTACGGAACGGGGATCCTACCGACGTTGTTTGGGGCAGAGCTCTTCGTGATGGATGACGAGACGGACACGCTGCCCACCACGGTGCCGCTGGGAGGGCTCGACGCTACGACGCTCGCGGCCTCATTGGGGCAGGCCGACACGACGAAAGCCGCCGAGGCGGTGAAGCGGATATTGCGGTTCGGCATTCCCGACATCCGCGGAGGACTGGGCAAGAAGGTCTTCGAGATGGCTGCCACTTACAGGGATCTGCTGGCGCCCTACCCGAAGGTCAGTCGTTACGTCCATCTCTACCACCCGGACCTCCAGGGGCCGATGGACATCTGTGAGCTTCTGTGGGGGAGTTCGCTGTTCGTCGCCCTGGTAGAGGCTCCTGACCTGGTGACTGCGCTTCTGGAGTTGGTGACCGATACCTACGTCGCGTTCATGGACGCGTGGCTTGCGGCAGTGCCTCGGGACGACGACCTCGCGGTGCATTGGTCGATGGTCCACAGGGGCACCATTATGCTGCGCGACGACTCGGCGATGAACCTCTCGCCGCGGATGTTCGATCGGTTCATCAGGCCGTACGACGCCCGCCTGTTGGCACGCTACGGGGGTGGGGCCCTCCACTTCTGCGGACGGGGCGACCACTACATCCGCAGCGCTTCCGAGATGCCCGGGCTCACCGCGATCAACCTGTCTCAGCCGGAGTACAACGATCTGGACAGGATCTTCGACAACACGGTGGACAAGGGCACCAACATCATCGGCCTCGCACGCGAGGCGGCTGAGGCAGCCTGCTGGTAAGGAGGAGTCCAATGCGCGCCAAGGATGTGCAGGTGTACCTGCGTTCGCTCAACAGTGGATGGGTCGACCTGGAGAAGACGGTGGACACGTTCAAGTGCGGAGATCCTGAGGCTGAGATCCGCGGCATTGCGGTGTCGTGGATGAGCACGACAGCGGCGCTGCGGACAGCGCTTGCGGCGAACTGCAATCTATTTATAACGCACGAACCCACATATTATGATCATTATGATGATCCAAAAGGATGGGCCTTCTCGTTCGAGGGCACGCGCGCCAAGCGAGCGTTCATCGAGGAGAACGGACTCACCATCATCCGATGCCACGATCTGTGGGACCAGGTA
>JALOOJ010000209.1 GCA_025454475.1 Anaerolineae bacterium
GCTGGGCGCCCTGCTTGCTGCGGGAGCGACGATCGGCCCCCCTGGATGTGGCGCCTGCATCGGCAGGCATCTTGGCGTACTGGGTTCGGGAGAAGTCTGTTTGTCGACCGGCAATCGCAACTTCCCCGGCCGGATGGGCGCGCCCGATGCCCGGATCTACCTCGCGTCGCCGCAGGTTGCAGCGGCAACCGCGCTGCGCGGTGTCATCAGCGACCCTCGAGACGTGGTCTAAAAGGAGAACAACCATGAACCGTATCTGGCTATTTGGTGATGACATCGATACCGATCAGATTATCCCCGGACGATACTCACCCTACATGACCTCGGAGGACAACCTCGCGACCTACGCGTTCATCGAGCGGCGGCCCGACTTCGCGCTGAACGTGCGACCCGGCGACGTCATCGTCGCCGGGAAAAACTTCGGATGTGGCTCTTCCCGCGAGTACGCACCGCGGGCGCTCGCGAAGTGCGGCATCGCAGCAATCATCGCGCCCAGCTTCGCACGGATATTCTTCCGCAACGCTGTCAATATCGGCCTTCCACTCTTCGAAGCTGATCTCACCGGCAGTGTCGTGGACGGACAAGCGGCGCTCGTGGACCTCAACCGTGCCGAACTCGTCTGCGAACATGGGGCAATCGGGTTACCCCAGCCTCCGGCGTTTGTTGCCGAGATCCAGGCGGAAGGTGGGATCGTGGCCTACGTCCAACGATATCGGCACTTCCCAGGAGAGTCCGATGGCTAGCGCGCTGAAACTCTGCGTCATCGAGGGTGATGGCATCGGGCGCGAGGTCGTACCTGCAGCTCTGGCCGTACTACGTGCCACCGGGCTCAACTTCGACGCCCAAGCCGCCCTGGCAGGCTGGGCCTGCTTCGAGGCGCACGGGACTGCGCTGCCATCCGCTACTCTGGAGCTCGCTCGACAGTCCGACGCCGTCCTCTTTGGAGCCGTCTCCTCGCCATCGCATAGAGCGCCCGGGTACAGCAGTCCGATCGTCGCCCTTCGGCAGCAGTTGGACCTATTCGCTAACCTTCGGCCGTCAAAGGCCTGGCCGATCCCCGGGTCACGGCCCGACGTTGACCTGCTGGTAGTCCGCGAGAACACCGAAGGACTCTACGTCAGGCGCGAACGCCGCGAAGGTGACCAAGCTGTTGCGGAGCGCATCATCTCCCGGAAGGGCTCAGAGCGCGTCGCGCGTGTGGCCTGCGAATGGGCGATGCGTCGTCGTGGACATCTCACCATCGTACACAAGGCAAATGTACTCCCCGAGACGTGCGGGCTATTCCGCCAGGTGGCACTCGACGTTGCCGCGGGCTACCCGAGCCTGATCGTCGATGAGATGCTAGTCGACACCGCCGCACTCCAGCTCGTGGTGCATCCTGAGCGCTTCGACGTGATCGTCACGACCAACCTGTTCGGCGACATCCTGTCCGATGAGGCCGCAGGCCTCGTCGGTGGCCTGGGCCTGGCGCCATCGGCCAACGTGGGCGCTGCCCAATCGCCTGCGCTCTTCGAGCCGGTTCACGGGTCCGCGCCTGATATCGCCGGACGCGGCATCGCTAACCCCATCGCGGCCTTCCTCGCCGTGGCGATGCTGCTGGAGCACATCGGCGACACCGACCGCGCACACAGCGTGCGCAGCGCCGTGGCGTACAGTATCCGCAATGGCCCTCGCACTCCCGACCTGGGAGGAAGCGCGAAGACCACAGACATCACAGAAGTGGTAGAATCGCTTGTCAGGGGAATAAGGTAACAGGGAACAGGGCATCAAGGGGATAGGGCCGCGTAATTCACCCCTATCCCTTGTCCCTTATCTCTTGGTGCCCATCACAGCAGCCGATAGCAAAGGAGAGAGACGTGTCTATAGATACTATGCTTGCCGAATGCCCAGAATGTGGCGCCGATATCGCCCTTGCACATGACGCCATCGTGCACGAGATCGTCGTATGCCCGGATTGCGGGGTGGAGTTGGAGGTCGTGAGCCTCGACCCGCCCGCCGTGGCTCCGGCTCCCGAAGAAGAAGAGGACTGGGGCGAGTAGAAGATGACTACGAGAGTCGGCATCCTGCTCTCACGCGTCCG
The DNA here is from genome assembly GCA_025454475.1 of Anaerolineae bacterium. GTDB lineage: Bacteria > Chloroflexota > Anaerolineae > B4-G1 > SLSP01 > PWVB01. The sequence goes on from JALOOJ010000209.1 coordinate 2,081, forward strand.
CGTCGAGGAGAAGCTCCTGATTCAGGAGCTCGAAAAGCGCGGCGTGTCCTTCGACACCATCGATGATCGCGACGTGATCTTCGATATCCAGCATAACGGCTGGCAGCAGTACAACGTGATCCTGGAGCGCTGCATCAATCACTCGAGGGCGCACTTCGCGCTCCTACTCTACCGCGACTGGGGAATCCCGACCGTCAACACCTACGAGGTGGCCAACACGTGCGGTAACAAGCTGCTCACGACCAGTGCTCTCGTCCGGGCGGGAGTTCCCACCCCCAACACCAAGGTCGCCTTCACGCCCGAATCGGCGCTCGCAGCCATTGAGAGCATGGGCTACCCCGTTGTGCTCAAGCCCGGCGTCGGCTCGTGGGGCCGACTGCTCTCGAAGATTAACGACCGCGAGGCAGCCGAGACCGTGCTGGAGCACAAGCAGGTGCTCGGATCCTATCATCACTCGATCTACTACATCCAGGAGTACATCGAGAAACCGGGCCGCGACATACGTGCCTTTGTCGTCGACGACGAGACGATCTGTGCCATCTACCGCAACTCTCCCCACTGGATCACCAACACCGCACGCGGAGGTGCCGCCAGCAACTGTCCCGTCACCGCCGAGCTCAACGAGCTCTGCCTGAGCGCAGCCCGGGCCGTCGGGGGAGGCGTTGTCGCGCTCGATCTCTTTGAGGATCCCCACCGCGGTTTGCTGGTGAACGAGATCAACTATACAATGGAGTTCCGCAACAGCATCGATACGACCGGGGTCAATATCCCGGCGAGAGTCATCGACTACACGCTAAAGGTTGCCGAGAACGGCGTCTAGGGAGTGGAAGAGCCAAAGGTGTTATGACGGGACCTACGCCATCAGAAGCTGAGGATCTGCTCGCAGGGCTTCTGGAGCAGTACAGCCCTTCGACCTGCGAGCAGGCTGCGGTCCAGTATCTGGTGACGTGGGCGCGGGCCCACGGGCTGAGCACCGAGATTGACGGTGCGGGCAATGCGGTCATCACCGCCGGCGCGGGTGAACGCACCGTGTTGCTTCTGGGCCACATCGACACGGTTCCAGGGGCCATAGAGGTCCGCCGCGATGGTGACCGCCTCTATGGCCGCGGCGCCGTCGATGCCAAAGGTCCGCTCGCCGCCTTCGTGACAGCGGCGGCCCGCGCCGCCATCCCGGCAGGGACGCGCGTTGTTGTCGTCGGTGCAGTTGAGGAGGAAGCGGCGACCTCGAAGGGCGCGCGTTTCCTCCTCGACCGGCTGGCACCTGATGCTGTCGTCATCGGTGAGCCCAGTGGCTGGGACCGACTGACTGTTGGCTACAAGGGGCGGCTCCTGGTCGACTACACGCTTGAGGTGGACAATGGCCACACCGCGGGCCCCGACGGGGGGGCATGCGATGCGGCGTTCGCCTTCTGGACGGCAGCACTCGCCCACGCCAGCGCCTTCAACGCGGAGCGCCCGCGGGTATTCGACCAGATCAGCCCGTCGCTGCGCGCAATGAGGTCAACGAATGATGGCCTCGTCGATGCCGCAGCCCTCACTTTGGGCTTTCGGCTTCCGCCGGGGTTGGACCCGGCGGACATGGAGCCAAGGCTAATCGAGCTTGCTGGTCCCGCGAGCCTGCAGTTCCGGGGGCAAGAGCTCGCTTACCATGCCGACAAAAGCACGCCGCTGGCGCGCGCGTTCGTCAGAGCAATTGACGCGGAGGATGGACGTGCGCGGTTCGCAGTGAAGTCCGGCACGTCCGACATGAACGTCGTCGGGTCGAGCTGGTCCTGCCCGATGCTGGCCTACGGCCCCGGCGATTCACGCCTGGACCACACGCCAGAAGAGCACATAGATCTCGCCGAGTATCATCGCGCCATTTCCGTTCTGACACGGGTGTTGGGTAAAGCCTGAGATCTGGAAAGCCAGAGAGCTAAAACGCTCCAACTCTGAGGAGTCTCTATGACCGCAGGTCGTTTTGACGTCGTCATCGTGGGTGCGGGCCCGGCAGGCATCTTCGCAGCGCTCGAGCTCAGCAAGACGCCCGGCCTTCGCATCGCGATTCTCGACAAGGGCCGCGATATCGATCAGCGTCACTGCCCCATACGCGAGGGCAGCCCGGAGTGCCGCCACTGCAAGCCGTGCGCCATCCTCGATGGCTGGGGCGGCGCTGGTGCCTTCTCGGACGGCAAGCTAACCCTCTCCCCCGCCGTCGGCGGGCACCTGGCGGAGATACTCGGGGAAGGCCAGGCAGCCGCCCTGATCCAAGAGACCGACGACGTCTACCGCACCTTCGGCGCCCCAGATACCATCCACGGCACCTACACGGACGAGATCGAGCTTCTGGACAAACGCGCGTCCCTCGCTGGACTGCGCTTCATCTCAGTTCCTATCCGCCATATGGGCACCGAGCACTGCGTAGACATCATGCGCCGCATGCGCGATGCCCTCCTGGAGCGCGGTGTTGTAATCAGGATGCGCACGCCCGTCAAGGAAGTCCTCACTGAGAACGGCAAGGTCGTGGCCATTCGCACCGAGACGGACGAGTTGATCACCGCTGAGACCATCATCCTCGCACCCGGGCGCGAAGGCGCCAGTTGGCTCGAGGCCACGGCACACACTCTCAATCTGACGCTTGCACGTAACCCCGTCGACTTGGGCCTGCGTATCGAGGTTCCGGCCGCGGTCCTGCAGCCCATCACTGATCTTGTCTACGAATCCAAGTTCGTCTACTACTCCAAGGCCTTCGACGACAGGATCCGCACTTTCTGCATGTGCCCGTATGGCGAGGTCAGCACTGAGTTCGCTGGCGACGTGATGACCGTCAATGGCCATTCGTTTGCCGACCACAGGACCGCCAACACCAATTTCGCGCTCTTGGTGAGCAAGAGCTTCACTGAGCCCTTCGATGACCCCATCGCCTACGGGAAAAGCATCGCCCGGTTGGCCAACCTACTAAGCGGCGGAATCATGGTCCAACGCCTCGGCGACCTGGAGTCTGGCCGCCGGTCCACTCACGAGCGCCTCTCCCGATCCGTCATAACGCCAACGCTCCCCAGCGCCATTCCCGGCGACCTAAACCTCGTCCTGCCCTACCGTTATGTCGCAAACATCCTGGAGATGCTCCACGCGCTGGATCAGATTGCGCCGGGCGTCGCCTCGCGCCACACGCTGCTCTACGGCGTCGAGGTCAAGTTCTACTCGAATCGCCTCAAACTCACTCGTGACCTCGAGACTGAGGTCACGAACCTGTTCGCCTGTGGCGACGGTGCAGGAGTCACCCGCGGGCTGATTCAGGCCTCGGCTGCCGGCATGGTTGCAGCTCGGGCGATCCGCAATAGACTAGCCGTAAACGCAGTGGCATAATGCAACGCGGCGTCCGGTCTACCGACGCCAGATGACATTAGCCGTTTGAGGAGGCTGGATGCAGCCCGTGGCCCTTAGGCTAGCAGCCCCATCGCCCGCGCTCAACACAGCGATCGCCCTGCTGCGGTGGGGTCTGGCGCTGCTAGTCCTCCTGGCCATGCTCTGGCTGCTCCTGCGCTGGCTCACCCGCCGCTGGCGTGACGAGGCGGATCATCTGGCGGCCGAGGTTGACACGACAGTGGCGGCGCTAAGCGGTGACCTTGCCACGATTCGCAGCGAGTCGACCGTCTTTCCACGCACGATCGAGCCTCCCTATCACGAACCCGCCCAACAGCTCCATAGCATTCTGGATGCCGTCGATACTGCCCTACACCTCGTCAGGCACGGCCTAGACACTCTTCAGGCCGAACGCTCTGCCTCACCCGCCTCCCGCTCTGCCTTTCCCTTGGCCGACCTACGCGGTTCGCATCAACGGCGCGCACAGCTCCGTCTGCTCCTCGTCCAGGCCGCCGACCAGCGCCCCCACCTCGACGAGGCACGGCTATCGCTCCGCGACCTGCGCCGCACGCCGCTGGAGATCTCCGAACAGGCTCGTGCGCTCCTGACTATCCTGGATGCAGGCGACCGCGTCGTCGCACTGCTGCGCGATCGCGGCGTCCATGGCGAGCTTCTCGACAGCGCTCAAGGCGCACTG
>JALOOJ010000210.1 GCA_025454475.1 Anaerolineae bacterium
CGAGCGTCTGCAACAGGTTGGGCATGATCGCATGCTTCATCAGCACGGTCATCGCTCCGGCGACGCCAAGATCCTCGGTGGTGATGGGCTTGGGGTTCTTGGGTGCGTCGTCCGTCCCGACTACGATGCGACCGATTCGCTCGCGCATATCCTCGAGGCTCGTTGTGAGTGCCAGGATGGCCATCAGCTCGCTGGAGACCGTGATGTCGAAACCGGCCTGGCGCAATGGGCCATCCGCCTTGTCGCCGAGTCCAACGATCACGTTGCGCACCGTACGGTCATTCATGTCAATCACGCGGTTCCACGTCACGGCATAGGGGTCGATGTGAAGCTTGCGCAACCCCTGGCGCTCGAAGAAGGCATCGCTCCAGCGGCTCTCGTGGTAGATGCGGGCGTCGATCGCGGCGGCACAGAGGTTGTGCGCGACACCAATCGCGTGGATGTCGCCTGTCAGGTGTAGGTTGAAGTCCTGCATGGGCACGATCTGGCTGTACCCACCGCCTGCCGCGCCGCCCTTGATACCAAAGGTCGGCCCCATCGACGGCTGTCGGATGGCTGCCATGGCCGTGTACCCGAGGTGGCCCAGGGCCTGGGTGAGGCCGATCGTCGTTGTGGTCTTGCCTTCGCCCAGGGGAGTCGGCGTGATGGCGGTCACATCGATGTACTTGGCGGTGGGGCGGCCCTTCAGTTTGTCGCGCACGTCGAGATGGACCTTGGCTTTGTACGTGCCGTAGAGCTCGAGATCGGATGCCTCGAGCCCGATCGACGCGGCGATATCGAGGATTGGCCGAACCTCCGCGGCCTGAGCGATGTCTATGTCCTTCGGCACCGGCTTCATCTTCTGTACGGCCATAGGGTAACCTCCTGTTGGGTGATCCGCTTGCTTGGTCCTCCGGGCAACGGCCTTCCACCTCGCTACCCGCGTAGGTCCGCCTTGGCGGCTCTGAAACAGCCGCGGTGCACCGCGACTGCCCGAGCCCAGCTAGAATGCGCCGAGTTGGCAGGACACGATCTTGACGGCCATCTGTTCGGCGATCCATCCGACCTGCATTCGCGAAATGCCGAACCTGTCAGCCAGACGCCACGCGGCAACGCATGTCAGATGCCCGTCCGGGTTTCTTGCCGCAGTGATCGCGGCTTCGAGTCCTTCTGGCACGGCGAGGACGGTGACTCCGGCGCCTACCCAGCCCTTCTTGCCGGGGTAGCCAAAGAGGCCGAGCTGGCAGCGGGCCAGCCTGATGCTAAGCATGTCCGCAGCCTCGCCGACAGATCGAGCCGTGACACGTTCCTTCGCGGCAACCGCAAAGGCGTCCGCGCAGGGCAGGTTCCCATCTGTAAGATGCTCCCGGATCGCGGCAGCGATCGCGGCGTTCGGGCCAGACTGTGAAGACGACGCCGACTGTTGCGCCATAGTGACCTCCCTGTGCTGCGCACGACATCGTTGCGCTCGTGTCACGAGGGTATACCCGTTCGTGGCACGCGCAAACTCCGTGTGGCGTCAGGCGGACGCATACACCTCTGCGGATTTGCCATCAGGTCTATAATAAGCCATATGGGTTCATCTAGGCGCGCAGAGTGGCTGTGCGCTGACCATCACGGAATCGGAGGCGGGATATGTGGAGTGAGTTCAAGAAGTTCATTATGCGCGGCAACGTGTTGGACCTGGCTATCGGCGTGATCATCGGCGGTGCGTTTGGGGCGATTGTCCAGTCCTTGGTGAAGGATGTCATCATGCCACCCATCGGGCTGCTGCTGGGTAAGGTGGACTTCGCCGGCCTGTTCATCAACCTAAGCGGAACGAAATACGCGACGCTTGCAGCCGCACAGGAGGCCGGCGCAGCCACGATCAACTATGGGCTCTTTATCAACACGGTCATCAACTTCCTGATCGTGGGGTTCGTTGTCTTCCTGGTGGTCAAGCAGATCAACCGGATGAAGAAACCTGAAGCGGTCGCTGAGCCCACAACCAAGCCGTGCCCGTTCTGCTTCACGGACATCCCCAAGGCCGCCACACGCTGCCCGAACTGCACGTCGCAGCTCTAGTGGTCTTCTGGGTAGATGATTGAGGTTCGTAGTAACGGCTTTGACCGTCAGAACCGCTGAAGCGGTTACTACGAACCAGCCTAACTGACCACTAGAACCGCCGCAGGATCTGACGTGGCAGTGAGCGGAGCTCACGGGGACCGATGATGGCGGTGCCCAGGACGAAGGTGAGTCCGCCTGCTGCCACGCCGCCCAGGCCAGTAGGCAGTAGACCGGCGCCGCTGCCCATCGCCGAGCGAACCGCAACGACGGCTACCGCCATCGCTGCGGAGGTCCCAAGCGTCCTGAGGAGTGAGGGGCCAAGCGCCCACGGTGGGGCGGTGCCAAGCCTTCGTCGCGAGGCGGCAAGCAGTATCAACACCTGGGCGCCGGCGCCGACCGAGTTGGCCCACGCGAGCCCCACGTGTTCCAACCGGCCAAGTAGCAGCCAGCCAACGCACACGTTCACCACGAGACCAGCGCACGCTGCCAGCAGTGGCGTCCACATGTCTCGCTGGGCATAGAAGATCCGGCTGGCGACCTCGAGCACGCTGTGGGTGACCAGACCCAGAGCAAAGCCCTGCAGTCCCCGGTACACGCGCTCTGTAGTTCCGGCATCGAAGGCACCTCGCTCCAGCGCAAGCGCGGTGAGCGGACGGCCGAGGACGAGTAGGCCGACCGCCGCCGGTACCGCCAAAGCGAGCCCGAGGCGTAGCGCCCATCCGGCTGTCGTGCTCAGGCCTTCCCGGTCTCCTGCGTTTGCACGTTGTGACAGCGTCGGAAAGACCGTCAGCCCCAGGGCAGTGCCGATGATCGTCTCAGGCAGCTGCATGAGGCGCCAACCGTACTCGTAGCTGGCGATGGCACCGGCAGCCAGCCGTGATCCGAAGTAGGTTGGCAGCACGAAGTTCACATAGGTGACGGCGAGTCCAAGCATCCGAGGGCCCATCAGCCTGAGCACGGTCCCAAACTCGGGATGGCGGAGGATTGGGCGCCAGCGAACGCCATAGTGGACCAACCCGGGTACCTGGATCAGAAAGTGAACGACCGTGCCTGCCAGGCCGCCGATCGCTAGCCCAAACACGCCCCATCGGGGCACGAGTGCAACAGCGCCCAGGATTCTGCCCAACGTGTAGGCCAGCGGCGCGACAGCCGGGAGCAGGAAGTGCTGGTGCGCTTGCAGCACGCTCATCGCAATGCCGCTGGTGCTCGAGATCACCGTCTGGAGTAGGACCAGCCGCATAAGGTCCGTCGCCAGATCCTCTCTGGGGTGGTCGAAACCAGGCGCAACCGCCCTGATCACGTGCGGCGCGAACACCGCGGCGGCGGCGCTGATCGCAACAACGACGACCAGCGCCCAGTTGATCACCGCCGACGTGAGACGGCCGACGTTCTCACGATCGCCACGCGCTGTGTAGGCGGAGAGCACCGGGATCAGCGCGGTGGCCATCGCCAGCCCGGCCACAATGTTAAAAAGCGCGTCAGGGAGTTCGAACGCGGCGTAGTAGGCGTCGAGGGCGGCCGAGGCACCAAAGGTGCGGCCGATCACTGCGTCTCGGACGAGACCCAGGGCTTTGTCAAGCGCGAACAGCGCAGAGACGGTGATGGCCGAGCGCGCCACACTGGCACTGCGGACACCCAGGGCGTCACTCATTCACCCAGCTCAGACAGAAGCGCGACGGCCGGCGCCCAATCGGGGTGATACCTGAGTGCGGTCTGAAGGTCGGTCCGTGCTGACGCGGTCTCGCCTTGTCCAACGTGCGCCTTGGCGCGCCAGTAGAGGGACTCCTCAAGGTTCGACGCCGTGGCCAGGGTGGCGTCCGCCAACGCTATGACATCAGCATAGCGCCCGACCGCGAAGTAGCTCTCATAGGGACCGAACTGGTACCAGAGCATCCGATAGTGGAGGCCAAGCTGCCGCGCGCGATCGTACGCGGCGCCGGCCTCGTCGTGGCGCCCGAGCGCCGTCAGGTTGGTGCCGGCAGTGTACCAGGAGAAAGTGACCCAGTCGTCGCACGCAGCATAGGCCACGCAGGCCGGGGGTGGGCTTTCGGCCTCGGCCAGTGCCCTGTTGAGTGCGGCTTCGTACATCGCGCCGTCATCGTTGTCCGGACCAATGAGCGCGAGCGCCTCGTCCCAGCGATCCGAGGGTGCGACAATCAGATAGGTCCAGTCGAACACCCTCCAGAGCTCGTAGAGCTCCTGGTATCCCATCGCGGTAGGTGGGTCATAGAGTGAGTCATACAGATCGAATAGCTGCGCGGCATCATTGTAGCCGACAACGAGACGGTAGTGCCCCAGTTGGTCGCGAGCGTCGCGTACATACCAGCTCTCGATGATCACCGGGTACCCGGCCGCCAGCAATCGCTTGAGCCCGTCCAGCGTTCCCCCGGAGCGGATAATCGCGTGGAGCCCGCGCCCTTCGGCATATTCGGCCATCTGATGGATCCCGACATGCTTATCCTCCGGGTCGGGCTTCAGCACTGGGGCAACGTCATGCTGCGTGTCGTCGAAGCCCCAGAAGGACAGAGCCATAGCCAGTGTGGTGGGGCCGCAGTTGTTCCAGCCCTGACGCTCGTGGCGGCCGCCCTCTAGCCGCGCCTGGGCTGGCAGCGTAGGCGTAGGAGTGGGCGTCGCGGTAGGTTCGGGTGTCTCTGTGGGTTCGATGGTGTCCAGCGGTGTGTCTGTGGGCACCACCGTGGGCGTTGCGGATGGCGCCATCGTCGGTGTTGAGGTCGACGACAGTGTGCCCTGTGCGACGGTGCCTTCCGGCGTGGGTAGCGTGATCGGATGATCGCTGTGGCGCAGCTCCTGCAATGGCTCAGGCAGCAGACTCGCGTAGCGCCCCGGAAGTGCACGCACGATGTTGGGAATCGCAATTAGCGAGGCTCCGAGCAGAAACAGGACGACGATCACCATGATATAGTGTATGGGTCGCATGTGGTGAACTATACCAGATTCCCGGTGAGGGCAACGCCAGGTCTGAGGCATACGCGTCGCCACCGATTGCCGGCTGCCTGATGTGGTGTAGACTCCGGAGTCGACCGGCCCAAGCCTGGTACTCTCCGGAGGTAGCGATCGCAGTCTCGGCTGTTCTCATAGGCGTCGATATCGGCACGTCCAGCACCAAAGCCGTTGCGCTGTCACCGGACGGCGACGTCTTGGGGCTTGCTGCGCACGACACGCCGGTCGACACACCGCACCCTGGTTGGGCTGAACAGGTCCCTGAGGCGTGGTTGCGCGCGACCTTGGCCACGATGCGCGCTGCTGTGGCTGCGGCGGGTGTGGCTCCAGAGGCTGTCCAGGCGATTGGGCTGGCAGGCCAGATGCACGGTACGGTGGCCGTTGGATCGGCAGGAGTCCCGCTGCGTCCGGCCGTGATCTGGGCGGACCAACGGTCGTCAGTACAGGTAGAGCACGTTCTGACCACCCTGGGCGACGAGCGGCTGGCCGCGTGGACCGGCAACCCGGTGGCGACCGGCTTCATGCTCCCAACCTGGCTCTGGCTACGCGACTGTGAACCTGGCGTGGTCGACGCGACGCGCTGGTTGTTGCTCCCCAAGGACTACGTCCGGTATCGCCTAACGGGTGCGGTGGGGACGGAACCCAGCGACGCAGGATCGACGTCACTCTTCGACCCACTTCGCCGGCTGTGGAGCGCGCCGCTGCTGGAGGCTTTGGAGTTGGACGGAGGGCCCCTGCCACCTATATACAACTCCTGTGACGTGGCGGGAACATTGCTCCCGGAGATGGCGAAGGCCGCCGGCCTCGTGCCGGGGATTCCCATCATCTTCGGCGGCAGCGACCAGGCGATGCAGGCCTTGGGCAACGGCGTGGTCGCTCCGGGTGTGGTCTCATCCACCATCGGCACGGGCGGACAGCTATTCGCGCCGACGTCACTGCCGGTTGTCGACGCGCCCAGACTACGGATGCACAGCTATTGCCACGTGCTGCCCGGTACGTGGCACGTCGAGTCGGCGATGCTGTCCGCGGGGCTGAGCCTTCG
>JALOOJ010000065.1 GCA_025454475.1 Anaerolineae bacterium
CTGGCGGCGCAACTAGACTGCGCGTTGATCAATGTGCTCTCGCCGACGCCGGGTACGGATCTCTGGGAGCGTATGCAGGCAGAGCAGCGCCTGCTCTACACGGATTTTCCCCACGACTATATGTACTATACCCAGGATAATGTCTGCTTCCGCCCGGCGCAGATGACGCCGCGCCAGTTGCAGGTGGGAGCGCGGGGGCTCATTGCTCGTCTGAACAGCCCGGCGCGCTTGTTGAGTAGGGCCCGACACACGTGGCGTCACACACACAGCCCCTCGGCGACGGCCATCGCACTGGAGTGGAACCGTCGCTCCGGCGCCGGAGCCCATCGCCCGCTGCTTCGTGAAGCGCCGGGATAGGCTTCGAAATCGAACACGCACAGAAGGAGTGTTGCCATGGATGATCCCAATCAGCCTGCGCCGCGTCCGTCTCCTACGGTGCGGGAGATGCCTCACGCAGTTGGCGGGCCAGAACGATCCTCTTCCGTGTCATCTCCGTCACAGGAGCGAGAGTCCGGTACCCCGGTAGGTAGGGGAGGCAAAACGCGCCGCCGGCAGTCCGGCATCTGGGTGGCGCTCACGGTCGCCGCGGTGGCATTGCTGCTTGCGTTGCTCTCATTGGTGGTCAACGGCCTCCTTATCCAGAGGCTGTTGGCGACGCGCGAGGCAGGCCTTCAGATGGTCGATGCCGCCATCGCGGGGATGGATGAGGCTGCGTTGGGTGAGGTGGCCTTCGCTTACGTCTTCTCCGACACGATTGCCTACTCCGGAACCGTGCCGATCAGTCAGACGATCGTGTTCCCTTTTCAGGGGACTGTGCCCTTCCAGGGCAGCGTTCCGTTTCGGGGGACGGTCCCCGTGGTGATCAACATCCCGATCCTCGGTGCCCAGAGGTTCAATGTCCCGGTGAACACGAATGTCTACGTGGATACCAGTGTGGATGTGAGTACCACGGTCACGGTGCCCGTGACGATGGACTTTCCCTTTGAGGTCGAGATGCCTGTGCGGATGCCCATCGACATCGCAGTGTCGCTGGACGAGCAACCGGGGCTGCAGGCCCTGCTGACAGGCCTGCGGGAGTTCTTGGTGGAGCTGCGCACGCTTTTTTGGTGACTGAGATGACCGTCTAGGTCAAGCGCCAGCGATGCACAAGGTCTCCAGTCTCTGATGCGAGGTTGTGATATGGAGCAGATGGCCCTATAATTGGTTTACGCAAGCTAGGTGCACTCGATTGGTCAGTTAAACCATTGTTTGGTGTTCGTTGTAACGACTTCAGTCGTTCCGGTGTCTCAGCAGGCGCGCCCAGCAGACTGGGCGGAAGCGGAACCGATGACTCGGTTACTACGAACCAACACAACTGACCCCTAGGTGGTGCTGGCGGGAGGAACCAAGTGGACGTTACACCCTACGTCTGGGCGGCCATTGCAGGCTACATCTCCGGATCGATCCCTGTTTCGCGCCTCGCTGGCATTCTGCTGGGCCGGAAGGCGGCTTTGGGGAGCATTGAGGTCCCGGTTCCGGGCACACAGGAAACCTACACAGTGACCTCGATGGGGGCCGCGGCGGCGTCGATGGAGTATGGCGCTGTGGCAGGCTGCACGATTGGCCTGGTCGATATTGCCAAGGTGTTTCTGCCCGTCCTTATCCTTAGGTTGCTCTATCCTGGCGGATACGCTCACCTGGTCGCCGCAGTGATGGGTATGGTGGGTCACAACTGGCCCGTGTTTGGCCGTTTCAAGGGCGGGCGCGGGATCTCCTCTGCATACGGTGGTTTGCTCGTCGTGGACTGGGTCGGCGCGCTCGTTTGTGCCCTTGGCGGGCTCCTCTTTGGTCTGCTGGTGCTGCAGGACTTCATCTTCGCCTATATGGCGGGGCTATTTCTGATGATTCCCTGGCTGTGGTTCACGACGCGTGACCCGATCTATGTGCTGTATGCCTTAATCGTCAGCGGCCTCTTTGTCGTCGCGATGATCCCCGATCTGCGCCAATACCTGCGGCTCCGTAAGCTGGGAGCTGTGGACATGGGCGCGGTGATGGACACGACACCGATGGGACGCGGCATGCTTAAGATGATGCGCTTCTTCCGACGCGGCAAGACGTGAGCACTAGTGGACACCAGGCTAGTCTACGCGCTTGACAGGAAGACGTTGCCCGACAATGTGGGCAAGAAGGTGGTCGGCCTCCTGCAGTTGAAGCGGCTACGCCTCCGCGTGCCCAGGACGTGGGTCGTGTCCTATGAGGGTTACCGGCGCTACCTGGCGAATGATGAAGCCGTGGTAGCGCAACTGAGACGGGAGCTCGGTGCTGCGCTGGACCCGACCTTAGCCTATGCAGTGCGGTCTTCGGCCAATATCGAGGATGGCGCCCACCGGACCTTCGCCGGGCAGTTCAGGACTGTGCTGGACGCTTGCGGAGTCGATAACGTAATGCGGGCCATCTGGTCGGTCTGGGCTACGGCCCATTCCGAAGCGGTAACGTCCTATCTCGAGCACACGGGCCATCCGGTCGAGGGTCTGGAAATGGCGGTCATCGTGCAGGAGATGGTCGATTCCAGGGCAGCCGGCGTAGCCTTCAGCCGAAACCCGGTGACGGGGCGCGACGAGGTGGTGGTTGAGGCTGTGCGTGGGAAGGGTACGGCACTTGTGCAGGATGGCGTCACGCCGCTGCACTGGGCAAATCGCTCGGGCTGTTGGACGCAGGTGCCTGACCCGGGCGCCGTGCAATCGCTGGATGGATTGATGGAAGCGGTGACTGACGTTGCAGAGCAGACCCGGACTATCGCCCGTAGGCTGGCTGCTGACGTCGATCTGGAGTGGGCCTGGGACGGGCGGGGCGTGCACTGGCTCCAGGTGCGGCGCGCTGCGCCGGCGCAACAGACACATATCTGGTCCAACGCCATCTCCAAGGAAATGCTGCCGGGGATGACCAAACCGCTTGTTTGGTCGGTCAATGTACCTCAGACGAATGGCGCGTGGGTTGGCCTGATCTCGGAGGTGATCGGTAAGAACGACATCGATCCGGTCAGCCTGGCGAGGCAGTTCCACTACCGCACTTATTTCGACACCGGGGCCTTTGGGCGGATCTTTGAGAGCATGGGAATGCCGCCCGACTCTCTGGATCGCATGGTTGGGGTCACGACCAAAGCCGAAAAACGGCGACGCTCCATGCCCATGATGGGGATGATGCGGCACCTGCCGAGGCTAGTGCGGTTTGGCGTCAGGCTGTGGACACTCCACAGGCGCGCCGAGGGTACTCTGTTCGCGACTGAGCAGCACTACGGCGGTCTGCCGGTACAACCGTCCGACGATCTCGATGGCCCGGCGGTGTTACATGGACTCGATGCCCTGTTCCAGGTGCACTGCGGCCTGATCTACTACAACATCGTCGTGCCGTTGCTGCTGCGGGCCTACGAGGCGCTACTCCGCAAGGGATTGGCGCGTGCGGGAATCGATAGTGGGACGGTAGATCTTGTGGGTGGGATTGAGGGTATTGAGCGCTATGATCTGCCGGGCAGAATCATGAAACTCAATGCCGCCTTCCGCGAGCTCGACGACGCTATGCAGCAGCGGATACGGGAATCTACTTACGCTGATTTCCGAAACCTTGAGGGCATTGCTGATTATCAGGGGGCGATTGATGCGTTGTTGGCGGAGTTCGGGCATCTGAGCGATAGTGCGACGGATTTCTCCAATGTGACCTGGCGCGAGCGCCCTGAGATGGTGCTGAGGATGGTTGCCGACTACCCGGTGCTCGCATCTGCGCAGGCAAATCGCGTTCGGTTTGACATGCTTCCGTTGCGCGGACTGCGTCGTGCTTGGTTGGCTTTTATCTATCGCAGAACTCAGCGCTTCCGTTTTCTGCGCGATGCGATCAGCGCCGCGTATACACAGGGGATGGGGTTGATCCGGGCGAGGTTTCTGGCGCTGGGCGATCGGCTTGTGGCTGGTGGTGCGCTGCAGGAGCGCGACGACGTTTTCTACCTCTATGAGACCGAGGTGCGAAGGTGGTACGCGGGGGAATGGGCGGGCGAGGATCTTGCGTCGTTGGTCGACCGGCGTAAGCGCGAGATGGAGAACAGCCGCGACGCGCAGTTACCCTCAGTGATCTACGGTGACGACCCGCCGCCCTTCATACCGCAGTCGCAGTTAGGGCAGTTGCTCCAAGGCACCCCGACATCGCCGGGTTACTATACCGGCCCCGCGAAGCTTGTCCGTGGAATGGCTGAGTTCGGAAAGTTGGCAGCGGGCGACGTGCTCGTGATTCCCTATTCCGATGTGGCCTGGACGCCGCTCTTTGCCCGAGCAGGCGCCGTCGTTGCCGAGTCAGGTGGCATGCTATCACATAGCTCCATTATCGCCCGTGAGTATGGCCTTCCAGCAGTCGTGTCTGTTGAGGGGGCGCTGACCCTGCCCGAGTCGGCCACGGTGACGGTCAATGGCTACACCGGCGAGGTGATCTTGCACCAGGAGGTCCCTTGATGCGAGTCCTGGACGCTTCCAGGTTGACGAAGGCCTACCGTATGGGCGAGCGCAGTGTCATGGCGCTGGCCGGAGTTGACTTTGGCGTTGAGAAGGGGGAGTTCGTGGCCATCATGGGGCCATCGGGGAGCGGTAAGTCCACGCTCTTGCACCTCATCGGGGGGTTGGACAGGCCCTCGGGTGGCACGGTTGCCCTGGCAGGTCAGGCGCTTGAACCGCTCAATGACACCGCGATAACGCTGCTGCGACGGCGCAACATCGGTTTCGTCTTCCAGTTCTACAATCTGCTTCCCACGCTGACGGCCGAGGAGAATATCTGCCTGCCGCTGCTCATCGATGGCAAGGACCTGCAGCCATATCAGGAGCGTCTTGAGCGCCTGTTGGGGTTGGTGGGGTTGGAGGATCGTCGGCACCATAAGCCTGAGCAGCTGTCCGGAGGCGAGCAGCAGCGCGTGGCTCTGGTGCGGGCCCTGATCACTGAACCGGCGATCCTGCTGGCTGACGAGCCCACCGGCAACCTGGATTCCAGGACCGGGCTGGTCATCATGGATCTGCTGCGTCGGCTGTGTGATGAGCTGGACCAAACCATCGTACTGGTCACGCACGATCCGCGCACTGCATCGTACGCTGATCGGGTCGTCTTCCTCCGCGATGGGCAGATCATCCGAGAGCTGCACCTGGTGGGAGAGGAACCTGCCGGACAGAGCCTGGGACGGATTATCGAGACGATGCAGGCGCTCGAGACTGATCCGGGGCCGACGGTGTCTGCCGCGGCTGACTTGCCGGCCAACGGAAGTCCCTAAGGCTAAGCACACCTGTGCGCTTAACCCGGCTGCTCATCCTTCGTTCGCTACGCGCTCGGCCCACCCGGTGGCTGCTGAGCGCGTTCGGCATTGTCCTGGGCGTGTCGACGATTCTGGCGATTGGGATCACCAACCGCACGGCCCTGCTCTCAATCACGCGCCTGTTTGAGACCACTTCCGGCAGGGCCAGTCTGGTGATCGTGGCCCAGGACGCCGATGCCAAGGGATTCCCCGAGACCCTACTGCGTCGCGTGGCGGATCACCCAGAGGTGGATAACGCTGTCCCCACGCTGCAGCTGTTTACGGTATTGGCTGATCAAGTCAGCACAGGCGAGATCGGTCTGGACTTCTTCGGAACCTCCACCGGCGGTCTACTGCTCTATGGCGTTGATGCGCAGCGCGACATCCTGGTACGCGACTACCAGATCACCGCAGGGCGATTCCTTGCCGAGGATCCTCATGCCTACGAAGTCGTTCTCGTGCAGAGCTTCGCAGAGGACAATGACATTGCTGTCGGACGGTCGATCCAGGTCGTCGCGGGCGGCGCCGTGGAGTCCCTGCGAGTGGTGGGGCTCATAGCGAAAGAGGGTGCGGGTCAGCTGAATAACGGCGCCTTCGGAGCTATTCCGCTCGTTACGGCACAGAGGCTCTACGACCGCGATGGCAAGGTTGATCAGATCGACCTGGTGGTCAAGTCCAGCAGTGCCTCCGGGCCGCGGCTGGCACGGCTCAAGGACGAGCTACAAGCGCACGTGGGAGCGGATTATGCCGTCGTGTATCCCGCTGCGCAGGGCCAGCGCATGACGCAGATGCTTGGAAACTACCAGATTGGTCTGAACTTCCTGAGTGGTATCGCTCTGTTTGTAGGCGCCTTCCTCATCTTCAATTCATTCTCGATGAACGTTGTCGAGCGGACGCACGAGTATGGAACGCTGCGCACCATCGGCATGACCCGTTCACAGGTGACCCGCCAGGTCCTGATCGAGGCAGTGGGCCTTGGTGTGGTCGGGTCAGGTGTTGGCACCGGGTTGGGCATCCTTCTGGCGCGTGGCCTGACAAGCGCGATGGCGCTTATGATCAACCAGGATCTCAGTCGCGTCGAGGTTCAGGCGGATATTGTCGTGTTTGGGTCGGCGATTGGCATCCTTGTGGCAGTGATCGCTGCCGTTGTGCCCGCGGTGCAGGCGGGTCGCATCTCGCCGTTGGAGGCGCTGCGTGTCCGCGGCGCTCGTCGCGAAGGCTGGATCATCCGGAAGGGCTGGTTACCGGGCTCTGTGTTGTTGGCGATATCTACGGCTGTACTGGTCGCCAATCCATTTCCCTACGACGTGCAGTTCCGCGCGGGGAGCCTGGTCGTCTTCGCTTCGTTCGCGGGTGGCGCGCTGATGATTCCTGTGACCGTGGCCGCGTGGGAGCGCCTGCTCCGACCAGCCGCGGGGTGGCTCTATGGCGGCAGCGGTCGCCTGGGCAGTGCAAACCTGCAGCGTGCGCGGGCACGCACGACGCTTACTGTTGCGGCGCTCATGATCGGGGTCGCCATGATGGTTATCGTCTGGGCGATGACTGATTCCTTCAAAGGTGATCTGGATGTTTGGCTACAGGGGTACGTGGGTGGTGATCTCTATGTCACATCGTCGCTGCCGATGGGCAAGGAGGTCTGGAAGCGACTGGAGGCCGTGCCGGGCGTCGCGGCAGTGACGCCTGTGCGCTACTTTGAGGTGGACTGGGTCAAGCCCGAGGGTGATGTCGAGAAGATCACGTTCATGGCGGTTGATCCGGCCTCTCACGCTCAGGTGACCTCTTTCGTCTACACCGAGGCGGTGCCTGACGAGGTGGGCGCGCTGCGCCAGTTGGCTGGCGGTGATACGGTCTTCCTCTCCAGCGTGCTTGCGGAGCGTGCCGGCGTGCACGCCGGAGATGAGATCACGCTCGTGACCCGTACGGGCAGGCGCCGATTTGCCGTCGCCGCGGTCGTGTTGGATTACTACAACCAGGGTCTGGTCGTCGAGGGCAGTTGGTCTGACATGGGGCGCCACTTTCGCCAGTCCGGCGCAAATGCCTTCATGGTCAAGGTCGAGCCTCAGACGGATGTGGCGCAGGTCCAGGAGAGAATCGAGCGCACGTCGCGGAGCCGTGATCAGCTCATCATCGCCTCGAATGCCTCGCTGCTCGAGCGTGTGAACGGTCTTATGCGCCAAGCCTTTGGGATGTTCGATGTGTTGGCCCTGATCTCGATGCTTGTGGGTTTCTTTGGCATCACGAACACGATCGCAATGAACGTGAGCGAGCGCACTCGCGAGATCGGTATGCTCCGTTGTGTGGGTATGACGCGGCTGCAGATCGTGGCGATGATTCTCGCCGAGGCCGCCCTGATGGGCACGATCGGCGGCCTGCTGGGTCTTGTCTTCGGTGTGGTCCTGTCGCGCGTCTTCATGCTCGCGATGACGGCGATGTCCGGCTATCGTCTCACCTATATCCTGGCGATGTACCGTGTGGTGGCGGCTGTTGTCGTTTCCATCTTCGTCTCGCAGTTGGCTGCGCTATTCCCGGCGCTTCGAGCTGCGCGCAGCCGGATCCTTGACGCGATTCATTATGAGTGACCGATGCTGACCAAAATCCGACGATAGGGAGGGCCTTGCTTATGCGATACTCGATGCCCAGGCTGATATGCCTGATTGTGCTTGTGAGTGCTATGGTCGGCAGCTGTGGGACGGACGCCCCAGCCACTGAGCCAGCCGTCGTCGCCCCTGAGGCCGCGATTCCTGAGGCTGCGATCTCGGTCGACGGACGGCTTGTCCCCAAGGCCACGGTGAGGCTGGCGTTTGCCGCAAGCGGACCTGTGGCGGAGGTCCTGGTCAGACCGGGTGATGATGTTGTGCTCGGTGATAGCCTCGTTCGTCTCGGGGGTGAGGCGCAGGCTGCTGCGGCTGTCGCGGCGGCGGAACTGGAGCTGCTGGCGGCGCACCAGGCGCGGCAAGCGCTGGGCAAACAGCTGGCGTCCGAGCGCGTCCGTGCAGAGCAAGCCTTGGTTGCCGCGCGTCAGGCGGTTCGGGAGGCCGTACAGCAAGTGGCGTACCTGGACAGCGCATCGCCTGAGGCTGAGGCTGCGCGTGCGGAGGCACGGGTGATGCTGGCTGAGGCGGCTCTGGAGGATGCCCAGGAGGCCTATGACGATGTCGTTGACCGCGCGCCGGCGGACCTCACACGCGCGAGGCTCCAGGTCGCTCTAGCGGACGCACAGCTTGCCTATGAGGAGGCTGTGCGGGTTGCAGCGACGCTGACTGAGCTCGCGCGCGCCGATCGGCTCGACCTGGCTCGCGATGCCCAGTCAGCCGCCCGAGATCAGGTGCGGGTGGCTGAGGCGGCGCTTGACCGCATCGAGGATGCTCCCGATCCGGATGCGATCGCAGCAGCAGATGGGCGCATTCGTGTCGCGGAGGCGCAGCTCGCCGCGGCAAAGACGGCTCTGGAGGCGCTGACGCTGAAGGCGCCGATGGCTGGGACTGTGATCGCGGTGTATGCCAGGATGGGTGAACTGATCAGCCCTGCTGCGCCGGCGGTTGTGCTCGCCGATCTCTCGGAGTGGTGGGTCGAGACCGATACGTTGACCCAGATCGATGTTGTGAGTGTCGGTACGGGACAGCAAGCTCGCGTCGTTGTCGATGCCCTTCCGGACGCCGCGTTCGCCGGCGAGGTGGTCACCGTCGATGGTCTCTTCGAGGACAAGCGCGGTGATGTGACCTACACTGCTCACCTGCGGTTGGATGAAGTCGATTCAAGGCTGCGTTGGGGCATGACGTGTGCGATTTCCTTCGAGACGCCCTGACGGCGTCGGCAGGGGCTCGTGCAGAGGGCCAAGAGGCAAGACAATCCAGTAAGTGGAGGACAAGATGGATCTGCCTGCAATGATGAAGTGGATGTTCGTGGCCGTTCTGGCCTTTGCCGGAGGTCTATTCCTGGTCAACTACCTGACCGTTCATCCGCTGCAGATGAGTCTGCAGCTGCTGCTGGCCCTGCTGTGCGTCTTCCTGGTTGTTGTTCTGCTTGCCGTGAGCCAACGCGGCAAGGCACTGTTGCTTGGCATCGTCGTGGCTGTCCTGAGCTTTGGTCTCGGCTATACGTTGCGGGCTAATGCGGTGCTGGCCCGAGAGGACAGCCGGTTCGTACCGGAGCTGACCAGAGCGGTTGGTGATCCGGGAGATGGGCACAGTGCTGTGGTGTACTTCACGCATGGTGAACCTGAGACCTATAATCCGATCGGTTGGCTCAATCAGTTCCGGGAGTTCGACAAGCAGGACATCCCGTTCGTGCCCCTCGTTGCGCGTCCCATTTTCATCTACCAGCTGCGAAACGCCTATCTCCAGGTAGGCCAGAGCCATCACCGTCAGATGCACCTACAAATGGCACGGCGGCTCGAAGAGACGCTGCGTGCCGCAGGGTACCCGGATCTGAAAGTCTATCCGTCCTTCCTGGATGACGACCCAAGGCCCGATGCCGCGCTCATCCAGGCGCTAAATGAGGGCGCCAGCGAGATTGTGGTGGCGGAGGTGTTCGTCTCGATTTCCAACCACACGGCGGAAGGCGAGGAGCAGATCCACGAGGTAGGTGGAGAGGCTTATGGTGCCACGATCGCCTTCACCGGGCCGCTATGGGATTCGGCAACGCTGCATCGTGCCTTCCTGGAGAAGGCTAACGCGGCCATCGGCGATACGGACCCCGCAGACGTCGGTGTGTTGCTTGTTGGGCATGGGCAACCGGATGAGTGGGATCGCGAGTTCGCAACCGAGACCGAGCACGAGCTCGAGTTCCGCCGCCGCGTCCTGGAGCTGCTGGCGGAGAATGGTTACGATCGCGAGAATATGGGCCTGGCATGGATGGAGTTCAAACAACCCAAACCGGCCAAGATCGTGGAGGAGCTCGTGGGGCGTGGTGTTGAGAAGATCATCTACTTCTCGGCCGCGATCAGCGCCGATTCAATCCACAGCCAGTACGACGTGCCGGAGCTGATCCACGAGGCCGATGTGCCCGAGGGGATCCCTCTGATCAACCTGGGAGCTTGGAACGACCATCCGCTGGTCATCGAGGCCATCAAGGAGCGGGTGCTGGAGCAACTCGCCTCTGAGTAAAGCCTGGCCAGCAGCGCTGTCAGCGCTTGGTCAGGTCTCTGTCAGGAGTTGCCCGCGGTCAGAAGGCGCACAGCAGCGACGCCGAGTCGTCACTGCCGTGCGCCTTGGTCTACCTAATGCCGAGTGACACCTCGCTCCCCTGATACTCAAACCAGTCGAAGTCCGCGACCGTATCGCTCAGTTCGCCGTTGCTGCTGGCATACAGCCCGATGTAGGCACCGGTGAAGCCCCCCGCGATCGGGGTGCTGAGCAGCCGGCCGTCGACGTGTTCCGCCACGGGCGCCCACGCCTCCGGCTCGGTCGCGGCATAGAAGCCGTAGTCCTGTCCTTGGGCCTCAACCTTGAGGTAGAGGCGCCCCTCGGCAAGCGCGATCTCGCCGAGCCCTGATTCGATGCCGTTGAGGCATTTGGTCGCGCGCACGACGCGCCGGCCTGCCTCATCCTGAGTGCAGACAACCCTTAGGTTGTACCGGTCGTTTTGGATGAGGACGAGCCCGGCGCATTCGTGGGATGACGCCGGCTCGAAGTCGAGCGCCGTGCGCACGGCAAAGGTCTTGTGTTGCTGACGTCTGCCGACGAAGCTGGGGTTGGTCCACTCGGTGATCTGCTCCGGGCGCAGGTGCAGCCGGAGATGGCCCGGGCGTTCAGCGAGGCTCCAAAACGGCTCACGTGGGGTCCGCAGGAAGTTCCACTCCAGCCCAAGGTAGCTTCGCTCAAAGTGGTCGCACGTTGGGCGTGAGGGCCAGGTGCACTCGGGCAGGTTAGGCGCCGTGCCCTCGGTCTCGATCCGGCCTTTCCCGGGATTGACGACGGGCCAGCCATCCTCCCAGCGCACCGGCGCCAGGAAGGTCTCGCGACCCAGGTTGTAGTAGTAGCCATCGTAGGGCCGCATCCCCAACGCGAGCAGCCACCATTCGCCGTATTGGGTCTCGATTAGGTCGGCATGGCCTGTCCCGACGATGGGGTAGTCGCGGCCCAGGTGCCGGTGGGTGAGGATCGGGTTGCGGGGATTGACCTGGTATGGCCCTGTGATCGTGTCACTCCGCGCGATGGTCACGGCGTGGTCGTGTCCCGTGCCGCCTTCCGCGATCATCAGGTAATAGCGCCCATCGATCTTGTAGAGGTGGGGCGCCTCGGCGTAGATAGCGCCCTTCAGCGCCCCATCCCAGAGGACGAACCGCTCGCCCGTGAGCTGCATCGCCCCGGGGTCGAGCTCCTGGAGCCAGATCACGCAGTGGCCCTCGTAATGCCCCTCGAAGGCGTGCTGGTTGCCGACGTACCAGACCCGCCCGTCATCGTCAAAGAGCAACGACGGATCGATGCCCGGTGCGTCCTCCAACCAGTAGGGGATGGACCAGGGACCGGTCGGCTCGGTGGCTGTGACGACGAAGTTGCCCTTGTTCTCCAGTCCATCCACCAGCGTGTTGATCACGTAGAACGTGCCTTTGTGGTGGCGTATCGTAGGCGCGTAGAGCCCGCCCGACGGCCGGATGCCATCGAGGTTGAGCTGTTCGGGCCGGTCGAGGACATGGCCGATCTGGCGCCAGTGCACCAAGTCCCGGCTGTGGAAGATCGGGAGGCCCGGGAAGAACTCGAACGACGACGTGATCAGGTAGAAGTCCTCACCGACCCGACAGATCGACGGATCCGGGTAGAACCCGGGCAAGATCGGGTTACGGAACGTCTTGGGCATCGCTTCGCTTATTCTCCCATTCGCTGATTCTTGATTCCGACTACTTCCCCATCGCTTTAAGCGCCTTGAGCGAGCGCTCGGCTGACTCGAGCGGCGGGTAGGGGTAGTTCTCCTGCTCGACAATGTACCAGTCGGTGGCACCCTGGCCCTCGACGACGTCGAAGACCTCCTTCCACTTCACGTCACCGTCGCCGATAAGGACAAGCTCCTTGTCTGCGGCGTACTCCTTGAGGTGGACCGTCGTCGCGCGGCGCGGGTAGCGCTTGAGGTACATCACGGGATCGGCGCCGCCGTGCATCGCGTTGCCGAGGTCGATCTGCATTATGACCCCGCGACGGGTATGGCTGAAGAGGATGTCCCAACCGATCTGTCCGGTCGGAAAGGGTGCGAACTCCTCCCAGTGGTTGTGGTAACCTGTGACCATCCCGAAGGGTTCCAGCTTCGCCGCGATCTCGTTGAGGAGATCCGCCGTGCGCCGCCACGCCTCGGGCGAGCTGCGGTGCTCCTCGGGGATCCAGGGCACGACGAGATACCTGTTTCCGAGGATGGCATTGAACTCGACGGTCTGCTTGAGCTCATCACCCGTCAAGGTGTTGATCCCGGTGTGACAGCCCGCGACGCCCAGGCCGAGGTCGTCGAGCATCGTGCGGATGGCCTTGGCCTCATAGCCGTAGTAGCCGGCGAAGTCGACGCCCTCGTAGCCCATATCAGCGACGGCTTTGAGCGTCTTGGGGAAGTCGGCCTGACAGGCCTCGCGGACGGAATAGAGCTGCAGTGCGATGGGTATTCGTGACATTTGGGTCTCCTTGTCTTCAGGGCTTGGTGATCCGTGATATGGGATTGGTGCTGGTCAGGTCCTGCTCCCGGCTAACCGTTGAACGCCGCAGCAGTCTCGCCGCGCTGGCGCGCCCAGTCGGCAACGCGCTGGGGATCGCCACCCCAGAGACGTTCGCGCCCCCACTGGTTGGCCTCGGGCTTGCCGGAGCACGTGATCTTGACGACAGGGAAGAGCTCAGTTGGCGCGATGCGCGGCAGGCCGTGGATGAAGAGCTCCTCGCCGCGCTGCTCAAAGGGCAACACCTGCCCGGTCGTCAGGAGCTCGACGCGCTCGACGGGGGTGACGAGGTCGGCGACACGGAGCGTGGGGTTGCCATCCCAGAAACGGAAGATCAGATAGAGCGCATTCCCCTTGGTGGTCTGCCAGCCATGGGTGATGAACTCGGTCACGTCACCGCCGTCGCTGCCATAGATGGCCTCGCCGTGGACGTCGAGCCAACGCCCGACATCGAGTGCGCGCGTGATGAACTCGGGCGGGAGCTGCCCGTCGGCCTGTGGCCCCACGTTGAGCAGGAGGTTGCCGCCTTTGTGGGCGCACTCGCAGAGCATATCCAGAAGTCGGTCGGCCTCCCGCCAGCGCTCGCCGGTCGTATAGCCCCAGAGCCGCCAGGTGGTCACCTGGCACGACTCCCACAGCCGGTCTTCAGCGGTGATGTGATGCTCGGGCGTGCCGATATCGCCGGTGTCCTTGCCGCCCAGGCGGTTGTTGATGAGAATGCCGGGCTGGAGGGCGCGCATGCGTGCGACGAGACGGTCGCCGTCCAGATCCTCGCGCGTGCGGGGCCAGACCCCGTCGAACCAGATCACGTCGATCTTGCCGTAGTTTGAGAGCAACTCGTCGACCTGGGTGTGGACGTATTCGCGCATGACAGCCCAGCCGGCGGGGTTCTTCTCGGGTCCCTCGAACCAGGCGGGGATACGCCAGTCGAGCAGCGAGTAGTACAAGCCGACGCGGAGTCCTGCGTCGCGGAAGGCGTCGACGAACTCGCCGACGAAGTCGCGTCCTGGAGCCTGGGCGGCAACCGAGTAGTCTGTGGTTGCCGTGTTCCAGAGGCAGAAGCCGTCGTGGTGACGTGTGGTCAGCACGGCATAGCGGAAGCCCGCCTGCTTGACGGTCTCGGCCCAGAGGGCCGGATCATAGTGCATCGGATTCCACGCACAGGCGCGGCGCTCATACTCGCGTGGGTCCAGATGCTCGCGGAAGAGCACCTGCTCGCCGCGGCTATAGGCGGCATAAGGGCCCCAGTGGATGAAGACGCCGTAGCGGCTTTCCGGAAACCAGCGCCACTTGTCGGGAATGTTGGGTAATTCGCTCACGGTTGGCTCCTTTGTTGTGTCTACTGTAATCCGGCGTTCCCTTGTCAGTCTATGCGGACTGGTGGAAATGCAAAGTGGTTCGAAGCGCTCCACCCTAGTGGTCTGTTACGAAGGCGTTTGAGGTTCGAAGTGACGGCTTCCGCCGTCAGAACCGCTGAAGCGGTTACTACGAACCAAGCTAACTGAGTACTGGTCTTGTCGCCGAGGTGTGTCCGGTTATAGTGATGGTAACGACGCTGTGACACCTTGCCCGCGGTCCGAGATCAGTTGAGTACGGCTGTGACTTGGATCCCGTAGCGTTCTCGAGGAAGTGGGGTGGGCCGGATGCGCGATAGCAAAAGTGAGTCGCTTCAGTTCAGCAGCGCTGCGGAGTGGCGCGCTTGGCTGGTTGAGCACCATACGCAAACTGCGTCGGTGTATCTCGCTATCGCCAAGAAGGGCGCTGAGGCGCGTCAGAATGCGGGGCTGAGCTATGAGGCGGCGGTCGAGGAGGCCATATGCTTTGGCTGGGTTGATGGTCAGGCACGCAGCTTGGATGACCGGTTGTTCCTGCTGCTATTCAGCCCACGCCGGACCGACAGCGTCTGGTCGGTATCGAACATCGAGCGGGTTCGTCGCTTGACACTCGCAGGCAGGATGGCAGCAGCCGGGTTGGCTGCGGCCGAGGCGGCGAAGGCCAACGGACAATGGGACGCGGCACTGCGACGTGAGCTGGTCGACGTGATCCCCGAGGATCTCGAGGCGGCATTGCTCGAGCTCCCCGGCGCCCGCGAGGCCTACCTGGCGATGACGCCATCACGGCGCAAGCAGCTGCTGGGTTTTCTCGACGCGGCGAAGCGTCCGGAAACGCGCGCTCGGCGCATCCGGGCGATCGTTGATGAGGTGCAGGCGCAGGGTCGCGTCGGCGGCTAGAGGGGCGCAAACCGTCTGCGTGCGCTCAGCCCCCGAGGAGAGCATCGATGCGGTCGACAATCGGCCAAGCGCCGTTGGTCGTGTTGGAGATGACCGTGATCTCCACGTTCTCTGCCGGATGGTACTCTGAGCGGAATGAGACACCCGCGTCGCAGCCGGTGAGGAACGGGTAGGTTGATCCATCGGACGTCTGCTGAAACCAGATGCCGTGTCCATAGAAGGCGCCTTCCCCGAACGTCTCCGCGCGCAGATAGGGTGTGGCGAATACCTTCAGCGTGGCCTCAGACAGGATCCTGAAACCCCAGAGGGCGTCCCACAGCCGGCTGATATCCTCGACCGTTGTGAAGGCACCACCGTCCGACGCGCCGATGATGGGCAAGTCGAACACGTTGGTGCGCCAGCCGGAGTCCTCCTCGACATAGCCGAAGGCCGTCCCCTCAGGCAGCTTGTTCATCGCGAAGTATCCGGATCGTGCCATACCCACGGGCCTGAGAATCTCGGTCTCGACGTAGTCGCGATACGCTATCCCGGTCAACGCTTCGATGACGATCCCGAGCACGATGAAGCCGCCGTTCGAGTAGGAGAAGCGCTCACCCGGCATGAACTTCATCGGTTCGTTCGGGAACACCTGCAGGTAGTCGCGCGGGCCCTTGAGCTCCGACCACGGCACACTGACCTTGAACCCATCGAAGTCCTCAACCTTGTCCTCGTCATAGTAGTCGGGGATGCCCGATGTGTGGGTCAGGAGGTGCCGGATGGTGATGTCGGGCGCATACTGGGGAAAGCCCAAGTCGACGACATCAGCGAGGCGTGTGTCGAATGACAGCTTTCCCGCTTCGATCAGCTTGCCGATCGCCAGCGCCGTAAAGATCTTCGTGCCCGACGCGATGCCGAACCTGGTATCCAGCCTGTTAGGAATCCGGTTGGCACGATCAGCGAATCCCGCAGCGCGCTGGTAGATCGACTCGTTGCCGCGCCGCAGGCGTATGACGCCCGAGAAGTCATGTTCCTCGACCGCAGCATTGAGGCGTAGCCCGATTTCCGCGAAGTCCAAGAGTGCTTCCAAAGTCATACCCAAGGTTGGGGGAGTGACGCTGTGGACCTACCCGATCAGGCGTCCCCTGAGCTCGGCAGCTTCGGCCCGCATCGTATCGGTCTCCGGGTCGCCTCGACGGCGCGCTGTGAGAAGCTTGGTCAGCCGACTGTGGATCTGGGGTGTCAGCGGATAGCGGAGAGCGCTCAACAGCGCCAGCGCCAGAAGCACGATTGGGGCGCCCGCGAAGATGGACCTTAGCGCGGTGATGAAGGCCGCTGACTGCTGTTGCTCGATGAGTTGGGTCTTGCCCCCGATGATCTGCTCAACCGGTGGCACGTAGCCCGCGATTGACAAGGCATTTGAGACTAGGAAGATCGCGAAGGCGGAACTGAACTTGCGCATAAACGTGATCAGCGCGGCATAGGTGCCCTCGCGGCGTTCGCTCGTTGCCAGCTCGTCGACGTCGGGGATATCGGGGAAGATGGCGTAGATCATGACCACAATGCCTCCGGTGCCAATGCCGACTACGGCAGAGAAGACGTAGACGGCCCAGACGGGACTGGTGGGGGTAATGATGCCGCTCACCAACATTGCCACGATCCAGATTCCAGCACCGACGAGGTAGCCGGTGCGCTTGCTGGTGCGCCTACTGAGCCAGACGAAGAGCGGCAGCGAGGCTACTTGGGCGATCAACAGTGTGCCGGTGACGAAGCTGACCTCACTCCCGCGGCCCAGATGATACTTGACGTAGTAGACCACGATACTACTGACGGCATCCATAGAGACGAAGGCAAACAAGTACATCAGCAGCGCGTAGACGAAGGTGCGTGTCCTGAAGGGCTGGATGTAGGTCTTGCGCCAGTCGAAGGGCTTTGGAGGCTTCTGGAACTCGGCACGCTCCCGCGTGGTTGCGACAGTCGCAATGAACGGCAGAGCGAAGATGACGCCGAAGGTCAGGCCCATCGCGATGTAGCCGCTGCGGACGCTATCGAAGGCCTTCACGATCTCGAGTGGGACCAGCGCCGCAGCGATCGATCCGACCGTGGAGAAGAAGATGCGCGCTGAACTCAACGTGGTGCGCTCGAAGTAGTCGAGGGTCAGCTCTGACTGTAGCGCGTTGTAGTTGAGCATCACGATGCTGACGACCGTGGAGTAGAAGAGGTAGGTGGCGATGACGAACGCGAATCGCGCGCTCTCTTGAGCAAGGCTGATCGGGTAGAAAAGCGCGAAGAAGGAGAGGAAGACCAGCGGTATGCCTGCCAGCAGGTAGGGGCGCCGCCGCCCAAGCCGGGTGCGGGTCCGGTCCGCGATCACGCCCTCGAACGGGTCGGTGAGCGCATCATAGATCTTGCTGATCAGAATGACGGTGCCTGCCAGGGCAGGCCGGATGCGCACGACATCGGTCAGGAAGACGAGGTAGTAGAAACTGATCAGTGTCCCGGCTCCGCCACCGTAGATATCGCCGAGGCCATAGCCGATCTTCTGAAGCGTTGAAAGCTCACTCCTGGTGTCAGATGCTTGTGTCATCTTCCCCCCTCGGTCCCTGGATGGTATATGGCCCCCTCGCCAAAGGACGGCCGGATAGGCCCGCTGCCGTGTTGCCGGAGGTCACGGCTCCGCAGCATCGCGTCGTCACCCATCAGTTCTGCGCAAGCGCTGTCTCGAAGAGCTGTATATCCTCCGCAATCATGTCCGGGTTGTCTCCCGTGTATACCCCTATGCAAACAGCATCTTGTGGGCGCAGATGCCGCG
This sequence comes from Anaerolineae bacterium, assembly GCA_025454475.1. Classification (GTDB taxonomy): domain Bacteria; phylum Chloroflexota; class Anaerolineae; order B4-G1; family SLSP01; genus PWVB01. The sequence goes on from JALOOJ010000065.1 coordinate 17,952, forward strand.
CCACGAAATCGAACGCTTCCGCGGGGGAGGTGCGCCCGGCGGCGAAGATCTTGTAGTGGATCGCGGGGGCGCGCAGGTTCTGGATCGTGGCGACCATCGCAGCGCGGTCGGCTTCGTCGAAGACCTCGAGTGCGCCCCGCACGTGCTCTGCGTTTCTGTCGCGTGGGGTGGGGTTGTAGTAAGAGCACATGTGAAAGTCGACATCGAGGTTCTCATTGGCCCAGACGTGAACGCGCGGGTTGTGTCCAGCGACGCCCACGGCAACGCCATTGTCTCGCGCCAACTTCACGAAGTCCTTGATGGCGTCGAACTGCTGCTGCGCGAAGTAGAAGTCGCTCTGCCCGCCGTGGAGGTAGACTGCCGAGGCGCCGGTGCCGATGGCGTTACCGACGTTTGAGGCAAGGCTGGCGAACTCCGGGGCTGTCTGGGCGAACCACTGAATAGCGCCACCCTCGTTCCAGTACTCCAACAAGGTACGGCGGATGTGGGCGTCCGCCCGGCCCAGGAAGGTGTTGATCCCCAGCGCCTCGGCCTGGCGCATCGTCTCCTTGATCCTGTCCGTGGTGTAGTAGCGAAGCATCTCGCGGTCGCGGTCGGGATTCTGGTGGGAGAAGCCACTGAAGGGGTTGCCGCCGAGAATGAGCCGGCTGACGGTAACGTTGCCGAGTTGTACGGTCTGCATACGTATGGGCTCCTGTACACGGTCTGGCAGACTGGGAGTGTGGCGTCGGGTCTGCTGCAGGCCGATTCTAGGCGCAAGGCGCCGGAAAGCAAGGTGGGGCTGTCTTGCGCCCTTCGACCCGGTATAATGAGGGCAGTATGGTGCGGAGGCCCGATTGTCGAGGTTCGTCCATACGTATAGTGTGGGAGGAGGTTAGCCATGAAACGGATACCTTCGTCGGAGATCACGCCGGAACACGTATATTGGGAGCGGCGGCGGTTCATGACCGGTGCTGCGAAACTAGCCGCAGGCGCGGTGCTGCTGTCGGCCTGCGGCGGGCGGAGGATGCCTGAAACACCGGAGGCGACGCCGGCGCCTAAAGGGGGGGATGGTGTGTCGGACACGCCCGTGCCGGCATCGACTGCGGCGCCAACACCCACCGCTGCTCCAATCCAATCGGGCGGATCGACGGATGAGCTGGGAAATGTTCTGACACCCTACGAGGCTGTGACCGGGTACAACAACTTCTACGAGTTCACCACAAGCAAGGAGCGCGTCGCCGGCCTGGCAAGCCACTTCGTAACCTCGCCCTGGAGGCTGGAGGTGGGCGGGCTCGTGAACAAGACCCGGGTGTTCGACCTGGACGACTTGCGGGCTTTCGAGGTCGAGGAGCGCATCTACCGTATGCGCTGCGTGGAAGCCTGGTCGATGGTCATACCGTGGGTCGGTTTCCCGCTGGCGCGGCTACTCAGCGAGGTCGAGCCGACCTCGCAAGCGCGTTATGTTCGGTTCCAGACTGCGATGGACGAGAAGAGCATGCCGGGTCTGTTCGGGCGCTTCCCCTGGCCCTATGTGGAAGGGCTGCGCCTCGACGAGGCGATGCACGACCTCACACTCCTGGCGACGGGGGTGTACGGGCGAGACCTGCCGCCCCAGAACGGCGCGCCGGTGCGCCTGGTCGTGCCATGGAAGTACGGATTCAAGAGCCTCAAGTCCATCGTTAAGATCGACCTGGTGGAGGAGATGCCTACGAGCTTCTGGATGGAGTCGGGCCCTGCGGAGTATGGCTTCTGGGCCAATGTCAACCCTGAGGTGCCGCACCC
>JALOOJ010000066.1 GCA_025454475.1 Anaerolineae bacterium
GGGGACTGGAGCGCAAGGCGGCGCTTCTGGAGCTGGAGCAGGCCGGGCTTCAGCTAAGGCTGCAGTTGCGGCTGCCGATTTCGGAGCTGTAGCTCCTGCAGCGCACCGTAACCGCCGAGGCGATCGTTTCCGCAGTAGGATTCTGCAGTGGCGAGCGTTCCTGCGTCTGCTCAGCCTCCGCGCCTCCCTGTCGCCGGGCCCTCAAGACCTGAAGCCTATTCCGTAGCTCGGATCCGGCGCAGGCGAGTTGCCTGAAGACCCAAGGTCGACCTCGGTGTCGAGCCGCCCAGTCCGGTCAGCTTAGTCAGCGATACCCTCGACCCAGATGCTATCGGCGTCGTCGCCGACGCCCCATCGGTCCATGGTATCGATCCAATAGGCGCCCGTGCGGAACCAGGCGCCCAAGGTGCCTCCGCGCAGGTCGAACCGGTGAACTACTACCAGTGTGTCGCCCACGCGCAGTGACTCCGGCGCCACACCGAGCCCATCGTCGACGCCGACGGGCACACCATCTGCGCCAAGCAGATGGCCCATGAGTGAGAACGGGCGCGTGGTCGGCGTGGATGTCGCGCGCCACCAGGTCTCCACCTCGAACGTCTCTCCCCTTCCGTAGGATCGCGTCCCGAGGAATGCTAACGGACCATCGAGTGCGATCGGGCCCGTGACCTTGGGCGACATCCCGATGCCAGCCAACGACGCTTCTGCCCGGCCGGCCCGCGCGCCTCCGCCGGTCGGCGGCGCATCTGCGTGAGCCGCCCGGAACACCGCGAACGCGGGATCGGACCTATAGGCACGCTGGCGGTAGGCGATTCCGGCAGCGTCCAGACGCCTCGCGAGGAAGGGCTCCAGGGCCTGCGGCGGGTCAATATGCAGGCGGTTCCTCAGTGTGTCACCCAGCAACGCGCCGTGAACGACATAGGCTCCGGGGCCACTCGAGTAGTTGGGAATCACCCACGCTCGCGCGCAATCCACGGCTACCTGCCTCGGCGGGGTGGTGCCGAACCCAGCGGCGAGGGCGTCCTTCCCAAGCGGCGCAGCGGGCTGGGTACACTGCACGACCCAGGCGGTCTTGGCTTCCTCCTCTCCAACGTCGTAGTAGTAGAGCGCGTCTGCGACCCGAGCGTCGGGCGCGCGCCAACGGAACCAGTCGTACATCTCCGGGTCAGCGAGCGGAATGCCGTCCAGCGGCGTGGCGCTGATGACGTAGCCGCCCGCGGGTGGGGCGAACCGTGATGCGAAGATGGCCGGTGTATCACCGCCCGTAGGAGGTAGCGGTTCGTAGGTCACGCCGTAGGCCGCCGGATCGTAGAAGATGAAAGCCGCCAGGTTGACGCGATCGATGTCACGGGCTTTCTGAAAGGCCGCAAGTGCCTTGTATCCCTGGCCCCAGTCCGTGTTGGAGTCTGCCAGATATCGCCATACCTGCTCGGGACCGCCCACCAGGGCGTTAGCGTAGGGGAGGAGATCGGGAGTGTGGCGGAGTGTGGCGCCTGCCTGGCTAAGGATGCAGAGGACGGCGAGCGCCGGCAACCCTAGAGCCTGCAGGCGAGGGCGAGTCACGACAGATACGGCCATCGATATCCTGCGCGAGGCCAACAGTGCGGCGGCCGCGGTGTACCCCAGCGGCAGCAGCGGCAGCAGGTGCCGGTAGCCGATGTTGAGCGGGCTCAGCAGCGATGCTACGATGTAGATGGTGGCGAACAGGGGCACAGGCAGTCTCGCCATCACCATTCCGCGGCGCCTGCCGCGCCCCACGCTCCGGACGAGCGTCACGCAGGCGCCTACGCACATAGTGAGAAGCGCGGGCAGGGGTGTCTTGATGAGGAACGCCACGGGGAAGTAGGTGACCCATCCGGTCGTGCTGTTTTCGCCCAGCAGAAAGGCCTGATGCCCCCCTGCTCTGTGTGATGCCAGGCGCAGAATGGGGACGGCGTGGGCTGCGGCGGGCACGGGGAGCGAGAGCCCGGGCACAGGACCGACCTGGAACCCATAGGTGGCCCAGAAGACACATGCGCATGTGACCAGGAGCAGCGCCGTGGTCTCCAGCAGCCGCCGACGGTACGCAGGGCCGCCCTGGACCAGACCGGCCAGTCCTGCCAGGCCTAACGCTGGCCCGAGGAGCAAGGCCGTCGACTTGGCGGCAAGCGCGAGCCCGAGCAAGGTCCCGGCGGCGAGGGCCGACCGTACTCGCGGTCGGCGTAGGAACGCTACGGAACGCCAGAGCGCCAGTGAGATGAACGTCGTCGTCCCAACGTCGGTCGAGGCGAGGGCACTGTGCGCCAGAAGGTTGGGGTCGAAGGCGGCAAGCGCGAGTGCGAAGAGCGCGCCCCAGGATCCCCCAACATCGCGAGCCCAGCGGTAGATGACAGCCAGCATCAGTATGCCAAGGAGCGCGACCATCGCGCGGGCGGGAAAGAGCCACCGATCGAACGGCGTGTGTGGGTACAGCAACTGCTGCGCCATCTGTAGGAGCGGTAGGCTCTCGATGGTCGGCTGGGCGGCATCCTGCCAGGGCAGCAGCGTTGTCGGATCGGGCAGCTCACGGAGCGGCAGCAGAGGAAGCGCCAGCCAGAGCTTGACGAGCGGCGGGTGTTCCTCGATCAGGCGGTAGTCGCCCGTGCGCCAGATGGTGTAGCCGCTGGCGATGTGCAGGCCCTCATCGACCGTCAAGGATGTTGCGCGCGCGAGCGCGAGGGTGTGCCCCAGGAAGCCACACAGCACCACCAGGGCCAGCCAGCGGCTGGCCCTGGTGAAGTGCCGTGCGCCGGTGCGGTGCGTCATCGCGCGCCTAGGGTTGGAGGGTGACGGGTTCGGGCAGAAGTATGGGTATGTGGGCTGAGTCCAGGGTAGCTAGCAGACCCGAGGCCATCGTGAACTCGTACAGAGCGCTAGACTCGGTCCGGCAAGCCATTCCATCAGGGCGCCGCGAGAGCGCAACGAACACGAGGGTCTGGCCAGCGGGCACGCCGGAGATGGTGGCCTGGTGGGTCAATAGGGGCGTTGTGTCGAGTGGCGTCATATAGGTCGATGGCGGACGGAAGGACGCGATCACCGGGAAGTAGACCGTGTGGGTCAAGCCTGAGGTAGGCGTGATCGGTGAGTTGGGCGGATGGATCGCGTACCAGACCTGGGTTGAGGCTGGAGCAGACGTGGTCCAGGTGATGCTAGCCGTTCCCGCATCAAGATCGGCGGTCACGCTGGTTACGGAGATGAAGTCCGAGGGTGCCCAGGATAAAGGGGTGGGAAGCCTGTCCTCCGGGAAGGGCACACGCACGAGGCTCGCATAGTCCCAATAGGTCGTCTGGGGGCCAGGCTGGGCCAGGACCGGCGCTGAGCGTGTCCAAACTGACAGCTTCGGGCCAACCGCCTCCGCAGTGATGCTGATGTCCTTCCAGGTGAAGGCAGGGTGGTTGGAGGGGGCCGACCATTTTGTCGTACCTGGGAAACTGGCGATGTGAGGGTTGGGGCACTCCGAATCACCGATCACGTCACCATCCCCTAGATCCGGCGGACAGTTCCACTCCCCACTGCCTCCGCCCAGCGGGATGATCCAACCACTCACGTCGATGCCAACCTGTGCTCGATAGGTGTCGCCATCGTTGCGGTTCCAGGCTGTGAACGTGTAGAGCGTGCACTGCTCAATCCCGCTGGTCACCGGCTGGTAGATGCCGGCGTCGAACGCCAGACCCCAGCGAATGTAGCCCTGAGAGTGGTTGGCTCCGGTGGGCAGTTGCTGGCAGAGCATGCCGGGGGGCGGCTCGGGATAGCACTGGTTGTGGTTTACCTTGCTGCCATCGATGTACTCGGGGATGGTCAGATGGTTCGCCCACCACTCGAACCAGGGAAACGCCACGTAGTGGTTGGTTGGCCGCCAGTAGAAGATGCCATCGTCCATGTCGCCATTGGTCAGGAGGTTCGTTGCATCGGTGCTACTGGTCGCGAGATCCGGTGACCCGAGGTCGTGAGGCTGGGCCAGCGCGACGCTGCCGGCTGATAGCACGATGGCTAGCAGTGCAACAAGTGCGATAGAGGCAATTCTGCGGCTCATGGTTATGTCCTCCGATGGGGTCTAGGATCCTCTGCAGATCGCTGCATCACCGTCGCCTGCGCCCGGCAAGGAAACCCACGCCGGTGCCCGCCGCCAGCACGGGCAGTAGCCACAGGATTGAGGGGCCCTTGGCGGGCGACGATGCGGACGCCTGCGAGGCTGCTTCCGGAGTCGGTGCCGCTTCGGTGGCCATAGGCACGAGTGCCGGGGTCGCAGTCGGTGTTGGCGGCAGTGCGGTCGCCGTGGGCTGTGGTGTTGCCGTGAAGGTCGGCGTCGCGGTCGGGAGAGCGACTGTGGGTGTCGGCGCGATCGGTGTGGCCGTTGCTGCGGGTACTGCGATGACGATTTCCTGGCCAACCTCCACCACGTTGGGGTCGGCGATGTCGTTCAGCTGCAGGATCTGGTCAACCGTGAGCCGGTACTGCGCGGCAATGGTGCTCAGCGTGTCACCTTCCCGCACCACGTAGACCACGGCGCCGTCGGGCCGCGGGGTCGGCGTCGGCGCGGGCGTTCCGGTTGGCGCCGGGGTATCAGTCGGTAGCGAGGGGTCAGGCGTAGCCGTGGGGGCGGATGTCGGCGCCTCGGTGGCTGCCGGCTCCGGCATCTCCTCAAGGACGACGAGGCTGCCATCGTCCACATAGACGTCGTTGGCCATCCGGAAGACGGAGTCGAACCAGTCGGCGTGGGAGTAGGTGAAGACGGTGACGGCTCCGGCCTGCGCCACAGCGTCGACCGAGAACAGCGTCCACTGGTCGTAGGCGTTGACCTCCGCCGACCAGACGATGTTCGGCGACCAGGGGCTCGTGCCGCCATACGGATCGATACCCACGCGGGTGTGCATCGGTGATGGGCTGTTGGACTTGGCGCCCGTCGGGCAGATGTTCCATTCGGCGCCCGCCATGCAGCTCCACGTCTGCATGTAGATGGCGAAGCGCAGAGGTGTTCCCGGCGTGATACCACCTACCTGCTGGTACAGCCCGGCGATATGCTGGCCCCCGAAGGTGAAGTACTTCTGGGCCAGATACCCTCCGTGAACTCGATACGCATACTCGGCTCTCTTCACATCGCGGAACTCGGGGCGCTTCCAGTACGTGGGTGCCGTGACCCAGTCCGGCGGCGTGTCAACGTAGAAGGCACGCCACCCGGGACTGATCTGCACCTCCGGGACACCGTCCTGCCAGGGCCACCCGCTTGCCGGCCATGCCTCAAAGTCGCCGTTGACGAGGAGGTTGGGCGGGCCCTGTTGTGCCACTGCCGGGGCAGCGGGGAGCCAACACAGCGCTGTGAGCACGATCGATATGACGAGCAGCAATGGGGCGCGCAAAGCTTTGTGCATAACGTCGGGTTCCTCTTTGATGGTGGGGTGTAGGCTTACTCAGCCGCGGATGGGAAGTATACCAGACAAACGACGGACAGCCAGGTCACGACAACCGACGAGATCGCCGGTCACTTGCGGATGACTTTGAACGCCGGCGTACCATCGGGGTGCAGCACGATCAGCTCGGGATTAGCGTCGCCCAACATATGCGGTCGCGCGACGAAGAGGCCATGCTCAAGCTCGCGGTACAGCGCCTCGACATCGCCCACGCGATACTTATCGCCCCAGGCTGTCAGTTTCTCGGATAGGCGGTCACCATAGGGTGCGTGCGTCTGCTGGAAAGTCGCCGGGTCGAGGGCTGAATAGAAGACGGCAAAGATGTGGGGCTGGCTGATCCAGTCCGTCAGCACGATGGTGTCGACCTCATCCTCGTGGGCGATGACATAACCCATCGCTTGCTCGATGCCGTACTCAAACGCCCGGGCCGACTGAACTGGGTACACGGAGTAGTAGTCTCGCAGCACGAGCCGGGCGTTCCAGAGCAGCACTCCTAAGGTGAGGCCGCCGAAGATGGCGCTCAGCCGTAGCGCCTCCTTGCGTTGCTGCACAGCGATCGCCAGACCGGCGCCCGAGACAATCGCCCAGGCGGCCACGCCCGCGATTCCGCGCATGGAGTTTGCCGAGCCCATGTCTTGACGCGTCAGCGCAGCCGGCACTGCGCTGATCGCGAGCCACGCACCACGACGGAGTAAGCGGACCAAACCCAACGGCGCGAGAAGCAGCTCGATCCAGTAAAGCTGGCCATAGCCCTGGAGGTGGTGGATCGGTGAAGCGTCTCCGGCGATGAACAGGTAACCAGGCGAAAAGTGCCCGAGCCACTGCTTCAGCGCGAGGCTCCAGCCATTGGTGTCGGGCACGGCGAAGACTGAGATCGCGTCCAGCCGGTTCCATATGACGTCGTTGGTCACAATGGCCACGACGAGCGGGGCGGCAGCGACGGCGACAATCGCGGCGGCGGCGATCGCGCCGCGGGCATCCTCGCGCAGCGGCCTGAAGAAGACGAGCGCGATGGCGACCAGCAGCAGCGGCGTGAGAGCCTGGGCGATCGTGTATGTGTAGAGGGAGAGGCCGAAGCACAACGCTGCGCCGTACAGACACGACCGCCTGCGGGTGCGATACCAGCGCCACCCGCAGAGCAGGCCGGTGACGATGGTTGGGAGCAATGGGCCGGATGCCTCTACGCCGAGGCGCGAAAACCCGACGTGCCAAGATGAGAGCGTCAGCATCAACGCAGCTGCCAGTCCGACCCACCGGTCAAAGAGATCGTGGGCCAGCCGATAGGTCAGCACGATCGCCAACCAGCCCCAGAAGGCGGCCATAGCGCGAATGGCGTACGTCGTCAACCCATAGAGCGCGACAAACGGCACCGCGCTGTAGATAGCCGCGGGACGCCGGTAATCGTTGAACGCCCGGAACGTGATAGGCAGGATGCGTCCCCATTCATCACGCCCGGTGCGCAGGATCGAGTAGGCCTCGTAGGCGTGCAGCGCCTCATCGACGTTGAGACCGGGCGGGACGCGCTCCAGATCGATGAAGCGCAGTCCTGCCGCGAGCAGTAGAATCGCGATAATGGCCAGTCGGCCATCCCGAATCAGCGACGATACCGATTCCTGAAGCCCACGGAGGTGTACGCGGCCGTTCATCGTCCGGCCCTGCGAAGAACCTGAAGAACCTTCTCGGTCTGTGGTCCAAACATCCCTATGGCCTCCGGATCTCCACCGTCGCAAGTCTAGCCGATGTTGCGCCTACCTCGGCGCCGTCTGCTACCGGCAACCGCTCAAGGGTATCCAACCAGTAGGCGCCCGCAACGACCGCATAGTCGTCCGGGACCGTGTTCGTTGGGACTTCGAGGGTGTGGCGCTGGATCAGGATGTCGCCCGTCTGCCAGGTGTCGACGGGAACAGCCAGCCCGTCGCCGACAGCGATCGGAGGGGCGTCGGGTGACCCAAGGTGAAGCATCAGGGAGAGCGGACGTCCGGGCGCGGCCTCGACCCGCCACCAGGTCGCGATCTCGACAGTCTCACCTTGCTTGGCTGACGGCGCCTCGAGCTTGTACCCGATCAAGGATATCGCACCGAAGCGTACTGCCTGGGGCAAAGATGTGTCAGGTGGTGGGACGCCGGCCGGCTGTAGGGCGATGCTGAAAGGGGGCAGCCGCCCAGGCTGCCGCTGCTTGTAGCTGAGCGAGGCTCCGCTTCGTGCAACCATAGTATCTACAAAGCCGGTGGTCGATGCGGCGTCGTGTACAACATACCAGCCTGCCTCCCGGCCCCCCGACGGAAGGATCCACCCCTGAGTGCAGTCGAACGCGATCTGGCGCAGGTCGGCACGTCCGAAGCCCGCGACAATCGCCTCGTGCGGCAGGGGCATGGCGGGCTGCGTGCATTGGGCCAGCCACGTGGGCGACACCGGGCGCTCGTCGACGTGGTACACGAGCAGACCATAGCCGGGTTGGGCGTCGGGCTCGCGCTGGCGGAACCAGCCGTAGAGCCCCTCCTCGGAAACCATGACACCCTGCAACGGTGTTGCGCTGATGGCGTAGATCCCGGGCGCCGGGTCATACGGGTGCTCCAGCGTCGCGGCAGGGTCGCCTGCAGGAGGGAGCGGTTGGTAAGCGACGCCATATGCCGCGGGATCGATCCATGTGTAGTAGCTCAGGCGCACGCTGTCGACGCCCGCGTCCTGCATGTAGGCCGAGAGCTCCATAAAGGACTGGCCCCAATCCACGTTCGAGTCCACGAGGACCCGGTAGCCGTTCTTCGGCCCGCCCACAAGCTGGTTGAAGTAGGCGATGCCAAACGGGAATACGGCAGCTGCCTCCATAGCCTGCCAGCCGACCAGGAGGCCGATCGCGGGCCCCCAAAGGTGCGCGCTACGCACTCGGCACGGGAGCTTCGCCCGTGCGAGGCCTCCAATAGCGATGTAGAGGAATGGATATATCGGAAGCAGATGTCGGAGCCCGATGTTCATGCCACTCGCCACCGACGTGCCCAGGTGCGACAGCGGGTAGAGCCACAACGCCGGATGCCGCAGAAGCTTCCAGCGGTGGGACGTGGGGAGGAGGACTGCCACACCCAGGAGCACGAGGAACGGGAGCGGCGTCTTGACGACGAATGCGAAGGGGAAATACCACGCCCAGCCGCCCTGCCGAACCTCGCCCATCAGGAACGCGGTCCGCGCTTTCTCGCCAAGGATAAGGCGTACCATACGTACGTGGGCCGCCAGAGGGAGGCGGAGGCCGCCTGTTGGTGGGTCCAGGCGGAAGCCATACGATGCCCAGAGCACGGCAGTGGCTGTCAGGCAGGCAACCAGCGCCAACGCCGCCGACCTCTGCAGTCCGCGGCGACGTTCAGCGGCGCCACGGGTCCAGGATGCTGCCACGGTATGATAGGTCTGGAGCGCCAGCGCGACCGGAAGGACCATCGCGGCGGACCCCTTCGAAGCCATCGCGGCGCCCGTCGCCGCCCCCACGCAGAGGGCGCCCATGAGCCCAGACCGGGGCCTGGTCGCGAGACAGACCGCGGCGAACGTGAAGAGCGCAGTCCCGACATCGGTCGTAGCGAGCTGGCTATGGGCGACCATTGTGGGGTCGAAGGCCATCACGGAGACCGCCAGCAAGGCACCGAGCCTACCTGAGGATCGCCGCGCCCATCGGGCCACGAGCGCCATCAGCAGGACTGCCAGCAGCATCGTCGGGACGCGCGCGACGTACGCCTGCCGCTCGACGGGCCCGAGCAGCGGCCACATGGCGCGCACGAAGACCACGAAATCGGTGCGCCAGCCCGGTACCGCTGTCACGACTGGCCGCTCAGGCTGCAACAGGAGCGGCAGCGCGGACAACATGTTGAGCAGGGGCGGGTGACGGTGCTCTCCAAGGGCCCACGTGTCGCCCGTGGTCAGGAGCAGATAGCCGTGGGCAATGTGCGGGGGCTCATCGGAGGTCAACGACAGCGCCGTCGACCCGAAAGTGAGCTGCGCGAAGAAGCCCAGCACAAGGGCGAGGATGGCACCGTGCGCGATCCACGTTCGTGGGCGCTCAAGCGCCCTGCGGGTGCCCTGGGCGCTTCGCGGCCGGCGAATCTCTCGCAACAGCGTCGTCCGCACGCGCATCTAGTTGCCCCCCGTGGTGCCGACGGCGAACGTTAGGCTGTCTCCCCCGCCACTGGTAGGCCATCGCGCCAGCGTATCCAGCCAGTATCCGCCGATCTGCAGCGCTGTCGCGCCATCTGTGGACTCGAACGCATGGCGCTGCACGAGGATGTCTCCCACGCGCCATTGGTCCAGGGGAAATCCCATTCCATCACCCACGGCGAGCACAGTGCTATCCGCAGCGACCAGGTGCGCCATCAGCGATAGCGGGCGCTCCGGGACTGCGGCGACGCGCCAGTAGGTCCAAGCTTGCGTGGGCGTTGGAGGAATGGTGTATCCGAGGAACGTGAGGGGGCCCTCGAACCGGGTTCCGGCGGGGGCGGGCGTCCGCGGCGCGATGGCCCGGCCTGAAACGCTGAACACCTCTGCCGCGGTCTCGCCGTCGGCGGTACGGAGCGACAGCAACCGCTCGCCCAGCTCTGGGAATCCGCCATCGGGCACCAGGACGGTGAGCCCGGCGCCTTCCGCATAGACCAGCGTCTGATTGCAAAGCGGCTGCACGACTCGGAGGCCCTGGATACCCACGCGGCGGCGGACGCCGTCAGCATCCGTGACCGGAGCGCACAGAAGCGCCCAATCCGGAGCGGCCTGAGCTTCTACGCGGTACACGAACAGCGCATGTCCAAGCCGCGCCGTGGGCTCGCGGTCGCGGAACCAGGCGTAGGTGTTCAGCTCGGGCGCGTAGGGTCCCTGCAGGATGGTCGCACCAATGGCGTAGAAACCCGGCGCCGGACGCCAGGGCGCAAAGGGCACGGCGCGCGGGTCAGGTGGCAGGTAGTCGGCCTCGATGCCATAGGTCGCGGGCTGTGCGGGGCTGTAGTGGGCGTACGCAATGCGCCTCTCAGCGGTGGCCTCCATCCAGTCCCTCAGATCCCACAGGTTCTGGCCCCAGTCGAGGTTAGAGTCGACGAGCACCCGGTAGCCATTGGACGGCCCGCCCGCGAGCTCGTTGAAGAACGTGAGAGGGTAGGGGAGTGTAAGGAGAGTGCCTACTGCGAGCCAGGACAGCAGCCCGGTGATCAGGACTGTCCCAAGTGCGGCGGACCGGCGCGTGAGCACCACGCCGACACCGATTGCCACAAAGGGAAGTACCGGCAAGAGGTGCCGGTAGCCGATGTTGACCGAGCTGAACAGACTCGTCGCGGCGTAGAGCAAGGGAAAGATCGCGATAGTCCACCCCCCTGGATGCCCGCGACCTTCCGGGGTCCCCGGCACCTGGGGCGAGCATAGGTCCTTCGTTTTCGCTTGCCCCGCCCTGTCGGAACCACTGAAGCGGTTACTACGAGCCCCGGACGGGCGCAATAGGTGGTTTGCCGTCACCGCTTTGGCGGTTCTGTGCGTGTGGATCGCAATAGCAAGCGCGGCGATCCCGAGCAGCACTGTTGGTAGCGGCGTCTTCACAATGAACGCGAGCGGGAAGTACCACGCCCATCCCTGCGTGCTTACCCGCCCGAGCGCGAAGGTCGGATGGCCCAGCGCGTAGTGCTCGCTGAGCGACTGGAAGATGCTGAAGTGCGTCGCCGCGGGCACGGGTAGGGGCCAACCCTCGACTCGTCCTATTTCGAAACCGTAGCCAGCCCAGACGGAAAACGCCGCGACCGCCAGCATCACCGCGAGTCGGGCTGCCGCGACCAGCACGGCGGGGGCCAGCGCACGGCGCTCGTTCCAGGCGCCAAGGAGCAGCGACAGCCCCGATACCGGCACGAGTATCAGCGCGGATACCTTGGCGAGCTGCGCCAGACCCAGCAGGATGCCTGTAGCCACGAGTTTTCTCCACCGGGTCGTTCGGTGGTCGGGCGACGAGTCACTCACGAATCGCCACAGCGCATAGAGCATCGCAAGCGAGAGGAGCACCGCCGCGGTGTCCGTCGTGATGAGCGCTGCGTGAGCGATGATGTTCGGATCGAGTGCGTAGATGCAGAGCGCCAGGAGCCCGGCGCTCTCTCCCCCAAGGTCGCGCGCCCAGCGGCACACGACTGCAGCGGCGAGGACGCCCAGGAGTAGGATCGGCACGCGCGCCGCCGTCGCGATCCGCCGCGGCTCAGCGTAGGACCAGACCACGGCATCGGTGACCGCCGATAGACTGGCGATCTCCCAACCGTCGATCGTACGCGGATCAGGCAGATCATCTTGCAGCAGAAGTGGGGCTGCCGCCAGCACGTTGGCAAGTGGCGGGTGTATATGCACTGGCTGCAAACGTAGATCGCCCGTGCGCAGCGTGGCATAGCCGATGGCGAGGTGCGGTCCCTCGTCGAATGTGATCGATGCGTGCCGGACCTGGAGCATTCCCAGCGCGAAAAAGAGCATGAGCAGGGCTAAGGGGAGCCACGCCGTTGGCCTGTGAGCCTTGCGGCGCGATAGAGCACTCACAGGACCAGGAAAGCCCAAGGATCTAGTGCGAAGCGGCATAGACGTCGAACCCATCCTCGCCGGTTGTCAGTCGGACGCGCCCCAGGTCAGGCCAGGTGTACATACCAACCCTCAGGACATAGTCGCCGCGTGGTAGGCTATCGGGAAGGGCGAGCGTGAAGGTCGTCAGCACCACGTCACCGCTGCGCCAGTGCCAATGAGGGACGCTGCCCCCATCGACTTGCGCGACGAGGTTCTCCTCCAATAGCAGATGGTTGTAGAAGTGGTAAGGCCCTGGAACCAGACCTGGCATATGCCAGGCATGGGTGATCTTGATCTCGGCACCGGGAGCGAGCTCGCCCCCAACTTCTGTCGATAGTAGCACGAGCCCGTTGTCCCACGTCGCGCGCGGCGTGACGTCGGGAGCGCCACGCTCGCCACAGATTACCGACCATGGGGGATTGGCAGGGATCTGCAGCTCAGGACGCTCGATGAAGTTCGCGACCGGCCCTAGCGTCTCCCGCGGCACGCGGGGACCAAGCAGATAGCAGGTTGGCCCGCTGGGTATGATGAAGCCCTTCCCGATGGGCACAATACGCACCCGGTCGCTCTGGGCAGAGCCGCGCAGCCACTCGAACGCGGAGGCCTCACCCTCGAAGTCGGCGAGGACGATTAGGGTACCAGTCGGCTCGCTCCCCAGGTAGCCTGTCGCCGTGTCAGCGGTCCGATCCATCAGCCATCCGCGCGTGTCGCGCTCGAGCTCGCCGCGTGCCTCCAAACCGATGCGAGCCATCCAGAGGCTGGCCCACCATAGGGCGATCAGGCAGAGCGTCCCGGCAGCGAGTCGCCCGACGGTGGGTAGTAGACCCGGCCTGACCGACCGTGATCTGGGCCTCAAGGCATCCTCGACCCACGCCCCGATGACCACGAACGGCGCCGGGAACAGGCCCATCAGATAGAAATGCTGGAGGTGGACGTCGGAGCGCAGGAGGAGCGTGGGCACGGTGATCGTCCAGAGGGTCATGAGCAGGAGCGCCGAGCGTAGACGGGGTTTCGTGACGACTGTGACCACAGCCCAGGCGAAACCCATTGCCAGGATCGCGAGCACGATGCCGGGGGCGGACGGCCATGCGATGATGGAGCGGTCCCACAGGTCGCCGTGGGCATTCGCCACGATCATCGATCCGCTGATCAGCTCGGACGCCAGGCGGTAAGCAGCAGTGTTGATCCCTGTGCTCGCCCGCCCGGCTGTGAGGATGTATCTCACATCGCCGAAAGACGCGCGCACGAGATGGGCGATGTACGGCAGGCAAATAAGGCCACTAAGACCTAGGCCCATCAGCAGGGCACGCCCCAAGCGCCTGCGCCAGGCGATCGCGAGGCAGAGCAGCATCAGGAGCGCTGCCCAGGGCGCAGCCGCAAGGTGAACCATGCCGAGCGTCGTAATGCTTGCCATCGCGATGGGCAACAACCGGCTCTTGGTGCGCCTGCCCGAGAGCAGGACAAGAAGGCATCCGAAGCCGACTGTGGCTAGACTCGCAATGAGCGTCTGGTACCAGATCGTCCGAGCATAGAGGATAATCCAGGGCGACGTCGCGTAGAGCAGCGCCGCGATGGAAGCGGCGCGCCAGCCAACTGCCACGCGCACTGCCCTATGGAGCCACGCCAGGGCGAGGAGATCAAGCGCCGAGAAGAACCATTGCACCGCGATGATGCGTTTCACGAAGAGCAATGGGATCGCGGCCAGGAGTGGCACGACGCCGGTCTGCATGACCCCGACGGATGACTTCATCCCGGTTAACGGGAAGTAGCGGAAGTTCGCGGTCTGGAACGCGGCATCCAGGATCGCACCCTGGTCGGGCTCGATGAGCGTTTCGTCAAAGGCTGCGAGGCGGAGGGTCGCGCCAAGCAGCAGGATCACGATCGTGATTGCATAGCGCGCTGCCGTGCACCACCTGGGCCAGTCGCGTCCCAGTAGGCTGCCGGGCCAGCTCTGCCGCGAACCAAGAGGGTTGGGTGCTCCTGGTCGTGCGTAGCGCATCGGCCTACTGCCTCACATCGACCTCGAAGAGGATGAGCTCGTCGTTCCGGAGTCGATGCGCCTCGGTGTCGGTGGCCGGCAATCGGTCGCCCGTTGCGGCATCGTAGACCCCGGTGACGAGCTGGTACGTCCCAGGCAAGAGCGCCGCCGGCAAGCGCACCGTGTAGGTCTCGGCCACGACTTCGCCTTCCAGCCAATGGTTCGTCGTGTAGATCCCCGCCTGGGGCCAGGAGTCCTCTTGCCAGACGGTCGTGCCGTCCGCGGCGCGGAGGTGGTTGAAGACGGCAAAGATGCGATCCGGGCGCTTCTCGGCTCGCCAGTAGACGGTGAGTTGGGCCGCGCTACCCGGCCGGAGCTTCGGTCCCAGTCGGTAACCCAGGAGCGAGAGCACATCGCCGAACGCTGTCTCTTTCCGTTGGATACTGAGGGGTGCCCGATAGTCGCGTCCCCGCGCCTCGATCGTGAGGCTGAAGAGGCTGAACCATCCGCCGCCCGCGGGCAGCGGAGACCCATCCCGTGTCAGGAGCCGGGCCTCAGCGCTGTAGCTGCCTGGCCGTGGACCATCCGGGAGTTGAAAGAAGACGCTCTGCCGGACGACGTCGCCTACCTGCCAGGCGGAGGCCGGGTAGAAGGCCGGACCCAGTGGGAAACTGCCGACGGGGATCTCTGCGGGTCCGACCAGTCGTACCTCAAGCTGTTCCGCCGGGCCGGGGTGCCGGACCTGCCACCACAGATGGAAACCAGCCAGGTAGCCCTCCATGAAGTGCGTCGCGTAAGGTTCAAGCCCGACCAAGCTCAGATCGCCGGTGGGGGTGGTGGGCAGGGCGGGTTGTTGCTGGGCCAGAAGCAGTGCCAGGCCAGGGGCGCTCAAGCCCGGCTGCACGTTCAGCGACCCGAGCGGGACCCATCCGTAGGCCGAAGCTGCTGCGCCCGTCTCGACTCCATCGCCATAGGCGCGCATACCCAGTGTGTAGCGCCCTGGGGGTATACCGGGTAGCAGCCAGAGCCCGCTCAGCTCCGACCAGGTCACCGGAAGGGGCGTCCCCGAGGGCTGGTGCACGGGTCCCAGTCGGGCCTCCCGCTCGGCCCAAGACGTGCCGGAACCGTCGAGCAGCCCGAGCGCGAGGGTGACCTCACGATCCAGATCGCGACCCTGCAGATCGAGCTCAATGCGCAGCGCATCGCCCGCCTGAGCGCTCAGCCGATCCACGCTCGCCCTGAGCAGGCTCAGCCGCGGCCCGAGGTCGACGGACTGAGCGATAGTTGTCATCTCCTGAGGCCTGGGCAAGCAGAGCGACATCCCGGCCTGTTCGTACACGCAGAAAGTATTCTCGGCGAGCCACCGGCTTACGCTGTACTGGGGATCGGCCCAGTGAATGGCGCCATATGAGACCCACAGACGCTCGTGGTCGTGCACAATCGTCTCCAGCCGGGGCACGTCGACGGCTTCAGCGAAGCCCGGTGGCGCCGCCTCGGGGACCGCATAGATGGCGATGCCATCAGGTGCTGGGTAGTAACTCAGCAGCAACCGCGGCCACGGGCCGTTCATCACCAGTGCGTCACCGGCTGCCGCGGCGATGCTTAGCGTGCGCATGCGGGTTGAGAACGTGGTGTCGGGATCATCATAGTAGATGGGCAGGCGCCGGACCGAGAACAGCGCAACGCCCACGGCGCCGATGAGGGCGAGAGGCCACGAACGCAGTGCGGCGAGGAGTCCTGCGAGGCTCAGAAGGAGCGCGGGGACAACCGGCATCAGATACCGCGGCTCCAGCGCCTCGGGTATGAAGTGCACGAGGACAAGCGGCACCAGGAACCAAGCCCCCAAGAGCACGCCCGCAAGCCGATTGCGGCGCCAGGCGACGATCCATCCGGCGACGGTGAGGCCGAGGCTTACGCTCGCCACCCAGGCCAGCTCGGGAGCAAACCCGCCGAGGTAGAGGCTGACCACAAGCGCGCGGAGATCCTGCAAGCGGATCGTGCGGACGGGGAACCGCCGCAGCACCTCGATCACCATCGCCCGTACGCCTGGTGACACAGCAACGAACAGCGCCAAGACCAGCCCCGTCACGCCGAGCGTCTCGAGCCATAGGATGCGGATCCTGCGGGTTCGACGGGGGAGCGCGAGCAAGAGCACCGCCTGGACCGCCCACAGGAGCACCAGGTAGTAGTGCGTCATCGCGCCGATGGCGGAGAAGCCTGTGAAGACGAGCCACGCTCGCCAGGTGGGGCGTCCACGCCACCTGAGCCAGCTCGCCGTTACCGCGAGCGAGAGCAGCATCACAAGCGCATACATGCGCCCGTTGCGCCCGGCCCAGACGCTGAGCGGTGCGACGCTGCTGAGGATCAGGCTCCACCAGGCGCCTCGGCCTCCGAGCAATCGCCGTCCTAGTGTGAAACTGAGCGCACACGCAAGCAGGCCGAACAGGGCGGACGGAAGGCGAACGGTGAACTCGCGCGTTCCGGCGACCTGCATCCAGGGCGCCATTACCAGGTAGTAGAACGGTGGATGCTCGCGCGCGGCCCCCGCAACGTAGCGAATCACCTCCGGGATCGGACGGTGAGCGACGAAGACGGTGGCCACCTCGTCGAAGCTCAGGTCCGCGACACCCAGGTCATAGACGCGCAGCGCGAATGCGCCGGTGAGCACGAGCGTGGCCCACAGCACGCCCAGCGGTCGTAGGTCGGACCTGCGGGCGATCATGGCTCCGCCCCAGTCTCGGAGGGAGACGCCCGGCGTAGGGCGCTCTGTTCACGTGTCTCTGCAGTGGAGACGGAGCCCATCGGGCGCCGCTGGTAGGCGGCGTCTCGAACGGCGGCCTGTGTCATCGCCCTTCGCTGGGCGTGCACACACCTCCTGACTGCGGCGAAGATGAGCAGGCCACATCCGAAAAGGCCCAGACCTACCTGAAGTGGCGCCGGGACGTAGCGCATCTCCACGTGGGAGTCTCCCTCCGGCACGTACACTCCACGGAAGATCCCGTCTGCCGCATAGATCGTGGCTGCCGCGTCGTTGGTCCGCGCGCGCCAGCCAGGGTAGCACAGGTCGCTTAGGACCAATAGCGCGGGCTCGGTCGTGGTCACAGCGAACGCTGCGCGGTTAGGGCCGTAGGCCAGGACCTCGATCCGACCCTGCCCCACGCCGCCGAGCTTGGGACCATTGGTTACAACAGCAGTCGCGACCGGATCGAAATCGGGCGAGAGCACGCTGGAAAACGCGGCTTCGAGCGTTGTCACCGGAGTGACTCGGTAGACCAACCGGGCCCGCGGGAGCGCGTTCGTATTGAGGTGTACGTCGATAAGCGGATCGTCGAGGAACACCGGCCAGATGCCGTCTGCGCCGGGCTGACCGCCCTTGGGCACGATCACATACTTGGTCCCCAGCGCGTTGTAGGCAGGCATACCTTTGTGGGGTATGCCCCAATAGAACTGGTTATAGACCACGATCTCCATCGGGTTGCCCAAGCCCTGTGGCACGTCGAACCCTGCAGCCATGACTGACGCCGGCGACCAGAGCCCCCGTGCTGCGGCATCAACGTCCACACGGAACCAGCCCTCGTCGGCACCGAGGTAGGCGATAGCCGCAGCGTGGGGATCGTCGCTGGTGCGGGGCATCGGCTCCACATCAGCGAGCGCACCTGTCGCGACCAAATCCGAGAGCGCGATCGCGATCAGGCCTGCCCGACCCAATGCGTGACGCCGGGCCACGATGCCGAGGAACCCGGCTCCTGCCAGAGTCACGGCAGCTAGCTGCAACCCAACAAGGGCCTGGGCACGTGTCGCAACACTGGGTGCCAGCGCTGCCCAAGCGCTCGCGCGCAGGCCGATGGTAAGGGCAGCCAGTATCGCCAGGATGCCCCATGTCTGCCCAGCGCGCGTCCGGAGTAGGTGCTGCACACCTAGGCCTGCGGCAATCGCCAGCGCGAACGACAGTACAAAGATGGCCCGCCCGGTCTTCCACGTCGCGCTGAACAGCGGGAGATGCTCAAGACGCGGATACAGGGGGCCCTGTGTGCCCAGAGCGAACAGGACTGCCACCAGAGCAGTGCCCGCCAGGAAGGCAGTCCGTCGGCGCTGGTCGGTCACGAGGCCGAGCACCGCCAATCCTAGGCCGACGACGCCCACCGAGCCGCTCTCGACGCGCTCCCAGGGTGCCCAGAAGGCCTTCACGTTGCGCCCGTGGTAGAGCGGACTGATGTAGTCGCGCCACATCCCGAGGTGGGCTTCGTATTCACCCTCCTTGGGTGGCACCGCCGCGCGATCCGTGTAGGGGTAGCGCTCGAGCGCCGGCAGAAGTCCCGGCGCCGCCAACATAGCAGCCGCCATAGCGACCAGAGTCAGTCGGCCCAGGCGCCGTCCGGCGGCGCCACGTCGGCCGCCCTCCGATGTCTGCCAGAGCGCGTATCCGGCGACGAGGCACGTCGCGTAGAGCGCAGCCTGGGCATGGCCGGACACCCACAGCGCTGCCAGCGCAGACGCCGCGAGCGGTATGCCGCGCCCGACCCGTGCGGCGCGATCGAGCCCCCAGAGCGCCCACGGGAGCCAGGCTATCGTGTCATTGAACTGCGGATGGCCCAGGTGGGCGATGAACGGGTCGCTGAACATGTACACGATTGCGCTGACCGCGGCGGGCGCACGGGCCAGGCCCCAGACCGGCGAGCGGCGCAGGAAGAGGTAGAGCCCGGACCCCGCCAGCCAGAGCGATGCCGCGCCGCGCAGCGAGATCAGCCAGGGCGGGATCGGACTAGCCAGGAACAGTGGCCAGTTCAACGGGTTGACGAGGCCGTACTGAGCCTCGGAGATGATCGGGTCGCCGCCCATCATCCGCGTGCTCCACAGGGGCACGACGCCACGCCGGAGCCATTCGGCGATATAGGACCAGACGGGGTGCAGCTGGCCCCAGAGGTCGCCGCCGCCGATGGGGAAGCGGTGCGCCAGGAGCCACAGGGGCCAGAAGAACAGCGCGACAGCAGCTCCGAAGAGCACGAGCATCCCCGCGTCAACTTGCCACGCGCCTGTTCCGGCGATGCTTCCACACCGTCGATGGTCACGCGTCATTGCTGCCGTGTCCGCGCCAGCGCTGCAAAACGCGAGAGGATCGTGGTGCCCACAGGACCACCTGCGCAGGTCGCCGCTGGCACAGACGCCGCGAGCGCTGCGGGATCTTGGCCTTCGGCGCGCAAAGCCTCTGCTTCTGCTCGAATGTAGGCCTGGTCAGTCTCCGTGTCGAACTCGGGGTGGAACTGCAGCCCCCAGGCAGATCCGTTCAGCGAGAAGGCCATGTGTCGATCCATCGCGCTAGTGGCGAGGAGCGTCGCGCCTGCCGGGAGGCGCAGCACGGTCTGTCGATGGCTGGCGTGCACGGCGATGCTGCGGCCCAGGCCTCCCAGAAGCGGGTCAGACTCTCCGTCGGGAGTAAGCACGGCGGTCACTGTGCCCATTTCGTGGCCCAGCGGATTGTCGCCGATCTCGCCGCCCAGTGCGTGGGCGAGGAGCTGATGACCATAGCAGATGCCGAGCACTGGGACACGCTGCGCCAAGACGTCCAGCAGCCACGCCGCGGTGCGTTCACTCCACGGCTCGCGATCGGTAACCATCGCGTGCGAGCCGGTGAGAACGGCTCCGGCGATCGTGTCAGGGTCTGGGAACGCGTCTCCGCGAGTAGGGTCCACGACCTTCACCGTGTCCCGCTGCAGTCCCATGCCGCGGATGATCCAGTCCTCGAAGTCGCCCTTGCGTGCCGCCAGGTCAGGGAGGGTCGAGCCGAGTTTGATGACGTAAAGGTCCGGGCTCATGATCTGCATTGTACCATGGGGCTCGGGCGGGGCGATTGGGGGCTTCTGTCTCGGTGCCGGGGACCTTCTTGGGTGCCCGGCACCTGGCGCGCGAGTGCCGTCGGCCGGTCCGGGTCAGCGTCCGGAAGGTGCCGGGGGCTTTCCCAAGTCCCCGGCACTGAGAGAATTCCCTCCTCCGGGCCCGGATCTGCGCCCGAGTCTACGCGGGCGTCGGCGGGTAGCGCCAGATGAGCTCGCGCAGGTGTTCATAGAAGTAGCGGTAGTCATCCCAGGAGACGTCGTTTGGGACGCCGTGATCGAGGCCTGGGAGGTAACGGCCCTGTTCGAGCATCCAGGGCACCTTCTCGAGCTCCCTGTCGATAGCCGCTCTGCCGTGCGCCAACGCGAACTTGTCAAGGCCGCCCATCATCCCGATATCCGGGTACCGGCGGCGCACCTCGGTGATGTCGAGCCCGAACTGCGTCTCCCAGGGGAAGATAATCGTGACGCCCCCCTCGATCCACAACGGCGTCAGCAGCCGTTCGTCGCCGTCACTATCGACGAGAACCTGAGTGCAGCCTCGCTCACGAAGCGCGGCGGTCAGGCGCTTGTACCGCGGCAGCAGGAACTCCCGGAAGAGTCTTGGGCTGATCAGGGGCCCGTTCTTGGAGCACATATCCTCCCAGACGAAG
This sequence comes from Anaerolineae bacterium, assembly GCA_025454475.1. Lineage (GTDB taxonomy): Bacteria > Chloroflexota > Anaerolineae > B4-G1 > SLSP01 > PWVB01. The sequence goes on from JALOOJ010000066.1 coordinate 20,429, forward strand.
TACCAGTCGAGCTCTACGTTATCCTGGATCCGGCCCAGGTAGGTGATCCAGAGGTCGCACAGCGTGTCAAGGATCTCGTGCATCAGGACGGGATCGTCGTAGAAGAGCATAGCCTGACGCTCGAAGCCAAGGAGCTCGCGCGGGGCGCCAAAGAATCCCAGTGGCAAGTCACCGGCGTAGATGGCCTCGCCACTTTGGCGTGCCTCCTGGCAGATGGCATCCCAGTTCTCAGGGAGCCGGCCGGGCGTGTCGGCTTCCAGGCGCTTCTTGATCGCCTCCCAGCTCGTGCGGTCGGACACTGGGCCCTCGATGGTGATTGGCATCAGCTCCGAGCCGACAAGGTTACGCTCGATCGCGCCCCAGCGATTGCGCACCAGCGCAGTTCCGTCCGCTTCGCCCAGCACTTCGCGGTCGAACTCCGGCCAGAGGTAGCCCCTGATCGGTAGCTTGAAGCCGCGATGCCCGTCGAAGCCGATGAGATCGCGTACTGTCTGGACAGTGGCATCTCGGTCGAGCCCCTCGGTTTTCCACCGCGCGAGACTGGAAGGCCAGAAGCCCATGATGTCCAGGAAGGGGGCGCGGTCCACCGGCTCGCCGCTGAAGAGACGCAGGAAGCGGTCGCGATGGGATAGTGTCATTCGGGTCTCCGAGGATGGGGTCGCTGTGCGGTCACTGCACGCGCACGCGGGTGAGGACAATCGATTTGGTAGGCATTCCGGCATCCCCAAGGGAGACCGGCAGATGGACCAGGCTGCCTTCGGCGCCCGGGCGGTAGATCGAGAGTAGCAGATCGTAGGCACCGGGCTCGGCATCGGACGCGATGGTCAGCACACGGGTCTCGGTGAGCTGCTGCCCTGTCTGCCACGATGAAGTGGGTGCCTTCCCGTCGAGAGGCCAGGCATCGGATTGGCTCGCCTTGCGCCAGTGCTCGTCGAGGAGCTGCACTGAGATCGTGTAGTCATCCGAAATGGGCTCAGCGCATAACCAGTCGAACGTGACTGTGACCGCATCGCCCGGCGCGACGGTGACCGAGCTGAGGTCGTAGGCGGTCAGAACGATGCCCTCCCCAAAGTGCACCGCGAACGTGGTACTCTCGATGCTCGTAAGCGCGATCGAACCGAAGCGCGTCGTATCATCACCGCCCGATGAGCTTCCCGCTGCCGCCAGCCGAGCGCCCGTCGATGTCTCGTAGACGCCCACTGCCAGCGTTAACACGTCGGGCGTGTAAGCGACGGCAGGGATAGGCAGAATGTGGCGTTCTTCCCAGCTATGGCCTGGGATGAGCTGCGTCGTGGGCAGCAGCCCGTGACCCGGGAAGGTATCGCGCTGCGCGACGATGCGTTCCCCCTGCCCCAGCAGGTGGATGAACAGCGACCGGTAGGTCTGCGTGGGACCAACGGCGCGCCACAACAGTCGAAGAGCGACTGCGCCTCCTGGCTCGGCAACCTCCGACTCGACCTCGTACCCCAGGAGTTCGAGCGCGTCACCAAAGCGCACAGTGAGCGGCCTGAGCCCCAGGGCCTCAGGCGAAGCTACCACTGGCTGCGGCGGCGCATACGCCGGGATGATCCACGCGGGAAGCGCCGCGACACACAACGCCAGCAGCCCAAGCCCGAGGATCGCGCCGGGCACCTCGCCACAGGCGCCTTTGCGCCGCGGCGCCCAGGCGCTCAGGCCCAGCACCAGGGCAGGGGACAACACCGCGATCGCGGTGAAGATCAGTCGGCCCTGCGAGGACCAGGTGACGGTCGCCCACCGCATCCAGGAAACGAAGACCCCTGCAGGGAAAGCCCATCCGAGCGCGTGGGCTGCAGTAGTGTTCGTCCACGCGAGGGGCCAGAGCTTCTGCCTCAGGCTCCCGTCGCTCTTGCGCAGCAGCCACGCGATGAAGCGCACGGCGAGGCCTCCGGCTGCAACGATGGCAACCGCGTTGAGCACCGTGTAGGTCCAGGTTGGCATCGGCACATTGAGGCCGCCGAAGCTGCCCCAGTAGCCGGTCGCGAACGCGAAGCGCTCCGCCCAGAGCTGGGCTAGGTTCGCGGGCACATCGCGGGTACCCAGCACCGCGTAGAAAGCGTTGAACCCAAGCCAGTCGTCGTACAGACGCACATTGCGGGCGAACCACCAGCCCGAGATGAGAGCAGCAGGGACGAGGATGGCAGTCGCACGCATCGCGACCGCCCCGGTCCGGCGAGCCAGAGACGCGTCAGGAAGCCGCCACGCTTCCCAGGCGAGCGCCGCACCCGCGAGAATCAGGAGCGCGATGCCGCTGGCCTTTGTGAGTAGGGCCAAGCCGATGACGCAGCCGAGCATCACGTACGCGCTCACTCCAGTGCGCTCCGGCGGGCGCCCGGCGCTTTTTACCTGTCGGACCATGAGCAGAAGCGAGAGTGTGCTCAATGGCACGATCAGGTTGTCGTTGTTGACTGAGCTGCTGATAAACAGGACCATCGGCGTGAATGCGTGTACGGCTGCGGCGGCTGGTGCCACCCAGCGCTGGTCAGGCCACAGCTCGCGTGCCAGTGACCAGGTCAGCGCGACGGCCCAGGTGCCGAGGGCCACCGAGAGCAGGCGCACCAGGTGCACAGCGAGCACGGTACCCGACCACGGGAAGCGTTCTACGGACGGATTGTGGATCACGAGGTTAACGTTGTCCCGCTCCGGTGTGATCTCGCCGGCGCGAGCATGGGGGTTTGGCTGGCGAGTGATGTCCATATCGCTGGTGTCGATCCAGAACGTCAGGGCTGCGCCGAGCGCGTAGTAGAGCGGCGGCTGGCTCCCCTCCTGGCGCCACGGACCGCTGCTTGCGCCGGGCTCCAGCGGCTGGACCGGCAGGCGCCACGTCCGGGCGATCACTTCCACCATCGGGTAGTGCCAGAGCTCGTCGGAGATCTCGAAGATCGGGACGGTGACGCTATAGACGATGCCCAGGACCGCGAAGAGCGTCAGGACGGCGGCGCGTACCTGGCGCTCCGTCCGGGTGGGTGGGGTCGGCTTGCCCATAGGCACCCATTGTATGCGATCGCCCCGGGTGGGTCAACCGCGCCTGCGAGCTCCCGCGCCCGACGGCTGTCTGGGAGCCCAAGGCGGCCGCAGTCGCGCTGGCAGAGGCGCCCAAGGGTCTTTCGTGGGCCTCAGAATGGGGAATGCGGCCATCCCCGGCACCTGAGAGTGCGGCTGGTTGCGACTTGTGTGACCGGGTGTAGGATGCTGTGGATCTAGCTCACGCAGATCGCGTTGTAGGATAGAGAGGAGGATCGCGCTATGGCCCTGGCACCCGGACAAGTGCTGCAGAACCGCTACCGCATCACGGCGCTGCTTGGCACGGGGGGCATGGGGGCAGTCTATCGTGCGTGGGACCTGCGCCTCGAGAAGTCGGTGGCGCTTAAGGAGCTGATGCCTCAACCAGGCCTGGCGCCCGATGCGCTGGCCCAACTCAAGATGCAGTTCCGCCAGGAGGCTGTCGTCCTGGGTAAGTTGAAACATGCAAACCTCGTTCCCGTAACCGACTACTTTGAGGAGCATAGCAACGACTACCTGGTGATGGAATTCGTGGAGGGCGAGAGCCTGTCGGCGTTCATTGTGCGGGAAGGCGCCCTTCCGGAGACGCAGGTCGTGTCCTGGGCTCGCCAACTCCTCGATGCCCTGAGGTACTGCCACGCACAGGGCGTCCTTCACAGAGACATCAAACCGCAGAATGTCATCATCGCGCCGACGGGCGAAGCGGTGTTGGTGGACTTCGGGCTGGTCAAGCTCTGGGATCCTGCGAACCCTATGACACGCACCGTGATGCGGGGCGTTGGGACGCCCGAGTATGCGCCTCCGGAACAGTGGGGCGCCCTCAGTCACCACACGGACCCGCGTAGTGACCTCTACAGCCTCGGCGCGACGCTTTACCACGCCCTTGCCGGCAAGGCGCCGCCCACCGCGAGCGACCGGATGGCGTATCCTGGGCAGTTCAGAACGCCGCGTGAGTGGGCCCAACGGGTCAGCGAGCCTGTCGATCTCGTTATCACCCGAGCGATGGCGTTGTCGTGCGATGATCGCTGGCCTGACGCTGGGGCCATGGATGCGGCTCTAGCGGCGGCGTCGATCGAAGCGCAGGCTGCATCTTCCACCGCAGGTCGTTCCATCGACCCTGTGTCTGCATCGGTATCCAGTCAGGCACCGATGCCCGCACGGGCGCAGGATTCGACGATGCCGATGTTCGATGCCGCTGCGGCCCCGCCCGGCCGGCACGGCTCGTCGATCGCCTGGTCGCTATGGGTGATCCTTGGAATTGTGCTCATCGTGATCGTTCTCAGGGCTCTGAGTCCCCAGCTCGAGTTCCCCACAATGACGGTTCCGACGTTGATCCCAACACGGAGGCCGGCTGGGGCAGATGTGAGCGCACCGCCGCCGGAACCAACGCGGCCGATTGCCTCACCGACCGCAGGCGAAGCTCTCAGAATCGCTCTTCTCGCGCCGATGAGCGGCGACGTGGCAGCTTTTGGTCAGCCCATCTACGATGGAGCGATGCTCGCCGCTGACAAGTGGAACGCCAGAGGCGGGGTCGATGGCAGGGCGATCGAGCTCATCGTTGAGGACAGTGGCTGCAACGCGAACCAGGCCATCAGTGCAGCGAATAAGGTCATTGTGGAGGACGCCGCCAAGTTCATCATCGGTGAGGTCTGTTCGAGCGCCTCGATCCCCATCTCGGACATCGTGACGGACGCAGATGTGCTGCAGATCAGTCCGACCTCGACGAACCCATCCGTCACCGTGGCTGCTGACGGCTCCACCAAACCGACGGTCTTCCGTGCGTGCTTCATCGACGCGTTCCAGGGCAGGGCGGGGGCCAGGTTCGCATCGGAGACGTTGGGGGCAAGCACGGCAGCGGTCTTCCTCGATGAGGGTGATACGTACGTCACGAGCCTCGCGGAGGTGTTTGCGGCTGAGTTTGAGGCCGCGGGTGGGCAGGTCGTCGCCCGCGAGAGCTACGCAAGCGCTGACGGCGACTTCACGGAGATACTCAGTTCGGTAAGGGACGCCAACCCGGATGTGCTCTACCTCCCCGACTACTATGACACGGTGAACTTGATCGCGCGCCAAGCGCGTGAGATGGGGATTGAGGCCGTGCTGCTGGGCGGCGATGGATGGGACTCGTCCGATCTGGACTTGGGCGCAATGGAAGGAGGCTACTTCACTAGCCACTTCTCGCCCGACGACGATCGTGAGGTGGTTCAGCGCTTTGTTGC
>JALOOJ010000067.1 GCA_025454475.1 Anaerolineae bacterium
GCGATGGGTGGCCGACCGGGACAGAACGAGTTTGCGGTCTCCGGTACCGATTGCCTCCATCTTAACGGCGGATACGTCTATGTCGAAGCCGAAGGTGACGGTATTGATGCCAACAGCCCCATCGACATGACGGGCGGCACCGTGATTGTCAATGGTCCAACGGAGGAGATGAACGGAGCGCTGGATTACCTTGGGGAGCTCAAGGTCACGGGCGGGTTGCTGATCGCGGTGGGCAGTGCCGGGATGGCGCAGGCGCCCAGCACCTCATCGACTCAGAACTCCGTCCTGATGGTGTTCCCAGCAATTCAGCCTGCGGGTACACTCGTTGCCATCGAAGGCAGCAACGGAGAGGATGTGATCACTTTCCTGCCAACGAAGAGCTACCAGTCCGTCGTCGTTTCCTCGCCTGTCCTGCAGAAGGGCGCAACGTACACTGTGTACACCGGTGGCACCGTCACCGGCAGCGAGACAGATGGTCTGTACGACAGTGGGACGTACACGGCAGGGACGCCGGCAACCGACTTCACCGTCGCGAGCGTTACGACCACCGCCGGCTCCTTCAGCGGGGGATTCGGCGGCGGGCCGGGTGGCCGCCGCCCGGGCGGCCAACGTCCCTAGATCCGAACCAGGGACTGGTTTGTTACGGCAGCGACTAGGGATTGGGGATTGGGTCGGTACCTGAATCCCAGTCCCTAGTCCCCAACCTCTATTCCCTATAGACCGCCTCGCGCAGCCCCTTGATATACCCGATCGCGAACAGGCGCCCGATCCGGGTGTAGCCGGGGTGCCCGTAGTCATCCCCAGCCATCGTGGGCACGTGGTCGGGACGGCAGACGCCCTCGTAGCCGATCTCGCGGTAGGCGCGGAGACAGGCGAGCATGTCGGTCTTGCCGTCGTCGTGGAAGGTCTCGGCGAACTTCTCCGGTGTGCCGCGGACATCGCGGAAGTGGACGAAGAAGATCTTCTTCTGGCTGCCGAAGTGACGGATCGCAGCCGGTAGGTCGTCCGTCATCAGCGTAAAGTTGCCCTGGCAGAGCGCGATGCCGTTGACCGGGCTGGGGACCATGTCCAGCAGCTTCTGGTAGTTTTCGATGCTGCGTAGGATGCGAGCGATGCCGCGGATGGGCGAGAGGGGCGGATCGTCGGGGTGCGCCGCCAGTTTGACGTTGTACTCCTCCGCGACCGGCACCACAGCCTTCAGAAAGTACTTGAGATTGCCCCAGATCTGCTCATCGGAGATCTCGCCGTACTCCGTCAGCGGAGCGTTCTTCATCAGCGTGTGGTCGTAGCCCGTCACCAACGCACCGCCCCGGCTGGGGATGGTGCTGGACGTGCGCACGACGTGAACGTAGGGCATAAACTCGTAGCACCAAACCGGAATGCCGAGCCGGCCCATATTGCGGATGAACTCCTGGATGACCGCGATCTCCTCATCACGCCCCGGCAGGCCCAGCTTGATCTTGTGCATCGGGGGCCGGTTCTCGATCACGGCAAGGTCGAAGCCCGCATCCGCGTACCCCGTCTTCATCCGGAGGAGCGACATATAACTCCACGGCTGCGCGTCCGGATTGGCATTGGGGACCGGCTGCAGATCGAACCCGCCGACCACATAATCCACACCACACTGTTTGATCGGCAACCAGAGCTCCCGCTGGTTCGGGTGAAAGACCTCGGCGATCTTGATCATATGCGCATCTCCTCCAGAGCCTCGATTCGGCCCTCGTCGAGCGCCATGCCGATGCCGGGCGTCGTGGGTAGGCCAACCTTGCCATCGACGGGTTCGATGCGGTCCTTCAGGAAGAACTGGTGGATTGTATTCCACTTGTCCAGGTACTCCAGGATCGGGCACGTCGTCACAGGCTGTGAGGCAATGAGATGGATCGTCGCCGGCACAGAATGGCCGTGTGGGATCACGGGCAGATCGTAGGCAGAGGCCAGGGCGCAGATCTTGAGCATTTCGGAGATGCCGCCGGCCCAGTAAATGTCGGGCTGCAGCACATCGACGGCCCCGGCGTCCATCAACGACTTGAGCCCCCAGCGGGTGTACTCGTGCTCGCCGCCGGCGATCTGGGTTGTCACGCTGCGCCTGATTTCGGCATACTGTGGGATCTTATCGGGCAGCACAGGTTCCTCCAGCCAACGCGGCTGGTAGGGTGCCAGCCGGCGCGCCATCTCGATCGTGTAGGGGACATCCCAACTCATCCAGCAGTCGAGCATAAGCTCTACGTCCGGCCCAACGGCCTCGCGGAGCGTGCGCACGAGCGCGATGTTCTTGACGACGCCCTCAGGGCCGTCCGTCGGCCCCTCACGGAAGAACCACTTCATCGCTTGGTAGCCGCGCGCCACCATCTCTCTGGCGCGCTGGGTCACCAGCTCGGGCTCCAGTGAGTACCCCAGCATACTGGCATAGGCCGGGATGGTGTCGCGGACTGGGCCGCCCAGCAGGCGGTAGACCGGTACGCCGGCCCATTTGCCCTTCAGGTCCCAGAGCGCGCAGTCGACGACGCTCAACGCCATCATCGGCGTGCCCTTGCGTCCATGGACCATCGAGCGATAGAGCCGGTCCCAGATGCGCTCCGTCGCCAGCGGATCGTGCCCGATGAGCATAGGTGCGAGCTGGTGCCGGATGATGAATGCCTGCTCCGCGGTGGTGGGACCTCCGAGCCCGGTCACGCCCTCGTCCGTCTCGATCTCGCAGAACTGCGAGCGCATCTCGTAGAGTCCGTCCTCGATCCGAGAAAGCCAGCCGTGGCCCTCGACCTTGTGCTCCGGATAGATGTCCGTCGGGCGGATCAGACGCTCCTCCCAGAACTCGCCCTCAAACTCCATCCTGCCGCGCACCTCAAACAGCCTAACTGCCGTGATCTTCATCCTGGGACCTCCTGTAGCTCGACCTGCGCGCCGGCCTTCCGAACCACATCCCGCAAAGTGATGGGTGACTCCCGCCCATTGTAGAAGCTGCACATGCCACTGTCAAACAGTTGTTGTATCATAGGAGTATAACCACCCTGCGGATAGGAGGCACAGCCATGACCATTCGGAACCTGAGCCCGAATCAGATGTTTGTGGAGATGGCAAAGGCCCACCGACCCCAATACCGTTTTACCGGGAAGACACGGACCGACTTTGCCGCGTGGAAGCAGGAAGCGCTGCCCAAGGTGCTGGCCACGCTGGGTGACTCCCCACCCAAGGTAGACCCCAATCCCCAGCTTCTGGCGGAGTGGGAGGACCGCGGGCTACTTAGGCAGCGTTGGATCATCGACGTGCAGTCCTACCTCTCGGCCACGATGTTGGTCAACCTTCCCAAGGGACTTACCGTTGACGAGAAGCGCCCCACCATCCTCTGTTGCCATGGGCACGGACCGTACGGCAAGGAGCCGGTGATGGGGAATCAGACCTCTCCGGCCCTGCGGCAGGAGATCGCTGACCACGGGTACAACTACGGTGAGGTCATGGCCCAGAAGGGCTTCATTACCTATGCCATCGACTGGATCGGCTTCGGAGAGCGCAACGACAGTCAGAAACCCAACCACCTTGACGTCGCCAGAAACCGGGACTGGTGCAATCTCTACTACCTGCACGCCACGATGCTGGGTATGACCTCGCTCTCGATCAACGTGACCCACGGCAAGGTGGCCACCGACGTTGTGAGCGCCCTCCCCAATGTTGACCCGGAGCGTCTGGGCGTGATGGGGCTGAGCGGTGGGGGCACGATGGCCCTGTGGATGACGCTGTGCGACGAGCGGATCAAGGCGAGCGAGATCATCTGCTACAGCGATCTCTGGTGGGCCTTTGGCATGCGTGATATCAACTACTGCGGCATGCAGGTCGCGCCAGGGTTGTTCAAGCTTGTGGACCTTCCTGACCTTCAAGGGCTGATCGCTCCGCGCCCGCTGCTGATCACGATCGGGGCAAATGATACCTGCTTCAAGGTTGACACGGCGATGCAATGCTACCGGCAGCTCGAGGCCATCTACAAGGCCGCGGAGGCCAGTCACCGGTTGGAGCTGGACCTCCATCCCGGAGAGCACGGCTGGGCCGGGAACAAGTCCGAGGCGTTCTTTGCCCAGCATCTCTAAACGGTCTGCCTATCCCAATCCGATTCGGGCGCTCAAGACCAGGGGTTATGCCTCGAGTTAGGCCAAGAGCAAAACGATTGTGTACTTGTTGAGGCGCAACGGGTTGCGTACTCAGGTTGTCCCGGGAGGCCGTATCATGGACGTTTCTATAGGTTGGGCAGAGCCCGATCGGATAATCGGCACGCCTCGCATGCAGAGAGTGGAAGGATTCACCTACTTCTACATTGAGCAAATCCATCCAGCTCAAGGGGAGAAAGAAGAGCCGATCGCCAGCATGATCGAGAGACTTGGGCGGTTATTCCAGCAGCACAGCCCGGTTAGCAGGCCGCCCCTTGTGGTGATGTTCCTTCTTGTTGAGGAAGAAGGTCCCAGTCAGTACGACATCCAGGTGGGTTACGCAATCTCCGAGGAGATTCCGGTGGAGGGAGAGGCAAGAGTCCGGTATGTGCCGCCTACCCTTTGCGGTTCACTGGTGGCCTGTGGTGATGTGGAAGTGTATGCAAGCAGTTACGGGCCTCTGCTTGACTTCATAGACTCACAGGGCTACCTACCGGTCGAGGGATTCCGTGAGACTAGCCTCTATTGGGAAGGTGAGAAATCCAAGAACAACATCATCTGGATACAGCACCCAGCTCTGGCTAAATGACCCCATTGGGTTTCTACCCTTGCGGGGCACGGGGCGTGCTTCGCAAGGTTGGCCCGAGGCGGCCAACCCAACCGCAGCAGTGCAGGTTACTTCCCGCCGGTCGCCGGCAGCGTGCCGTTCGCTCGCGCCCGGCGCCGCACACCCACGAACAGCAACGCCCCGGCGAGCGTCGCCGCAGCCGCCAACGCGAAGGTGATGGGGTATCCGGCGGAAGACCCCGGCCACAGGGCATTCGCACCGTCAATCAGCGGGCCTCCCAGCCTGCTGATCGCGCCCGCGCCCGCCGTCGCGAAGTTGGTGAACCCCAGGTACTTGCCGCCCTCATCGTGGGGGATCAGGTCTGTCGCCAGTGCCCAGTTGACGCTCACGAAGACGCCCGTCGCCATCCCGATGATCGCGCCGAATGCGTAGACCGCCGTCACACTGCGCGCAAACACCAACAGCGCGATGCCGATCGAGGCCACGATGCCCGCGATGATGTTCAGCGACCAGCGCCCGATCTTGTCTGACAGCCACCCCGCGGGGAAGACCAGGAGCGTCAGGGCGATGCCAATCGCTGCCATCAGGTTGCCGGTAACAGCTGCGGCGTCGGCCATGCCCAGCCAGTCGCGGATGTAGTACTGGGCGAAGCTCTGCACGACGTAGATGCCCAAGAGGACCAAAAATCGCGCCACCAGCATCTCGGTATAGGCGGGGAAGCGCCGCAGGTCGGCGTGCAGCGAGGATCTCGGCTTGCTGGCAACCGCCGGAGCGCCGCCCGGCGTTTCACGCGTCGCCAACACCGTGATCGACACACAAACAACCAACACCGCCGCGACCAGGGCAAAGACCAGGCCCGGGTTGCCCTCGCTCATCAGCCGGCCAGCGATGAGTGAGGCCACCACCAGGCCGCCCATATCAAACAGGTTCTTGTAACCCGACGCCAGGCCGTGGCGCTCGGACGGGACGAGATCGGGGATCAGCCCCTGAGCCGGGCCGTGCGCCGTGTTCGAGGCGAACTGCAACAGCACATAGCCAAATGCCAGTACCCAGAACCCTGATGCACCGGACATCAGTGCCAGTGCCGTGAGGCTGGCAGCCGTGCCTGCCACCATCCAGGGGCGCCGGCGGCCCCATCGGCTGCGCGTGCGGTCGCTCCATGCCCCTGCCAGAGGCTGCACGACCATTGCGACCATTAGCCCAGCAAAGGTCATCGCCCCGAGGTAGGTGTTCTTGAGCGCTTCGGGCACGAACCGAAGCAGAAGCGCCGGGAGCACGATCGGGTGGAGTGCGTTCCACATGAACGCCAGCCCGAACCAGTAGACGTTCATGGTGACGAAGGTTAGGGCGCGTAGTTTCATCGGTTTCCTCTTTCCTGAGTGGGGCGAACTGTCTTGTTCGCCCGTAGCAAGGCGTCACACGATGTGGCGCGATTGCTTCGGCGCAAGGCGCTTCGTCGCTCTGAGGCGAACGCCCGTTCCGGGTGCAGGCTAGACAGTTCGCCGTACGGCCCAGAGGCGAATGCCCGTTCCGGGTGTAGGTACGGCGGCTCACTCCACATTCCAGAGGCTTCCGTTCCTGGCTGAACGGGGTACGATGGCCCTATGATACCGCCGATCCGCACGGGTGCATGGACTCTCCTACGCCGCCCCTCGTTACTCAGAACACCGGGTGGCACATCGCGTTACGGTCTGCCGGTCGCGGTCGTGGGACCTCTGGTTTGGGCTGCGGTTGTGGGTCGCAGACGCTCGTTCGCGCTCGACGCTCAGAGGGCAATGCCGGGGGTGTCCATTGCGCCTCAGGTGCTCGGCACGGAGCACATCCCGACAGAGGGAGCCTGTCTCGTCGTGTGCAACCACTACACCCGCCCGGGGCTCGGCGCGTGGTGGATCGCGCTGAGTATCGCTGCGACGGTCTCCGGTTGTCGTGCACCGGGAGCGCTGCGCGATCTGCACTGGGTGATGACCGCCGCGTGGCGCTATCCGCGTGGTGACTGGCGTCGCCGGGTCGTGACCCCGGTCACGCAGTGGGCCTTCGCCTGCGTTGCGGCGGTCTATGGCTTCGTCACGATGCCGCCGATGCCGCCGGACCCGGATGAGGTGGAGGTACGAGCGATCGCCATCTTGCGCACGGTGCGACTGGCACAACGCCTTGTTGCGGAGGGCGGCCTTCTGGGGTTGGCCCCCGAGGGGCGAGATACCGGCAGTCTATTGGGCGAACCACCACCGGGCGCCGGTGCCTTCATTGCGCTGCTCGTTGCTGCCGGAATGCCCGTGTTACCGGTAGGTGTCTCCGAGGTTGATGACTGCCTGCGGCTCAGCTTCGGCGCTCCCTTCGTGCCTGAGATCCCACCCGAGCGTGCGGATCGTGACCGCGTCGTTAGCGAGCAGGTGATGGGGGCTATCGCCGCACAGTTGGATCGTTAGCCAGGTGCCGGGGACTTCCGGAAGTCCCCAGCACCTTCCGGAGTGGGCACCGCATTCTGAGCGTGATCCCACCAAGCCCTGGCAATCATCCCAGGTGCTGCGTCGTATTCCGGCTCGAACGCGCGGTGGGAATCCGGCCAAATCCTGATACACTGGCTTCGTCAATACTGTAGCGGGGGCCGTATGACGAACAATACCAGCCACGGGGATCGAATCGAGGTACACCTTTACGGTAGACTTTCCCAGCGCCTGTCCGAGCACGCGCTACGGCACAAACGGGTGCTCACCATCGAGGCGCGCCCCGACGAAACCTTCAGCACCCTTCTCGCACGGTTGGGCATCCGACCCGAGGACCTCTATACCGTCTTTCTCAACGGCGGCATCCTCGTCACCCGCAACGGTATGGCCCCTTGGCTGCGCTACCAACAGGCGCAGGAGGATGTCTGGAACTGGGACGGCGACGTCGCGCTGAGGCCTGGCGATCGGCTCGGGCTCTTTGGCGAGGACATGGCTCTGCTCGTCGTCTAGCCGGATCCCTCATCCCTTCCTCGATGTGACGGGCCGGCGACGGTAGAATCTAGTACTCAGGTAGATTGGTTCGTAGTAACGGCTTTTGCCGTCGGAACCGCTGAAGCGGCTATTACGAACCTCAACTAGCTACCTCACAGACCACTGGAGCGCCGGCTGTGTATACACTGTCAGCCGCCGGACGTGCCCATCCCGCCGGAAGATCCGTGCGCTGAGCGCGGCATCGAGCTTCGTGCCCTCAATGGTGGCGCTGGTTCCATCCGCGAAGCGCACCTCGATCCACCGCGCCTCGCCGGCGACATAGACCACGGGTACCTGGCAGAACGTGAAAGCCAGGGCGCCCGCGGGTAGGTCGATTGTCTGGCGCTGACCACTGAGGTCGATGGTCTCGAACACCGCCGGTTCGTCGAGGAACTCCGCCGCCCGAAGCAGTCGTGGCTCGAACCTCAGTGTTCCTCCCTCGACCACGATCCCCAGCTCACCCATCCGGGTCAGAATCTCCTCTTTCACCAGTCCCGTCATGCCCGGCTGCTTGGCACCCTGCCCTGCGGGGGTGTGGGAGTAGGGGTCAGCTGGGAAGGCGCCGAACTCCTCCGCAGTCTTGTTGAAGCCCAGCCCCTGGCGGATGTCGTAGTAGGCCGCTGCCAAAGCCCGGACCGCCTCGAGCGCAGTCTCCCCCTCCGGCTCCCCCCCACTGGGGGGGAGTGCCTCTAGCGCCGCCTGGACGAAGGCCTCCTGCGCCGCCAGTAGGAGCTTTGCGACCATATGCCAGTAGATGCTCCCCAGTCCTTCATAGGCGAAAAAGGTACCGGATCGTCCGGTGAAGAAGCTGTGGTGGAAGGTGTTCTCGAAGAGCTGGAGGATCGAGTCTGCCTCGGCCGTTACCAGGTCGGCATACATCGGTTGTGCACCTAACGCGTCGAGGGCACGTCGCACGTCCTTGGCGTTTCGGAAATCACCGCAGAAGTGGTAGACACCGTCTACATCCCTGACGATCAGGGTGCGATCGCCGGTCTCGGCAAGCTTCATCACCAGTGCCGAACCGGTGACCTGATCCGCTGCAACCCGGTTCTTGCTCAGGAATCCCGGCAGGTCTCGGTCGGGGTAGAGCAGATAGCTGTGCTGGTCGGCACGGTACATCCGGCTCTGCCGTAGCGCCCGGAGCAGGGCTAACGCCTCATTGCTGGAGAGTAGTCCTGAGGATAGGATCGCCACCTGGCCTTCCAGCATCTCATACAGGCGATCAACCGACGCGGTGCCGTCGCCCAGACGCAGGACGTTGTAGGCGTGGTAGAGACCATCGGGCCGCTTGTTGGCGCGGAGCGTGTGATCGACGTAGCGCTGGGCCAACGCCAGGAACGCTAGTAGCGTGTCCTTGTCCAACGTCGCGACCTCACCCGACAGGCCACGCTGATAGAGCCGCCAGCGATAGTCACTGCTGGCCTGCCCCAAGGCGTCCATCACGGCGCGGCGCGCGTGATCGCTGAACGATGTTTGCAGCGTGGCTTCGTGGGATTCGAGGATGCTGCGTGTTGCCTCAAGCAGCGCCCCGACTTCAGCCGTTGCCGTCACACTGCCCGCCGGATTGAGGGACAGTAGCTCACTGAAGAAGGCGATGGTCCTCCGCATGTAGCAGAGCGTCACGACTGAGAGCCCCTTGCCGACCAGGGCGTTGTTGGCGTCGTTCCATTCAGGGCGCTGGGTGTTCATCCAGATGCCGCCCTCCGGCACGAAGTTGCCCAGTTTCGCCAGCAGCAGAATGAGCAGCTTCTCCGCCAGTGTCACGTGGACGACTGCACCGGCTCCATCCAACACCAACTTGCCATCGGTGCCCAGCGTGTGGACGACCTCGGAGATCCTGCTGTTGAGATCGCGGTCGAATGCGATCGTGTCGTACCAATCCCCGACCAGCGCCGCGTAGGGCTTGAGCCGGTAGGGCACGTTGGCGTGGCTGAAGATGGGCTGCACTAGCAGCGTTTCGAGCCGGCCCGGATGGAAACGCGCCGAGATCTCCAGCAGCTTTTGCAGGTAGATGATCTGGTGGTCACTCCAGTAGCCGATGTTGGCCCAGGGGTCGTCGGGTGATGGGGCCTCCCACTCGATGCCGTCGCGGGTCACGCGATACGGGTTGTAACCGTCGGCGGTTGTGGCATTGATGAAGACGCTGATCATCCCCTCCACAAACTCGGGGAAACTCCAGGCGAGGGGCTCCCAGTTCTGGAAGATGTCGCGCCAGTTGCCCTGGTAGTCGAGCTTGCGCGTGCCGTCCGGGTGCTTCAGGTTGATCGAGAACTTGTTCCACGGGCGGCTGGGGTCGCCGTGCCGGCGGCTGAAGGTGAGCGGGAGGTAGGCGTAGCAGAGGCGAACTAGGTCGGGCGAGCCCGTTTCAGCCGCCAGAGTTGACAACGACGTGCTGTCGATTGCCTCGGGCAGCCTCCCGAAGAACTCAGCGTGGTCGTTCAGCACGCGCCGATTCCTGACGCGGATGAAGTCGAGGAAATCGGCTTTCTCGATGGCGTAGTTGTCTACGAAGATACCGCCCCGCATCACGTTGTAGAGCGTGTTGGAGAAGTGATGTGTCGTTGAGGCGCGATCGGCAGAGATCTGCAACCCGTCAGCGCTCGCGACGATTGCCTCCAGGTCCGCGGTGCCCTTGGAGATATCCGCCTCTAGCATCTCGACCAGCTCGGTGGATGTCCCATCGGGACGTCGCCGGTCCCGACCGGCGAGCAGAGCGATGAGCGAGGCGATCCGTTCGCTATCCTGATTGACCTCGGCGACGATGTACCACCGTTTCTGAGTGCCGCACTCGAGGTCGAATGCCGCACGGACCAGGTATGCACCGCGAATACCACGGATGTCCGACTCTTGGACGACACCGCGTCCGTGTGTGAAGTCGTCCATCTGGCGTGTGGATAGTAGATAGGTGGGCTGCTCGATCCCCACCTGCCACACGGTGGTTGCCTTCAGCGCCTCGCTCGGCTCTGCCAAGTCGGTCAGCATTGAGCTTAGCGCGAAGATCCCCAGACCGGTCTCGACGTCGAGCTCGCTGCGCTTGTAGCCGTTGAGCAAATTGCTAAATGTCGTCTGAAGCGCAGTCGTCGCTCCATAGGGCAGGATGTTCTGAAGCCCACTCATCACCTCGACGCTGCAACGGTCTACAGCGCCGCTCTCAACCCACGCTGTCATCACGACCCCGAACCTGTCGCTCGTCCGCCAACCGTAGCAGTAGCGGAGATCGAGATCGTGGTTGATCTCCTCGAAGATCAGCTTGTCCCCTGTAACGCTCTTGTAGAGGTTGCGCTCAATCCGATAGGTGCCTGCCGTGCAGGTACCGAACGGCTCCCAGAGCACCGTGCGGCCCGACCGGGTGACCAAAAGCGCAGCGATGTGACCGGTGTTTGCGTGGTTCTCTGTGATCTTGTCGTCGGTGGTGTACGGGAAGAGCGCGGACTCGGCATTGATCCGACCCGCTGTCAGGCCGCCGGTGCTTGAGATGAAGAGCCAGTGATCCGAGCTGCTGACGACGCTCATAAAGAAGGGCGGCATGCGATCATAGTTCTGGATGCAGTGATAGGGTTCGCCCATCATGTCGCCGTCTTCACATGCCACACAGCCGCAGTCATCGCGTAGTGGGGTGTTCCCAATATAGATCCGGCCCGGTTGTGTATCCATAGGTCAGTGAACTCCTCAGCTCTTGGGTGCATGACGCCAGCGTATAGGCACGATTGATCTAAGTCTACGTATGGCGCGATCAGTGTCAAAGCTGGTCAGCGGCCCAGAGGCGACCCTGGAGTTGCGCCGTGTGTCGGGAGGTTGGCAATCGACGCTCGCATGCCTATAATCCTTAGAATCATGAATCAGATGAACGACGTGCCGCGCCGGACGCTCAGGCACATCCATGAGCAGTATGGTCCCGATGTGTGCCGCGATCCTCGGCGCTGTGAGGGGCTGCTGCGCGACTTCTGCGGGGAGTACCGGCGCGAGATCTTTGTACTGATCAGTGCGCTTCAGGCGGGCGTTGCAGATGACCTGCGCACGATGTCGGCGCAGTTGCCGCTCAGCGTGGTGATCCCGCGATTAGCATCGGAGCTGCACGAGACGACGGCGGTCTCGGAGGATGCGGCGCGGTGGGCAGTGTCGACCTGGGCGGAGGCTCTGGACCTGACCGGTGGTGCGGCTATCCCGTTACAGCCTAGCGTGGCGCCGCAGCAGGGGGAGGGAAGTCTCACTGATCTGCGGCTAGCGCATCGCTGGACGGCGCATCAAGGCGAGGTTGGGGCTGTTGCATTCAGCCCTGATGGACGGACACTGGCCTCGGTTGGCTATGACGCGATGGCACGCTTGTGGCCTGTTGCCACGATGGGCAGCGCAAGCAACCTACAGGAAAATGCGACCCTCAAGCAGCAGACGGGCATCCTCACCAGCGTCGCCTGGGCTCCCGACGGGCTGACGCTCGCCCTGGGCAGCGCCGATATGGGGATCTACCTGTGGCGCTGGACCGAGGCCGGGGATGAGATCCCGCGGCTTCGCGGGCATGCGGGAGCGGTGACCGGTACTGCCTTTCTGCCCGATGGCAAGCGGATGGTCTCTTGCGCGCAGGATGGCGCCATCCATCTTTGGGATGTCGAGGCCGGCACGATGCAGTCATCTCTTCACGGTCACCGAGATGCCGTGCTGGGGATCGCGGTGAGCGCCGACGGACAGACTCTCGCCTCCGCCGGCGGATGGGACCGCACTGTGCGTGTGTGGGATCTGGTGCAAGCCCAGGAGATATGGGCATTGTCGGGGCACACGGCCCAGGTCACGGGCGTAGCGCTCGGACATCGCGACAGAGTGCTCGTGTCCGCCGGGTGGGACGAGACCGTCCGATTGTGGGATCTGAAGTATGGCAAGGAACAGGGACGGCTCGTCGAGAGCGGCGACTCGCTGCATCTTATCTCGGCCGTGGCAGTAGCGCCTGGCGGCGACGTCCTGGCAACAGGCGAGTGGGGTGGTGCGGTGCGCGTCTGGGACATCCGTGCTAAGGTACTGCTGGCGGTGTTGGCCGAGCACTCAGGCCGCATCCGCAGCGTCGGCTTTAGCCCAGGAGGGCGCTGGCTGGCCTCCGCCGATGACCAAGGGGAAATCTCCCTTTGGCGTACGGAGCATCGCCCATGACGATTCCGCAACTTCGGGGTAGGCTATTCGTACTGTGATGTGCCCATCTGCAGATCTTCCGGTTTTCCGTTTGGCATTGGGGACAAGACTATGAACCGTACACGCTGGATTTTCGTTGGCATCGTGGTGGCTGCGCTGATCATCGTGGGGGTCTCGCTGGCCCTGGGCGGTCTGGGCTCCGATGGCGGTGGCAGTGCCAGCCCGGATGGCGGCGAATCGATCACTGTCGGTCGCCCGAACGCGATCACGGTTCGAGTGATTGCGGCCCTTCCCATCGAAACGTGGGTGCGCAACGCTGCGGCAGCTTACAATGCGACCGCGCCCAAGATCGAGGGGGTTCCCGTAAGTGTCGAGATCGATGCGATGGATGGGCTCACAGCGCTGGGGCGATGGGACCGCAACACGTTCGGCGCGCTGGAAGCCGGCGTCGATCCGGAGACACTTGACGCTGCCGCGCGGGCGGCTCTGGAGGATTTCCCCACCGCCTGGATTCCTGAGAGTCGCTACCTGGTAGAGCTGGCCAATGCCTCCTACAAGGAGCGTCTCGGTCGGGACGTCTTCCTCACTGACGGCGAGTACCGGGCGCGTCCCATCGCGACGAGTTTGCTGACTTGGGGGCTCTACCAGAGCCGTGCCGAGGTCCTGCAGGCGAAATACGGTCAGATCAGTTGGGACACAATCCATGACGCGGCGACTGCCCGGGGGGGCTGGCCTGAGCTCGGCGGAGATCCTGGATGGGGGTACTTCAAGCTGGTGGTCCCCAACCCCAGCAAGAACGTCGCCGGATTGCATGCCATGATCGCCGCAGCGGGTGAGTACTATGAACGCCCCGACATCAGTGTCGCCGACGTGACAACCCCGGCCTTTCAGGCTTGGCTGAAGGAGTTGATGGGTGCTGTGACCGACTTCAGCAGCGCGAGTGCCTATACCGCGGAGGACTTCGCCCTCTTCGGCTATAGTGTCGGCGATGGGGGGCAACTTCTGGAGGCGGACCTTCTGCTCAATATGCAAGGCATCCTCACCCGCTGGGATGACCCAATCGACCTCTACTATCCCCGATACGTCACCTGGTTCGACTTCCCCTTCTCGGTCTGGGTGGGGCCTGAGACCAGCGCGTTGGAGAAGAACGCGGCGTTGGATTTTCAGCGCTATCTGCTGAGTGACGAGCAGCAGCAAGCGGGTCTGGCCTATGGTCTGCGCCCGGCGAACCCCCGGGTCCCGCTGGATGCCGTGCCGGGCAGCCTCTTCACCCAATGGCAGGAGCGCGGGGTCGAGGCCGTGATCCCACGGTCCGATGCGATGCGCAACCCGGACCGGGAGGTCCTCCTGGCCCTGCTGCGCTGGTTTGAGCTCAACGTGGCGGAATGACATGAGCATCAGCACCAACTCGCCGCTCAATCTGCCGCCCGACCCGACTGTACAGCGCCGGCAGCGCCGCCTTGCCGCGATGCTCATTGGGATTGGGCTGCTGTGTGTGGTGGCAGGTGCGGCGCTGCGCGGCGGGCGGCTCGCCCTCGACTGGCTGTCTGAGCGACTCGATCGCGACGGCGCGCCTGCCATCGGGACGGGGGCACCGCCAGTTGACCTCACCATCGCCGTCTCGCCTGCAATGAAGCCCGCCTTTGACCAATTGGTGCTTACGTTCAACGATCGCGCAACCGGTGGCACTTTGCCCATCCGCACTCTGGAGTTGTCGCCCGACAGGATGGTCGAGGAGAGCTTGCAGGCGGCCCCGACGTTCCAGGCTCTTGCACCCGATAGCAGTCTGTGGTTCCACGAGCTGGAACAACGTTGGGCCGAGGCGGTTGGGGAAGCCGATGAGGCCTCGGTGATCCCGATCGCCAACCGCCGGACCGGCACACCGGTGCGCTTCGCGGTTAGCCCGATTGTCGTCGTCGCGTGGGAGAGCGTGGCGCGGGACCTAGGATGGCCTTTCGAGCCGCTTGGCTGGCAGGAAATCCAACGCAAGGCCACCCGTGACCCGGCGTTCAAGTGGAATCACCCGAGCACCAACCATGCCAGCGGCCTGCTGGCGACCCTCGCCGAGTTCTACGCGGGCGCAGGTCTGACGCGCGGGCTTACCGAGGCCGCGGCGACCGCGCCCAGCACGCTGGAATACGTCCGCGCCGTCGAGGCGACGGTGCGCTTCTATGGCGAAGGCGAGGCCGTGATCCTGGAGCGGCTGCGATCCGAGGGGCGTGCATTCCTCGATGCCTTTGTGGCGCAGGAGCAGGTTGTGATCGCGTGGAACCAATCGCGGCCTACGGAACGGCTGGTGGCGATTTATCCTGCCGAAGGCACGCTTTGGGCTGACCACCCCCTGGCGCTGTTGGAGCTAGATACGATCAGCGAGGCGCAGCGTCGTACCTATCAGGACTTCGTGGCATTCCTTACGGGTGAGGAGGCGCAGCGTACGTTGCTCGCGGCGGGCTATCGTCCTGCTGACCTGGCTGTTCCGTTGGATGAGACGGGGAGTCCGTTTGCCGCAAGCCCGTCTGCGGACCAGGACGCTGTGGATTCACGCCAACCGCAGACCACGTTACAGATGCCCTCGCAGCAGGTGGTGCAGGTCGTGCGGAACGTCTGGTGGTATACCAAACGTCCTACGAACGTCTTCTTGGTCGTGGACACGAGCGGCAGCATGGATGATGGCGCCAAGATGGAGCGTACCAAGGAGGCCCTGTTGGCCTTCCTGGAGAACATCCGGGGCGACCGCGACCAGGTGGGGTTGGTCGAGTTTGGCACCGAGGTCAAGCGCGTTGAGCCGCTGCGGCCGCTGACGGACCAGGGGCGCGAGCAGTTCCGTGGCGTGATCCGTGGCCTGCAGCCCCGGGGCAATACCGCGCTGCTGGATGCCGTCTGGGAGGCCCATCAGCAGATCGTCAGCACGGGCGATCCCGAGGCCATCAATGCTATCGTCGTGATGACGGACGGCCTGGAGAACGCCAGTGACCGCACGACTATGGATCTGCAGCGCGCTTTCGGCAACAGCGAGGCACAGCGGATTGTTGTGTTCACGATCGGGTTCGGCTCCGACGCGGACGTCAGGCTCCTCCAACAGATCGCGGTCCTCGGCGGCGGGCAGTTCCGCCGCGCCGACGAGACCGACATCGAGGAGTTGTACCGGGTGATCTCGACGTACTTCTAGCGATGAAATCTGGGACCGCGGAGGGGATGGCGATGACATGCCCAATCTGAGGGCCGACGTAGAGGGAAAGTCCGCGGGAGCGGCACTGCAGTACGCTTTCTTTCGGACCGAAGGCGCACTCATCGTGGCAGGCGCGATCGTCGCGTTTGCGCTCTTGCCCTTTCCGTCGCGACGATGGGTATGGTGGCTGGCGTTGGGGCTGATCGGGTGGGGCGCGATCGTGGTGACGAGCCTGACCGACCCCGAGACGACGGCAAAGGTGATGTGGCAGCTTCTCCGTGAGCGGCTGAAGCTTGACGAGATCCAGAACGACCAGATAGGCGACAGGGTCCGCGCGATGACCGATTACATCCGGGCGGTCGAGACCGACCTCCGCCGGCTGGAAGATTCGCCCAACAAGGCCGGACTGGAAGCGGCCGCCGGAATGCTCTACGACTGGGTCGAGCAGAGCGCGTTGTTCGCGCGCTTTGTGGACACGTATCGCCGCGACTACCGGCTCGAGGAGCGCCGCGCAGAGCTGCCGCAGCTCATTCAGACGCTGGTCGCGCGGCTGAAATACGAGAAGGACCAGGCGATCATCGACCGGCTCAACCGCGAGATGGAATCGTTGGGCAAGGCCTGGCAGACGCTCGGGCTGTTGGATGCACAAATGCAGCAAGCTGAGCCGCAGTTAGGCCAGATGTTGACAGCGCTGGCCCGGGCCACTAGCGAGATGCATGTCATCGCATCCGAGCGCGGCGTGGGTCAGGACCACGCGAGCCGGATCAAGCTCGAGATTCAACGCCACCTGGGTCAGATCACCGACCTGGTGACCCAGATGGAACAGCTATACAGCGAGGCATTGAACAAGAGATAGGCCCTCCGGAGGATGGAACGATGAAGCGAGTATCTCTGGCAATACTGGTTGTGCTCTTGCTGGCTGCGTGCAAGGGCGGCGGCGCGAGTGCTCCCACCAAGGGCGATGTGCTGGTCTTCGTCGCGGTGCCCCTTAGCGGATTCCAGGCCAACGGTGGCCAGACGGTTCTCGGTGGAGTCCGGTTGGCAGCAGCGCAGATAAACCGAAACGGCGGTTTGAATGGCTATCGCGTCGTGGTGCAACCGTTGGATGACGAATCGGACAGCGACGTCGCCCTGGCCCAGGTGGAGGAGATACAGGCAGCGCATCAGAGTGGGCAGGAGGTCGTGGGCGTCATCGGGCACCTCAACAGCGGCCAGACGCTCGCCGCTATGACGCTGTATGCCACTATGGACCTGGTTGTCATCACCCCAACGGCGTCCGAGCAGAGCCTGACACAGAAGGGCTACACCAACTTCTTCCGCGTGAATGCCAACGACGCTGTCCAGGCCGCGGTGGATGCACGCTTCCTTGTTGAGCACCTGAAGGCGCAGCGCGTCGCTGTGATCTACAACAACACAGAATATGGCCAAGGATTGGCCCGCTCGCTGAGCAGCGAGCTCGCGACGCTCGGGGCCGAGGTTGTGACCGACATCGAGGTGGAAGAGGGTCAGGGCACCTATGACGCCGAAGTCAGGCAGGTCCAGGCCGCGGCGCCCGACGCTATCTTCTACGCCGGCTACGAGATCGAGGCACCCTACCTGCGGGCGCAACTGGTGCGCGCGGGCGTTACCCTCCCGATGCTATGCAGCGACGGCGCCTTCCTTGCCGCGACGATCGATGAGGCGGATGGTACGGCCGAGGGGATGTATGTCAGCGCCTTCGCGCCCAGTCCTCGTACGGTCGGAGATGCGGCGTGGTTCGAAGCCTATCAGGCTGTCGAGTACCGCAACCCGGATACCTACTCGGTCAATGGCTACGTGGCAATGCAGGTCTTGGCGAAGGGAGCAGAACTGGCGAAGTCGATTAGGTCTGATGCGATTGCCGATGCGCTGAGACAGAACCCGATCCCGACGCTGCTCGACGAGCTCACCTTTGACGGCAGCGGCGACCTGGTCGATCCGCAGATCTGGATCTATCAGGTGTCGAACTCCGAGTTCGGGCAGATCGAGTGGTAGAAGCTATTTCGAAAGGAGACATCCATGGAAATCACACGAATGGGGCGGTCCGGACTCAAGGTGTCGCGCGTCTGCCTGGGCACGATGACCTTTGGCTCCGGCGCCGATGAGGCGATGTCGTTTCAAATCATGGATCGCTTTGCCGAGTTAGGGGGTACGTTCCTCGACACGGCTAACGTCTATAACGGTGGCGTCTCCGAGGAGATCGTTGGGCGGTGGATCAAGGCGCGCGGCGTCCGTGACCAGATCGTCCTGGCTACAAAGGTCTATGGCGCGACCGGCACTGGCCCCAATGAGCACGGCCTCTCGCGCATTCACATCCATCAGGCCGTCGAGGCCAGCCTCCGCCGGCTACAGACTGACGTGATCGACCTCTATCAGATCCACCGCTGGGACTTCGATGCGCCGCCCGAGGAGACGCTGGAGGCGCTGAGCGACCTGGTGCGCCAGGGAAAAGTACGCTATATCGGGTGCTCGAACCTCAAGGGTTGGCACATCACGCGGTACCTGGCATTGGCGGAGAAGCACACCTGGTCGCGCTTCATCAGCATTCAGCCGCTGTACAGCGCGCTGAACCGCAGCATTGAGAATGAGGTCCTGCCTGTGTGCGCTAACGAAGGCATAGGCGTGATCCCCTACAACCCGCTGGCAGGGGGCGTGCTGACGGGGAAGTACCGGCGTGGGCAACCGCTGCCCGAAGACACGCGTTTGAGCGACTCGGAGATGTATCGCCAGCGCTACTACACCGACACCACCTTCGACATCGTCGAGGCGTTTGTCGAGGCCGCGGCGGCCTGCGGAGTGACGCCTGCGCAGTTGGCGCTGGCTTGGGTGCTGGGGGAACCGGGCATCACCAGTCCCATCATCGGCGCTCGGACTCTCCGACAGCTCGAAGACACCCTGGGCCGGCTTGACTTCCAACTCACACCTGAGGACCGGGAGACGATTCCCGCCGTGCTGCCTGGGCGGTGGGTCGGTAAGGACCCGGTGTACGACCGCTAGTCATCCTGTGCGAAGTCTCTGAGCTTGTGGACTTCAAGAGCCTAGCGGCTTTTGGTCTAAAGGAGGGTAGGGCATGAAGGTCTTGGTTATCCATACTAGCCCCAACCACGAGGGGCTCACAGCGGCATGTGCGGCGGCAGCCGCAGAGGGAGCGCGGGCCGCCGGGAGCGAGGTCGAGGAAGTTCGTCTCAACGATCTTGGTGTGGGCCTATGCCAGGCGTGCAACAATGGCTGGGGTACGTGTCGAACGGAACACGAGTGTCAGGTCGAGGACGGGTTCCAGGCGTTGCACGCGCAGACGTGCGCTGCAGATGCGCTGGTCCTGGT
Source organism: Anaerolineae bacterium (assembly GCA_025454475.1). Lineage (GTDB taxonomy): Bacteria > Chloroflexota > Anaerolineae > B4-G1 > SLSP01 > PWVB01. Next base: position 19,309 of record JALOOJ010000067.1, read on the forward strand.
CACCCCCGTCTACTGGGGCGAGATGAGCGAGTCGGCGAAGGCGTTCACTGACCGGTTCCGGCGCTGTGAAGCCACCCGCGGGGAGGCCAGTTGCTTGGCGGGGAAGTATGTACTTGCGGTGGCGGCTGCCGGTGGCAGCGGCGGCGGTATGATCACGTGCCTGGCGAGTATGGAGCGCTGGATCAACCATATCCGCGCGCGTGTATGGGATCTTATCCCCGTGAACCGCTGGAGCCGCGAGTATAAGCTGACCGCGATTCGAGAGGCCGCGCAAGCGCTGGTGCTGGCGGCGCGTTAGGGGCGCAGGAGTGGGCGAACCGTCAGGTTCGCCCCCGGCAACGCCCCCCACCGGGTGGCACCCCCGCGCCTGTCTGGCCAGAGGCGAACAAGACAGTTCACCGTATGCCCAGAGGCATCTAGCTGTATCCGTGGTACGGCGCGAACATCTCGCCGACGCTGCATCCATCGTGCACCCGCTGGATCACCCCCGATAGCATCGACGATACCGAGATGATCGTCATGTTGGGCAGCCACTTCTGGGGCGGGATCGGCACCGAGTTGGTCATCACCAGTTCTTTGAATGGCGTACGCCGGAGCAGCTCCGAAGCATCGGCCGACAGGACGGGGTGCACGAAGCAGCCATAGATGTCGCGGGCGCCGGCCTTCGCCAGGGCTGATGCGGCATCGCAGATCGTGCCCGCGGTGTCGACTTCGTCATCGACGAGGATGGTGTCCATTCCCTCTACGTCGCCGATGACGGTGAGCACCTCCGTCCGCGTGTCCATTCGGCGCTTCTCGACGAACGCGACCGGCAGGTCCAGCTCGGTGGCAAAGGCGCGGGCCTTCTTCGCAAACCCCAAGTCCGCCGCGACGACAACGGCATGTTGCAGGTCTTTCTTGCGCATGTAGTCAGCGAGCAACGGGAACGCAGTGATCACATCGCCAGGAATGCTGAAAAATCCCTGGATCTGTCCTGCGTGAAGGTCGAGCGTAATATACCGATCTGCGCCTGCGGCCTGGATCATATCGGCCACCAGGCGTGCCGTGATCGGGATGCGTGGCTGGTCTTTCTTGTCGGAACGGGCATAGCCGAGATAGGGAATCACGGCGGTGACGCGCCCAGCAGATGAGCGCTTGAGCGTGTCGATGAAGATCAGCAATTCCATCAGGTTGTCATTGGTCGGAGCCGAAGTGGTCTGGATGATAAAGGTGTCCTGTCCACGGACACTGGCGCCGAGTCTGACAAAGAGGTTGCTGTTGGGGTAGGTTATCACTTCGCGATCGCACAGACCACAGTCAAGGTTCGCAGCGATCTGTGCGGCAAGTTCCGGTGAGCCGGTACCGGCATACAGTAGTATCTCGCCGTAGCATCCGATATGGGCCATATCCCCTCCTTGTCTAGCTTGCTCGGACCTTCTTGTTTCCCCGACTCAGAACCACTCCGATGATCGCTACCTGCTAGACCTCGTCGCGGTCAGGCCGGTGAAGGTCGCCGCGGACCTGCTCTACGCCTGCCGCGGCCGCGCGACCCCCTAACAGAGAGACAAGTTCGGCTACGAGATCTTGGGCGGCAGCAGCGGGATCTCGGTCGCGCTTCAGTACGGCATCGATGGCAACCGCCACGCGTGCTTCGCCGAGGCGCTCGTGTGCCAGGGTTCGAAGCTTGCGGTCGAGCCACGCCTCAACATCAGCCCGGGCGTGGTCGGCCCTGACAGTCTCCCAGAGGCCGCTCGACGTGAGGTACATACGATGCGCCACAATCGCGTCGATCAGGTCGGAGATTCCCGTCCTCTCCAGGGCGCTGGCCTCCAGGACCGGGACTGACCAGTGCGCCGAGGAGCTCCCGTTCTCGGTCGTTGTGCCGCCTGTCCGCTCGCGCTCTGCGAATCGGCCGACCAGGCGTGCGCTACGAATCGCTTGCAGCGTTTGGCGCGCTTCGGGACGGTCGGCCTTGTTCACGACGACGATATCGGCGATCTCCATCAGCCCTGCCTTGAGCGCCTGAACCTCATCGCCCATTCCCGGAGCCTCGACGAGTACGACCGTGTGCGCGACACGCGTCACCTCGACCTGGGCTTGGCCCGCACCGACGGTCTCAACCAAAACCACCGGCACTCCCAGGGCATCCAGGACGGTGATGACATCACGCGTTGCGTGTGCCACGCCCCCGGGATGTCCGCGAGAGGCCATGCTGCGGATGAAGACACCTGGATCGTCGCTCAGGTCGCGCATCCTCACACGGTCGCCTAGAAGGGCGCCCCCCGAGTAGGGACTGGTGGGATCTACGGCGACGATGGCCAGCGCTGGGCCACGTTCCCTGAACTCACGAGCTACCGCATTGACCAGAGTGCTCTTACCGGCGCCAGTTGAGCCGGTGAATCCAACCACGTGTGCCTGTCCGGTGTATGAGTAGAGCTTAGCAAGGGCAATCTGGCCTTGCGGATCGCCATTCTCGATCAGCGTGAGCAGTCGCGCCGTCGCCCGACGGTCGCCGGCAAGCGCGGATGCCGCGAGTGCCGCTCCGTCAGGGTGTCGACGGGCAGATTGGGTCAAGCAGAATCCCCCTGCACTGCTGTGCGGATATAGGAGATGATCGACTGGGAAGTCGTCCCTGGGCCAAAGACCGCAGCGATCCCCAGCGCCCTGAGCGCGGCGATATCGTCCCGCGGGATGATGCCGCCGAGAAAGACCGGGAGGTCGGCAAGGCCACGCTGTCGTAGTTCGTCTATGATGCGAGGTACGAGCGCCATGTGGGCCCCTGAGAGGATCGAAAGCCCAACGACATCGACGTCTTCTTGCAGCGCGGCCTCAGCCACCATTGTGGGTGTCTGGCGCAGGCCGGTGTAGATGACCTCCATGCCGGCGTCACGCAGTGCACGTGCCACGACTTTTGCCCCTCTGTCATGGCCGTCCAGACCGGGTTTGGCAATCAACACACGGATCGTGTCTGACAAGTGTCGACCTCCTCCACCGTGGTACTCCGGGCGTCGAACGAACGGTGTTGTTCGCCCTATGTGCTTAAACGAATGTGCTGGTTCATCCATCCAGAGGGCGAACACCCGTTCCGGGTGCAGGCACAACAGTTCGCCCTACTCAGAGGCGAACACGGCGGTTCGCCCTACGTTCAGAGGCAGACGCGACGGTACGCCGTACGGTCTAGAGCGGCGTCACAGGCCTGCGCCGCAGTTCACACACAGGCTGGCTTCCGGCGCGTTGAGGAATCCACACCGCCCACAGACGATGGGCTGAGCCGCAGCCAATGGCGCGAGGCATGACTTGCAGTTCTGTGCGCCGATATCGTTGGGCGTGGAACAGTAGGGACAGATGATGTGCAATAGCATTCCCGCCGCACCGCGCCCGCTGCCCTGTGTGCGACAGTAGTCATCGACAGCCTTCCAAACCTCGGAGCGCAAGCCCAACCACCGCACGTTGCGGGCGATATCGTCGAGCTCACCGAGCAGCCGCAGCGGGTTCAGCCAAGCCTCCACACCGGTCTTGGCCATGTCGGCAGCTACGCTCAGAACCTTCTGCTCGCTCACCGAGACCGTGATTCCGGTCTTCGTGGGCGAGATGTGCACGGTAACGGCGGTTGTTGGATCGCGCTGTTCCATCTGCCGGCTCTGGATCTGGACGACGGCACGTCCAGCCTCGCCGGCCATCCAGTGCGCTCGAGTCTCACTCGCGTCGAAACGCAGGACTAGCGACCTCGCCAGATCCTTGGGCTCGATGCTGCCGTGGTACGCGCGTTGCTCTACCGACTCCGACATTCCATCGCCCCCGGCTTCAACCGAGTTGGACGAAGTCCTCCGCCGGGAGCACGAAGATTGTGGCCTTGTGCTCGTTGGGATTCTCAGGCGTCCTGCAGGCGGACTGAATTGTGGCGAAGAGCACATCCAACTGCCCCTCGTCCAGGCCGATCAGCAATGTGACATTGCCCCGGCGCAGGAATCCGCCCGTGCTCGCGATGCGCGTCATGCGGAAGTTATTCTCTACGAGGGCATCCGAAACGTCCATGGCATCAGAGTCTTTGACGATTGCGACTACAAGTTTCATGTCTGCTCTCCTCACAGCTGGACAAAGCGTTCGACGGGCAGCACGAACACCGTAGCGCCACCCACGCGGGCCTCGATCATCATCGGATATCCGGGTGATAGAGATAGCTCAACTCCCATCGGCACATATCGGATGCGACTTGGGCACTTCTCCCGAAGCAACGAGAAAAACTTAGGGAGGCGCTGCTCGGACATACCGACGATCAACGTCACCATCGCCTCGTGTAGAAAGCCGCCTACGGCGTCAAGCGTGGTTGCAGGGAAGTCGAGCTCGCCGAGAGCTTTCATCAGGTCTCGGGACTGCCCCCCGTCGACTATCGTGATAGCCATACGATCGATGGTTTCATCAGGCATACATACCCCCGTTAGGTTGAGGTCTGTCCTGCCTTGATTATAATGCGATTGCAGCGATTTGTAAAAAGAACGGAGTCCCAGTGCCAGCCTCGATCCAGCCTGAGAACGCCGCAGCGCCGCGCGACCGTAACATAGTGTACGCCGGCGATCTCGTGCTCCTATCTGGGGCGGACCGCAAACCGGCTATCGTGCGCATGCAGTCAGGGCAGGAATACCAGACGCACCACGGCGTCCTGGCGCACGATTCCGTGATCGGCCGATGCTGGGGTGAGAGCGTGCAGACGCACTTGGGTTTCACCTACACGATCCTGCCCCCGTCCCTGGACGAGATGGTCCGCGATGTCCATCGCGCCACACAGATCATCTACCCCAAAGAGATCGGGTATATGCTGATGAAGATGAACATCGGCCCCGGGACCCACGTCCTGGAAGCCGGGACGGGCAGCGGCGGCTTGACCCTAGCGCTGGCACGGATGGTGCAGCCCGATGGGCGCGTCTACAGCTACGAAGCACGCGCGGATATTCAGGCCACCGCTATGAGGAACCTGGAGCGTGTCGGGCTGGACGCCTATGTCACTTTCAAGGTGCGCGACGCCGAGGATGGATTCGATGAGCAGGGGCTTGACGCCGTCATCCTCGACGTGCGAGAGCCGTGGCTGTTACTTCAGCAGACGCATACCGCACTCCGTGGTGGTGGCTTCTTCTGCAGCCTCGTCCCCACGGTGAATCAGGTGGGGGTCCTATTGCGCAATCTCGAACTGCGATCCTTTGGCTTCACCGAAGTCGAGGAGCTTCTGCTCCGTCCGTACAAGGCTGTCGCCGCGCGGCTACGACCTGTCGACCGGATGATTGCGCACACCGGCTATCTGATCTTCGCACGCGCGCTGCTTCCGGGATCCTCGATCTCCGCGTCCGCAGTCGACGGATCGGACGAAGATACGGATGACGTCTTGGGCGACCTGTAGTCGCCAGCTTCTCGCCTCTACTGAACGCTCCCTCGCGCCGCCACAGGTAGCGTCTCCTCAACCTCGCCCCCCCTGACGCCGACGACGGAATCGAACAGGTTGCTCACAGGGCAGCAGTGGTTAGGGATTACGGTGACCCGCTCGCCGATTTCGGGTCTGCGCGCGCACTCGCCGAAGTCGACGTGCCCATGCTCCTCAGACATCCCGTAGAACCGAGCCTCGGGATACTCCAGGACTAGGCCGTGCCCCTCCATCCCCAGCAGATCGGATGAGAAAGTCTTGCTTCCACCATCGAGTATCCCCCTTGTTGCGGTGGGCCGGCTGACCACGGTGCAGATCACACTCAACGCAATCTGGTCCAGCGTCATCGCCCCGGACTTGAGGATCGCACGATCGCCATAGACATAGGTCCCGGCGCGATACTCTGTCACCTCCGAGCGCTCGTGGGCAGTCCACATCGCAGGAGTACCGCCATAACTTACGCACGGCACGTCGAGCCCATCGGGCTGCAGTAGGATCTTTGTCTCCCGCACGAAGTCATCGCTGTGGGCGTTATGTGGGAATGTCATCAGGCCCCCAAAGTGCAACCCGGGTGATTCAGCGATTAGCCGGGCGAGCGCAGCACCCTCCTGAGGCGACTGGACCCCACAGCGCTGTGTACCACTGTCGAACTCGACCAGCACGGGGAGCTCGATTCCGGCTCTGGAGGCTGCGGCCGCATACCCATGCACTGTGTAGGCCGAGTCCGCCGTCACGCTCACCCTCACACGCGCCGCGAGGTGCATCAGCCGGTCCAGCTTCACGCGCCCCAGGATGTTGTAGGGGATGAAGAAATCGCCGATGCCCGCGTCGGCCATGACCTCGGCCTCGCTGACCTTCTGGCACGTGATCCCCACCGCGCCGGCATCGATCTGCCGCAGCGCTATCGACGGGATCTTGTGGGTTTTGATGTGAGGCCGGTTGGCGATATTGTGAACGTCGAGATAGCGCTGAAGGCGAGCGATGTTGGCCTCTACGCGGTCGAGGTCAACGACGACAACCGGCGTATCTAGCTGCTTGACATGCATGCGAGCCTAGCCTTGCGGCACGACAGCGATGCAGTCCACCTCGATCAGCATCTTGCCGCCCGGAAGTCCTGCCTGGACCGTCGTCCGAGCGGGGTAGGGCTTCGTGAGATAGCGCTGGTAGATACCGTTCATCTCGGCGAAGTACGCCATATCCGCCAAGAAGATGCCGACGCGTACTACATGCTCCCACGATGTGCCCGCCGCTTCCAGGAGCGTCTTGAGGTTCTCGAAAACCTGTTCCGCCTGCTCCGCGAAGCTGCCCAGTTTCATCTGACCCGTGACCGGATCGACAGGCCCCTGGCCTGACACAAAGACGAGCGGTCCGTCGGCCACGACCGCCTGCGAATACGGCCCCACCGGAGTGGCGCCTTTCTCGGTGTAGATTTCTTTGCGCATGATGCCTCCTTGGAAGTGATAGGGAATGGTAATGGGTGATCGGGTCTGATGGGCTCCCCTGCGTCATTGGGTTAGCAGACAACTCCCACATTAGCCGAATTGTCGGGAAGTGCAACTGCGGCGGGCAGGTTAGCTCCGCGATGTAGTGCACCGGGACGCAATCGGGACGATGTGCTTAGAGTCAGTCGGGCTCGTGCACTTCTCTATCCTGAAACGCGCCCGCATCTGACGCGTGTTTGGCCAAGACTCCGCTTCAGACTAGAATGTAGACGGCGTTGGGCTTACGTGCTCGGAAGGAGAAACGGAAATGACATCTGATGCCAAGCTTGGGGCTCCGGTCTATATGAACCCGGATCTGCCTGTCGCTGAGCGTGTTGCCGATCTGGTGTCGCGCATGACGCTGGAGGAGAAGGTCTCGCAGATGGTCCACACCGCGCCCGCGATCCGGCGGCTGGGCGTTCCGGCTTACAACTGGTGGAACGAGTGCCTTCACGGTGTGGGGCGTGCGGGGATCGCGACGGTCTTTCCACAGGCCGTCGGGATGGCGGCTGCCTGGAACGTCGATCTGATGCAAGAGATTGCTGTTGCCATCTCTGATGAGGCGCGGGCCAAACACCACGCAGCGCAGAATGCGGATGGAGATGTCCAGCAGTACTATGGTCTCACGTTTTGGACGCCGAACATCAACATTTTCCGCGATCCGCGCTGGGGTCGCGGTCAGGAGACCTATGGCGAGGATCCGTACCTCACGGCGCGGTTGGGCGTTGCTTTCGTGAAGGGGCTTCAGGGCGACGATCCGACCTACCTCAAGACGGTTGCGACGCCGAAGCACTACGCGGTCCACAGCGGCCCAGAGGACGAGCGCCATCACTTCAATGCCGAGTCCAGCGAGCGTGATATGCGCGAGAGCATAACGCTCCTGCAGAAGATCCTACGGGATGAGTGGGGATTCGAGGGCTATGTCGTCTCGGACTGCGGCGCCATTCGCGACATCTTCGCACATCATCAGGTCGTTGACACTCCCGAGGCTGCGGCGGCGATGGCGGTCACCAACGGCTGCGACCTGAACTGTGGCGAAGTGTACAAGTCGCTCTTGATCGCGGTAGCGAAGGGCCTCATCTCCGAAGCGACGATCGACAAGGCGGTGACACGGTTGTTTACCGCTCGCTTCCGCCTCGGCATGTTCGACCCACCGGAACGGGTGCCTTACGCCGGCATCCCAATTGAGGTCAACGATTCGGAAGCGCACCGTGCGCTGGCCCTTCGAGCAGCGCAAGAATCGATCGTGCTGCTCAAGAACGCTGGTGGTTTTCTACCCCTGCCGCGGGATCTGAAGAAGATTGCCGTTGTCGGACCCAATGCCGACGATCCCATCGTGCTCTTGGGCAACTACAATGGTTTCCCGTCGGCGTCCGTGACCCCGTTACAAGGGATCCGACGCAAGGTAGGCGAAGGCGTCGAGGTCGTCTATGCCAAGGGATGCGGTATTCGCAGCAAGGAAGCCTCGGGTATTGCCGAAGCTGTCGCGTCTGCACAGGATGCGGATGTGATTGTTGCCGTTATGGGTCTCTCGCAGTTGATCGAAGGGGAGGAGGGCCAGCAGGAGGGTGTCGAGGGTGGCGAGCGGAGTAGCGGCGACCGAGTCGATGTCGGCCTGCCGGGGCTGCAGGAGGCCTTGCTCGAGGCGCTGCACGCGACCGGGAAGCCACTTGTCGTCGTCCTGATGAACGGCAGCGCCATTGCCGCGACCTGGGCTGATGCGCATGCCGCCGCGGTAGTGGAGCTCTGGTATCCTGGTGAGGAGGGTGGG
>JALOOJ010000211.1 GCA_025454475.1 Anaerolineae bacterium
ATACACTACAACTCCCGGATACGCCGGATCAGCTTCTGGATGATGCCACGCTTGACCGCAGGCCGGCGCATCTGCGGTGCGCTCACCGGCTTATCAGCCGCCGCATCGGGTCTGGCGCTCTTCGACGCTGCCACGGGCTGCACCGGGCGGATCATCTCCACGAGTCCCGCCTGCAGCAGCCCATAGACGATCTTACGGATCTGCAGCTCGTCCATGTTGTTGTACTGAGCAATCTGCCCGATGGTGTTGCGCGGGTTAATGAACGAGATCACCCGCCACTCCTCAACGCTCAGATTGATGTCACGGAGAGGTGTCGAAGGTCTCTCAGCGAATTTCAGGGCGATGTCCAGGTCGGGGAGCTCATCGCGGAGCAGCTCCCACTCCTTCAGCCGCCGGTTGCCCTCGATGATGAGGTTTTCGAGGGCGATGGACGTCGTGATCTTGCCCTGCACCGGCAACTCCGAAGGCTCGAACCTGAACGTGCCTTGGTTCCAGGAGAACACCTGATGCACGATGTCGACCACGTGTTGGCGCAGGTGTCCGAGCACGACTTGCTGCTTCAGGCGTCCGCTGGTGATCAGAACCCTGGCAATATCCTGTGCCGACTTGCCAGGCATGTTGTCGCGGATCATCTTGACATGATCGGCGGTGAAAATCCCCGCACGTTGTAGGATGACCGGCAGATAGTCATCGACGCCCGCCATCGTCGCGTAGATCAGGCTGCCCTCACGAAAGCATAGATAAGCCTCTTGTTCGGGGCTCTCGAGATAGAGCGTGCCGGTCTTCCGGGCCAAGTTGATGAGGTTCAGCAATTGGGTGATCCCAAAGTCCTCAAGCTTACCTTTAAGCGCCATAACGACCGTCCTTATTCTGGCCTGGCAGAGCAGGCAGGGAGCTATCCTATCCCTTTATCGCGTACACCCACAAACCCATTATAATGGTCTTCTAACATTCAGCAACCATTGAGTTGGGTCATCTCCAACCGACCCTTCGCTGCGGCGGCCTGCTCAAGGATCTCGTGCGCGCCGCGCACCGCCGCCGCGCCATTGGTGCCCAGCATCTGCGCAAGTTCGGCCACGCGCTCCTCGGGCTGCAACAGCGTGACGTGAGTGACGGTCCGGCCCTCCACCACGTCTTTGGCCACCCGGAAGTGCGCATCACCAAAACCGGCCAACTGCGGCAGGTGCGTAATGCATAGCACCTGGTGACCCGGATCCTCCTCAGTCGCCTTGGCCGTAAGCCGCCACAGTTTCGTTCCCACGACCGTGCCGATGCGCCCTCCAATGCCCTGGTCGATCTCGTCGAAGATCAGCGTCGGGGTTCTGTCAGCCCTGGACAGCACGGCTTTCAGAGCCAGCATAAGCCGCGAGGTCTCGCCGCCGGACGCAATTCGGACAAGCGGCTTGAGCCCCTCGCCTACGTTGGGGGCTACCAAAAACTCCACCCGATCCATACCCGTCGCATCGAACGCGGCCCGGCGGACCGGTGAAGCATCAACGACCTCATTGCCTGTGCTCGTCACGGTTAGGCTCTGAACCATCGGCGGCTGCAGCGATTGCAACACAACACCATCATCGGCCGCATCGAGACTGAAGGCCACGCCGAAGCGAGCGCCCGCCATCCGCAGGTCGTCGAGCTCGCCTTCGACGGCAGCTGCCAGTTCCTGTGCCGCCGCCCGTCGCTTGCGGGATAGCTCCAGGCAGACCTCGCCACAAGCCTCCAACAACTCTGACTCCCGCGCCTGCAGCTCGGCGATTCGCTCGTCACTGTGTTCAAGCGCAGCCAGATCTATCGCAGCGCGCTCGGAGAACGCCACAATGTCGGCGATGTCCCCGCCATACTTGCGCTCCAAGTGTCGCAGCAGGATCAAACGCTCCTCGACCGAAGCCTGGCGTTTGGGGTTGAACTCGACCACAGTGACATAGTCGCGCAGCACCCGTGCGAGGTCCTCAACCTGGTACCCGATCTCATCCAGGACCTGGCGCTGGGGCTCCAGACTGCCGTCGATGCGGACGAGCGCCGCCATGTCTTTCTGGCTACGGCCCAGGAGATCCAGGATCGCGACAGAGCGCTCGCCACCCTCCTCTAGCCGTGCTACAATCCCCGATGCGAGAGTGGCAAGCTGCTCGGCGTTGGTGAGCCGCGTGAGCTCCGCCTCAAGCGCCTCCTTCTCCCCCGGTCGGAGCGCCGCACCGGTGATCTCCTCGACCTGGAAACGCAGCAAGTCCATGCGCTGCATGCGCTCGCGCTCGTTACCGAGAAGCTGTGACAGCTCCCGCCGCACGACACGGACCTGGGCAACGATCTCTGCGACCTGGGCAGCCAACGGCTCCAGCCGCGCGAAGCGATCCAGAAGGCTGAGGTGTTCGCGAACCCGCAGGAGGCTGAGGTGCTCGGTTTGGCCGTGGACGTCGACCAGCTTCTCGGCGATCTCGCGCAGCAATGACACCGACGCGGCCCGTCCGTTGACCCGCGCGACGGTGCGCCCCGAGCTACGCAGCTCGCGGGCCAGCCAGAGCGTGTCCGGCGCGTCGCCTTCGAGCCCCTCGCGCTCCAAGATTGGGCCAACGGTCGCCTGCAATGCCGGCGACAGCACGAACATCCCCTCGACGCGGCCGCTCTCGGCGCCCTGGCGCAGCGACGTCGTATCCGCGCGCTCACCGAGGATGAGCGTCACAGCATCGATGAGGATAGACTTGCCTGCACCCGTCTCACCAGTGAGGATGTTGAAGCGCGGCTCCAGAGTGAGATGGAGCTCGTCGATGATTGCGAAGTCCTCGATGTGTAGTTCTCGTAACAAGGTCGGCGTGGCTCCCAGTGGGCTCTGCACGTGATATGCATAAACAATACACTTCTTTCGAGAATAACCCAATCCAACAGGAAAGCAAGAAAGCGGGGCGAACCGTCGTGTCGGCCTCACGACACGGCACCACACGCCGTGGCAGACCCGCTTCGTCGCAAGGCGCCTCGCCGTCCGCAGGCGAACCAGTTAGCCTTGATCGGAACCAGTCCGCCATACGCTCTACAGGACCCTCCTTTCCGCCTCTGCATTAGTATGGATACCGTTATAGACACCGACCTGATAGCTTTTGACAGAGGGCTTGTGTTATGATGGTCACGCTCAAAAGCATCTCCAGGGCGCCTATGACACCAAAGGCTAACTCACGACTCAGCGGATTCTACGATCTCACCATTCAGGAACGCCTCGCCCGCGTCCGGGAGCAAGTCGGTCTAACGGACGACGAGATACGGATCCTTGGCGAAGGCATGGGCCTGAGCCTCGACCGAGCCGGCGCTATGGTCGAGAATGCGGTGGGCCTCTACGCTCTTCCCCTTGGCATCGCCACAAACTTCGTCGTCAACGGGCGCGATGTACTGGTGCCGATGGCGATCGAGGAGCCATCGGTAATTGCCGGCGCATCGTTGGCCGCCAGGCTGGGGCGTCAGAGCGGTGGGTTCACGGCGGAGGCGGACGATCCGATCATGATCGGCCAGATCCAGCTCGTGGATCTGCAGGACCCGTACGCGGCGATAGAGGCGGTCCTGGCGAGCAAAGAGCGCTTGATGGCGCTCGCGAACGCGCTCGACCCGGTGCTCGTGGATCTGGGAGGCGGCGCCCGTGGCATCCAGGCCCGCATCCTGAGCACAGCGAAGGGCCCGATGCTGATCGTGCATCTGCTGGTCGATGTGCGCGACGCGATGGGCGCGAACGCTGTGAACACGGCGTGCGAGCGGCTGGCACCGGAGCTGGCGGCGCTGACCGGCGGGACGCCGTATCTGCGAATCCTAAGCAACCTGGCCGACCATCGCCTCGCACACGCGCGCGTCGCAATCCCGGAGGAGGTGCTCGCATTTGAGGCGTTCACAGGAGCGCAGGTCGCCGAGGGCATCGAGCTGGCCTGGGCCTTCGCCGCTGCGGATCCTTATCGCGCAGCGACGAATAACAAGGGAATCATGAACGGCGTCGATGCCGTCGTGCTGGCGACTGGGAATGACTGGCGCGCCGTCGAGGCGGGCGCCCATGCCTACGCCGCCCGCAGCGGGCAGTACACCAGCTTGAGCACCTGGCGCCGGGATGGCGCCGGGATGCTGGTGGGCGACTTGGAGCTGCCGCTGGCGCTGGGCACGGTCGGCGGCGCGACGCGCGTCCACCCTACCGCGCAGGTCGCGCTGAAGATTATGGGTGTGCGAAGTGCCGGGGAGCTGGCGCAGGTCGTCGCGAGTGTTGGCCTGGCTCAGAACCTGGCGGCGCTCCGCGCGTTGGCTACCGAGGGTATCCAGAAGGGGCATATGGCACTCCACGCGCGTCAGGTAGCGATGGCTGCGGGCGCACTTGGCCCCGACATCGACCGCATCGCCGAGGCGATGATCGAAGGCCACACCATCCGCATCGACGTTGCCAGGTCGATGCTTAACCAATAGCACCGCCCCGAACAGGAGGGATGTGTGGGTGAGGGTCGTTTGATGAAGTCGCAGCGGGCAGTCGGGATCGTCGGCCATGGCGCCTACGTCCCTATGTACCGCCTGCCTGGCGCGGAGATTGCCCGGGTCTGGTCCGGCGCCGGGCGCGGCCCGGTGCGCGAAAAGGCTGTCGCGGGGCTGGACGAGGATACCATCACAATTGCCATCGAGGCTGCGCGGAACGCCGTCGCGCGTGCCGGACTCGCGCCGGAGCAGTTGCGCGCGATTTGGGTGGGCAGCGAGTCGCACCCGTATGCGGTCAAACCCTCCTCGACGCTCGTGGCCGAGGCGCTCGGCGCGGCACCGTACCTCTTAGCTGCGGACTTCGAGTTTGCCTGCAAGGCGGGCACCGAGGCGCTGCAAGCCGCGATGGGCCTGGTAGGCTCAGGGATGGGTGACTATGCGCTTGCCATCGGCGCCGATACCGCCCAGGGCCGTCCTGGCGATGAGCTGGAGTACACCGCATCGAGCGGCGGCAGCGCCTTCATCATCGGCCCGGCGGACCACGCAGTGGCTATCTGCCGGGGATCGCTCTCCTACGTGACCGACACGCCGGATTTCTGGCGCCGCGCCTACCAGCACTACCCCAGCCACGGCGGGCGATTCACCGGCGAGCCGGCCTATTTCCACCACAGTGAGTCTGCGGGGGGGGCCTTGCTGGACGAGCTCTCGATGACAGCGAAAGACTTCACCTACGCGATCTTCCACCAGCCCAACGTCAAGTTCCCGGGTCGCGCAGCAGAGCGCCTGGGGTTCACCGCCGCACAGATCGAGCCGGGGTTGCTCAGCAACCTGATCGGCAACACCTATGCGGGCGCATCCCTGACAGGCTTCTCCGCGGTACTCGACATTGCCCAGCCGGGTGACAGGATCATGCTGGTCAGCTTTGGCTCCGGCGCAGGCTCGGACGCCTTCGCCTGGGAGATCACCGACCGCATTTCGTCCCATCGCGACATGGCCCCACTCACCACGGACTACATCAAGCGCCGTGTGGAGATCGACTACGCGCTCTATGCCCGCTATCGGGGCAAGCTTAGGGACTAGTGATTGGTGATACAGGATTGGGGAGAAGGAACGCTCGAATATCTAACTCGCTTGTTCGCTTCCTCGCCTATCCGCCGGTTCCGTCATCCTGTGATTCTTGATTCTGATTGAGGACTTGATGCGCGATGTAGCGATTATCGGTGTGGGACAGACCCCGGTTGAGGAGCATTGGACGACGGGCATTCGTCATCTGATGTTCGAGGCCGGGCTGAATGCGCTGCGCGACGCCAATATTGAGAGCGTCGACGCGGTCTATGTTGGCAACATGCTCTCCGGGGAGATTGCCGGACAGTCCCACCTGGGTGCGTTAGCGGTCGACTTCATGGGCTTGGGCAGCACCGAGGCCTTCAAGGTCGAGGCTGCCTGTGCGTCGGGCGCAGCGGCGCTCCGGATCGGCACGATGGCGGTTGCCAGTGGCATGGTCAACCTGGTGCTCGTCGCGCGAGACGACGGCTGCCCTGGCTGCAGCGGCGGATGCGGAGTATGAGGTGGGCCAGGGGATCTCATTTGTGGCTCTCAACGCACTCCTGATGCAGCGATATATGTATGAGCACGGCTGGAAGCGCGAGGACTTCGCCAACTTCGCGGTGACCGCGCACGCGAATGGGGCCAACAACCCCAACGCGATGTTCCAATCCCGTATCACGGCGGAGGCCTACGCCCGCGCGCCGATGATCGCCACGCCAGTGGGGCTACTCGACGCGTCGCCGGTCTGCGATGGCGCCGCTGCCGTTGTGCTTGCGCCGGCGGAGTACGCACGCGCGCTGAGCCCCGCCCCCGTTAAGATCCGGGCGTCAGCCGTGGGGATGGCACCCTTGGCCGTCCACGACCGCAAGGACCCGCTGGCGCTCGAGGCCTCGGCGATCTCGGCGCAGAAGGCATACGCGTTTGCCGGGATCAAACCCAACGACGTCGACTTCTTCGAGCTGCACGACGCCTTCACGATTATGGCCGCGCTGAGCCTGGAGGCCTCGGGCTTCGCGGAGCGCGGCAAGGGAGTGCAGCTTGCACTGGATGGCGAGATCACACTCCAGGGTCGCGTCCCCATCGCGACGATGGGCGGGCTTAAGGCGCGGGGACACCCCGTGGGCGCAACCGGTGTTTACCAGGTGGTGGAGTCAGTACTGCAGTTGCGGGGGCTGGCAGGCGCCAACCAGATCCCAAATGCGCGCCTCGGGATGACGCAGAACATCGGCGGCAGTGGAGCAACAATCATCACGCACGTGCTGGAAGGTATGGCATAGGGGATAGGTTGTTAGGGCCGAAGAATCAGCGAATCACAGATAGCGGAACGGGGACAGAGTCTCCGAGAGAGAGGAGAGATTACAATGGAAGCAAAGGTCGCGAATGACTGGCGATTGCGGGGGCAACGGTATCGGCTGGAGGGAGAGGTGTGTGGGCATTGCGGGGTGGCGATCTTCCCACCGCGCGACATCTGCCCTGAGTGCGGAAAGCCCGCCAAGACCCCGGCGCCCTTAAGCGGTCGCGGCGAGGTTTACACTTTCAGCACCGTCTACAACGCGCCGGAGGGCTTCGAGCCCTATACGCCCTATACTGTGGCGCTCGTCAAGCTCGAGGAGGGCCCTGTCGTCACGGCCCAGCTCACCGACGTCGCACCCAAGGACGTTCAGATCGGCATGCCCGTGGAAATGGTCACCCGCCGCCTGCGGACGCACGGAGAAGAGGGCACGATTGTGTACGGTTACAAGTTCCGACCGCGAGTTCGGGTGTGAACAAGCACTGAGGATGAGATCTGCACGCTCCTATGAGAGCTCGAAGGTCTCATCCTCATACCTCACTTGGCCCTTCACTGGCGTTCGCCAGGATGTGGCGGCCTACGCATCAAGCTCGGACATATGCTCGCTAAGATGGATGTTGCGGCGCTTGTACCCCCCATCAAGTCCTCGAAGCACCCCAGTGTGCGGCCCACATACTCCGGTGGGCAGACACCCTTCCGTTGTGCCCACGCCCGGGAAGTCGATCAGCTCCACCTCAGAGAGCGCCGGCCGTACGACAACCTCGCCGTTCGACACGTAGCGGGCGGGACGCGTGTACTCCTCCAGCACGTCGATGGGGGAGAA
>JALOOJ010000212.1 GCA_025454475.1 Anaerolineae bacterium
CCGACGCTGCCAACCGAGCGCTTCTGGCCCGGCGTCGTGTCCGGGCAGGGACCCTTCCTGAGGGGCATCGATTACGATGTCCGCCAAGCTAGCGCGACGCTGGCCTACCTGCACTGGTGCGGTCCCGGTGCCCCCTTGGTGATTCGGGAAAGCGAGTCTGAAGCACAGGTTAGCCGCTTGGCCCTTGGTGCGTGCCAGACTGTGAGCCTGCGGATCGCGGGAGCGCGCGCGTTGCGGCCCGAGCTCAGCCGGCTCGACGGCTCACCCGCGACCCTGGTCGCGCTGCCCTTTCCGCCCCCAAGCCCAGACGAGCGCTATCTGCCGTTTGGCGGCGAGATAGNNNCCCACGCTGAAGTGGGTTACGCGTGGCGACCTGATCCGCGACCCCCATACGTTCGCCGCGCTGAGCGCGCGTCCTCACCAGTTCGCCATCGCCGTCTACGAGCGCTTCCGGCTGACCCCGCTGCGAAGCCCAGCAGGTGATGTGACGGCCTACCGATTGCCCTGATTGTGCGCGGTGCTACAATGCGCACACTGTACCTTGCACCTGATGAGACCATGCCATGACCAGACGATCGCAAATGCAGCCCACTGATCGGCAATTCGAGGACCGGGACTCGATCGAACCCGATACATGGCTCCGCTCGCTATTCTGGCGAGGGTCACATCTGGGCCACTACGTCGCCCGGGCCAGCGCACGCTTCCAGCATGCGATCTCCCGGCCTAGCGCCCGCGAGGTGATCGCCGAAACTCTCCGCGACGCGGTTGCTGAGGCGCTGCAGCCTGCTTGCGTCGAAGTAGCCCTATTCGACGCGCGGCAGGAACGCTATGTCCGCATCGACGAGGCAAAGGGCACGGTCGCCACGGGCAGTGTCGGCGATTGGCTGGCGCGTCAGCCTGTGGGCCTTCCCGCCCAACTCGAAGGCGCAGGGGTTCCGCCCGAAGTCACGGCAGCGCGAGACCGTGGCGCGGTCATGCTCGTCTCTCTGGGTAGGGCTGGATGGATCGGCCTGGGAGACGCCAGCAGGCGCAGGACCTACAGCCGTGCGCAACTTGACGCCCTGCAGCGTCTCTGTATCGCCGCATCGGCGGCCCTGGAGCAGACATCGCTCATCGAGGCCCAGCACCAGCGCTCTGAGGAGCTGCAGGCTCTATACTGGATCGCACAGGCTGCCAACTTCTCTACCGAGACCGATGACATTCTGGAACTGATCTACACGCAGCTGAAGCGCGTCATGCGCCTGCCCAGCTTCTACGTCGCGCTTCGGGACCCCGATCGAGACGTGCTCTCGCGCACCTTCTTCATTGACGACGACGAGCGTCAGCCCGCCGGCGAGACGTGGCCCGCAGACGAGGGGTTGCCCGGGATCGTCCTCAAGAGCGCACTGACGATCCGAACCGACAGCTATGTCGCGGAGTGCGACAGCCGCGGCGTCCGACCCAGCGAGTCAGAGGATACCCAGGCCTGGATGGGCGCTGCCCTGACCACCGAGGACCGGAGCATCGGCGTGATGGTCGCATCGGCTCGCGACCCTGACCTGCACTTCACCCAGGCCGAGGAGAATGTATTCGTGACCGTCGCCGCCTACACGGCGGCGACGCTGGAACGCCGCGCCCTCGACACCCGGCTCGAATCCCGGGCCCGCGAGCTCGCAACGCTCTACGAGATTGGCAACCTGCTGGCCTCGAGCCTGGACCTTGACGAGGTCCTCGACCTTGTCGTGCGCCAGGCGGCTGAGCTCCTTAACTCAGAGGCCGGCTCTTTGCTGCTCCTCGATGAGGCATCCGGCGAACTGGTTTTCCGAATCTCCAGCGGTCCGGCAGGAGCGCAGCTGATTGGTCAGCGCATTCCGGCCAACAGGGGCATCGCCGGAGCCGCGTTCACCGAGAACCGCCCTGTGATCAGCTCGGACTCCCGATTGGATACGCGCTGGTTAGCCGAATTCGACCTGAGGGCCGGCTTCACTACGCGCTCGCTTGCCGCGGTGCCCCTCAACGCCCGCGGCAAGACCATCGGCGTGCTCGAGGTGGTGAACCGCCAGGGTCCCCAACCGTTCACCTCCCAGGACAGCGAGCTGCTGCTCTCGTTCGCCACGCAGGCCGCCATCGCCATCGAGAATGCCCGCCTGTTCACAATGACCGATCAGGCGCTCCAGGCCAAGGTCGAGGAGCTCACCAGAATCCAGGTCATCGACCGGCAACTGAACGCATCGCTCGACTACAGCGCGGTTGTGGGGCAGACGCTGGACTGGGCCCTCCGCATAACGGGCGCGAGCACCGGCGCCGTCGCGGTGCTGCAGGAGGACGAAGGGGGGGCCCGTGGCCTGCGCTTCCTGGCGCAGCAGGGATATGACGAAGCACTACTGAGCTCGCCCCCTTCCGAGCGGGCCGCCGGCTCCTCCTTGCCCCTATGGCCGCTCAGCCGCGGGCTGATCGGGCATACCGTCTCGGTGGGTACAACGACGCTCGTCACCGACGTGCTGCATGATCCGCATTACGCGGCAGCCAAGCCCGGGATGCAGGCCCAGCTCACCGTGCCCATCCTCCGCGAGGCGCGCGTCATTGGCGCGATTGCGCTGGAATCGCCCGTCGCAGCCGGCTTCACCCCCGAACGGGTCGCCGCGGTCGAGCGCCTCGCCAATCACGCAGCCATCGCTATCGACAACGCCCGCCTGTTCGAACAGGTTCAGAACGCCAACAACGCCAAGACCGAGTTCATCTCGTTCGTGTCCCACGAGCTGCGCCAGCCAATGACGTCCATCAAGGGCTATGCTGACCTGTTGAACAAGAACTTGGCAGGCCCATTGACCGAACAACAGGCGCTCTTCGTGGACGTGATACGCGCAAACGTGACCCGTATGGATCGCATGGTCCAGGATCTGCTGGATATCTCACGCCTCGAGTCCGGAAAGCTGCGCCTGGAGTTCGAACCGGTAGCGCCCGACGAGATAACCTACGAGGCAACGCAGGCCTTCGAGCAAGCCATCGTCGGCAAGCACCAGGACCTGCACATCGCTATCGAGCCGGACCTGCCACCAGTGATCGGCGATCGGGGCCGCCTGATCCAGGTGCTGACCAACCTGCTCAGCAATGCCAACAAGTACACGCCTGAGGGGGGCCAGATCACGGTCCGCGCAGAGCTGGCCGACATGGGCGGTAGCCCTGCCGTGGCATGGTTCGTCAGCGACGACGGCATCGGCATGACACAGGACGAAGTGGCGCAGCTCTTCACGAAGTACTTCCGGGCGAAGAACGATTCCGTGCGCAACGTGCAGGGCACCGGCCTGGGCCTGGTCATCACCCGCAGCATCGTCGAGCTGCACGGGGGTCTGATGTCCGTCGAGAGCGAGCACGGCGCCGGCACGACCTTCGGCTTCACGCTCCCCGTGCGTGCGTAACAGGTCGATGCTATAATACGCAGCAAGCTGTCATCACGAAGGAGCGTGACCTGATGCCCAAGACACACATCCTGGTGGTCGAGGATGACGACGACGCTCGCACGATGTATGCCATCATGCTGCGAAGCTGGGGCTATGAGGTATCTGAAGCGACAACGGGCCGGGAAGGGATCCGCCAGGCGCAGCGGCAGATCCCAGACTTGATCCTCCTTGACGTTATGATGCCCGACCTGGATGGCTTTGAGGTATGCAAGCAACTCCGATCCGATGTCGGATACCACAAAGTGCCCATCATCTTCCTCACTGCGCTCTCGGCGTCTGACGACCGCATCAAGGGCTACGTTCAGGGCGGAGATGACTTCATCACCAAGGGGCACCTGGAGTACCGCGAGCTCGGCGTGCGCATCCAGGCCGCGCTCAGCCGCGCGCAACGCCACAGCGTCTCTGCCCAAGGATCGAGCAGAGCCAGAGTGATCGGCCTGCTTTCGCTCCGTGGCGGCGTCGGCGTCACTTCGGTGGCGATGAACCTCGCGCGCTATGCCACCGGCGTTTCCGATCAGCCCGTCATCTTGCTCGACCTGGCCTTCCCGGTCGGCAGCCTGGCCCTGTGGAGCGGCCTAAGCGGCCCGCGCAATATCGTCACGCTGCTCTCACGCGTGCCGTCCGAGATCGACATGGCCCTGATTAGCAGCTACAGCCAGCAGAACGTCTACGGCTCCTATTTCATCCCGGGACCGACCGACGTCACCGACCTGAGCGGCATCCGGCTGCAAGCTCTCGACCAGGTGCTGAGTGTGCTGCGCCAGGAGGGCTACACCGTAGTCCTCGACCTCGGGCGGGGTACGCTCCCCCTGATGTGGCGCACGCTCGCCGCCTGCAACTGGACCGGCATCATCACCTCGGCCGATCCAACATCGCGGTCGCTCGCCCAGGTGGCGATGCAGTCGTTGCCGGGACTCGGCGCCGACGCGCGCAATCTCTTGCTGATCTATAACGATATCACGAACTACAAGCCCGCCGACATATCGCTCGGTTTCCCCCGAACGCCCGACGTCTTCATCCCCCATACCGAGCACTTCGGCGATCTGGTCGATCCGTCGCCATTCGCCCATCTCTGGAGCTTGATCGCGGATCGCGCACCCATCACGCTCTAGGGATCTGTTAGGTTGGTTCGTAGTGACCGCTTCAGCGGTTCTGCTACCGCCCAGTCTGCTGGACGCGCCCGCTGAGGCACCGGAACGACTGAAGTCGTTACTACGAACCCCAAACATCAGCTTAGCTAAGCACTAGTTGTTCTTTGAATCACATACAACGGAGGCAACCATGGAATTCGATGCGGATGTCCGGTACGCAACCACCCACGAATGGGCCCGTCTGGCGGGAGATGAAATCGTCGTCGGCGTCTCCGACTACGCTCAGAGCACGTTGTCCGACGTGGTCTACGTCGAGCTCCCCGAGGTCGGCGACAAGCTGACCAAGGGCGAGCAGTTCGGCGTCGTCGAATCGGTGAAGGCCGCGGGTGACATCTACGCACCGGCCAGCGGCACGGTTGTGGCCGTGAACAGCAGCCTCGAGGACGCTCCCGAGCTGGTAAACCAGGATCCTTTCGGCGAGGGCTGGCTCGTCCGAGTCAAGCTCGATGACGCCGGCGATCTGGATGATCTACTGGATGCCGCGGCCTACCAATCGCTCGTCGAGGCGGAGCAATCCGCCTGACCCAGGCCCAACCGACCTCAGAGCCCGCACCCCAGCGGGCTCTGGACTGCATGCGCGGTGGATAGCCGCCGCAGACCATAAGGAGTTTACCCATGGTCTACACACCCCACACGGATGACGACCGTCGCGTCATGCTCCGCGCCATCGGCGTCAGCTCGCTTGCGGAGCTCTTTGCCGATGTGCCCGAGCAGTACCGCTTCCCGGACCTCGATCTGCCCGAGGCCCTGTCTGAGATGGACGTACTCCGCGAGCTTCAGTCGCTCGCCGGCGACACCCTCAACGCCAACGCAGTTCCCACGTTTCTCGGCGCCGGCGCGTATCGCCATTGGGTCCCCAGCGTCGTCGATTACGTGATCAGCCGTGGCGAGTTCGCTACGGCCTACACGCCCTACCAGGCCGAGGTGAGCCAGGGCACGCTCCAGGCGATCTTCGAGTACCAGTCGCTCATCTGCGACCTGACAGGCATGGATGTCGCCAACGCCAGCCACTACGACGGCGCCACCGCCACTGCCGAGGCCGTCATCCAGGCTTACAACGTCTTCCGCAAAAAGCGGCGCAAGATCCTGATCTCTCCCGCGGTCCACCCCCATTACCGCGCCGTCGTCCGCACCTACACCCAGGGCATGGACGTCGACATCGTAGGCGATGACCTGATCGACACGTCCCTCTCGGATCTCGTCGGCCAGGTCGATGCCGACACCGCCTGCGTCATTATCCAGAGCCCCAACTTCCTTGGGCAGATCGAGCCCTTGGCCGGCCTCGCCGACCGCATCCACGCCCGCGATCCCAAGACGCTCCTGGCGGTGGTCACCAATCCCATCAGCCTCGGGCTCCTCGAGCCGCCCGGCAGCTTCGGCGCGGACATCGTCCTGGGCGAGGGCCAGCCGCTGGGGTTGGGCCTGAACTTCGGCGGGCCGTACCTCGGCTTCTACGCCACCCGCGACGAGGTCGTCCGCCAGCTCGCCGGACGCCTTGTCGGCCAGACCGTCGACGCCGACGGCAAGCTCGGCTACGTGATGACGCTCACCACCCGCGAGCAGCATATCCGGCGCGATAAGGCCACCTCCAACATCTGCAGCAACCAGGGGCTGATGGCCCTCGCCGCCACCGTCTACCTCTCGGCGCTGGGCAAACACGGTTTGCGTCAGATCGCGGGCTCTCGACGGCTACGCCATCGAGGGCTCTGGTCCCTTCTTCAACGAGTTCGTCGTCCGCTGCCCTGCCCCCGTCGCCGAGATCAACGCCGCGCTCCTGGCCCCGGTTCTGACCGGCCCGATTCCGATCGGCCCGGTTCTGACCGGCCCGATTCCGATCGGCCCGATCCTGGGCGGCTATGACCTGGGCCGCGACTTCCCCGGCTGGGACGACCGGATGCTCGTCGCCGTCACGGAGATGAACACCCGCGCCGAAATCGATACCTTTGTCGCTGCGCTATCGCGCTTCTCAACCCACGAAAGGGGGCAGCGATGAGCGAATCACTGATCTATGAGCTTTCCTCGCCCGGGCGCCACGGCACGCCGACGCCCAAGCTCGACGTGCCCGAGACCGCGCTCCCCGAAGGCCTGGTCCGCCAGGACCTGCCCCTGCCCGAGGTCAGCGAGATGGAGGTCGTGCGTCACTTCCTGCGCCTCTCGCAGCTCAACTATGCTATCGACAAGGGCATCTACCCCTTGGGCTCGTGCACGATGAAGTACAACCCCAAGATCAACGAGGTCACGGCGCGGCTGCCCGGCTTCACCGGCGCCCATCCCCACCAACCCTGGGCGGTCTCGCAGGGCGCGCTGCGGTTGATGTTCGAGCTCCAGACGTATCTCGCCGAGATCGGCGGGTTCGCCGGCGTCACGCTCCAGCCCGCGGCGGGTGCTCAGGGCGAGCTGACCGGCGTGCTCATCATGCGCGCCTACCACCTTGCCCGCGGCGACACCCAGCGCGACACGATCCTGGTGCCCGATTCTGCCCACGGCACCAATCCGGCCTCGACGAGCATGAGTGGGCTCCGCGTCGTCCAGCTCCCATCCGACGCCCGCGGCAACGTCGATCTCGACGCGCTGCGAACCGCGCTGCGCGGCGAGGTCTGCGACCGTACCGTCGGCCTGATGATCACCAACCCCAACACCCTCGGCCTGTTCGAGGAACACCTCGCGGAGATCATCGACATCGTCCACGGCTGTGGCGGCCTGGTCTATGGCGACGCCTGATGATCACCAACCCCAACACCCTCGGCCTGTTCGAAGAACACCTCGCGGAGATCATCGACATCGTCCACGGCTGCGGCGGCCTGGTCTATGGCGACGGCGCCAACATGAACGCGCTCATCGGCATCATGCGCCCCGGCGACATCGGCATCGACGTGATGCACTACAACCTGCACAAGACCTTCAGCACGCCGCACGGCGGCGGCGGCCCCGGCTCGGGGCCAGTGGGCGTCGCCGCGCACCTCGTCGACTTCCTGGCACCTCGTCGACTTCCTGCCCGATCCCGTCGTCGCCTATGATGGCTCGAGCTACCGCTTCTTCCACCCTGCGCAGTCGATCGGGCGCGTCCGCAGCTTCTGGGGCCACTTCGGCATCCTCGTCCGCGCCTACACCTACATCCGTATGCACGGCCCCGACGGCCTGCGCGACGTCGCCGAGAACGCGGTCCTCAATGCCAACTACCTGCGCAGCCGGGTCAAGGACGCCTACCATATCCCGCATGACCGCCTGT
>JALOOJ010000068.1 GCA_025454475.1 Anaerolineae bacterium
CCGCACGGGCGGTCCTGAGCACGTCCAGCCGCTCGGCCTCGTCAAGGAAAACCCACTCGCCATTCGAGCCCAAAACGATGTAGCCGCGCAGGTCGGTCCGGTTCCAGCGATCAAGGTTGGCAGCGATCTTGTCGTGCGCGACCCTGCCGCTGTCATCAAACGATGTCACGATCGGGGTCAAGACCCCGTGGAGCGAAATGGAACGTTCTGTCATAGGTTTCACCTCGATACAGTGATAGCAGGTCTACAGCAGGTGGCTGGCGCAGGATGTGATCACTCCCCAAGCGGCTCCGCTTGCTTCAGGCTAAGTATAGCCATCCGGCAGCTTAACGCGATCAGGGCCACCTTGTCCCGAGAATGGTAGGGGGTGAGCGTGGATCCTCTCGTCATGCGGACGCGTTCGTTCCAGGCTGCCCAAAAGCAGAGGGGCAGACCAGGGTCTGCCGCGCTGCGTGAAGGTTCGCCGGTATGCGTCTTTCCCTCACGCCGTGCGCACTGGTAGAAGCAGGCATACACACGTGTGCTAACGAGGGATGCCGATCGTCGCTCTGCGCCGTCGGGAGGTGCGGTGGATTGGGATCCATCACGAGCCCGTGGTCAGAGACCCAAGGCGCGCTCAAGATACGCCCGATCATCGGGATGCCAAGCTGCCTATCAGAAACTCCGTCGTACGAGCTGATAATCTCATGATACCCGTCCAGTATCATACTATCGTCTAATCACCGTCCGAGGTAGGGAAAGGAGACCGAGGATGTCCGCACATGATAGCAGACCAAAGCGCGGTATAGAGTTAGGGCACGCGGAGATCGGCACGCTCTTCGTCGCCGCTATGTTGCTGATAGCGGCCTGTGGGCCTGCCGTTCCGACGCTGGAGGCCGTGGCTACTACCGCAGTTCCCGCGGCCACGACTGTTCCCCCGACGGCTACGACCGTTGCCGCAACTGAGACGCCGCTGCCCACGGCCACCCCACTGGCTGCTCTGCCCGCTGACGGCAGGGTGATCTACAGCGAGCCCGCTGGAGGATCACCTCAGACGATCATAGTCCGCCGGCCCGAGGGAGGCGATCCCCCGTATCCTTGGGTATTCGTGACAACATGCTTGGGTTGCCTGCCCTACGTCTATGACGACTTCACCGACGAATTACTCGCCCGGGGGTACGCCACGGTAACTTTCCTCACGGGCGACTTTGGAGAAGGCGAGTTCTGTGCCTGGGCCTGGCTCGAACAGAATGCCGCCGGCTATGGCCTCGACATGGAAAGAGCGCTTGTCTTCACGCACGGTGTCGGCCTGGTGGGTCCCGTCCTTGGTGTCGCTGACGACTCCCTGTGGAGGGAATTGCTCAGCAACTGTCCCAACCCTGAGCCGGCGACCGTCCACATCCGGGGCGTCGCGACGTACAGTGCGTGGTGCGCCGTGCCTGCGGGCACCTTGGCCGACTGGGCAAAGCTCTACGCCGTCGTTCTGAATGATCTAGGTGTCACCAGGGACCTCTCGGAGCAGGCTGTCACGGACCTGGCCAGACTCCTGCAGGAACTCCCGCCGTCGGAATGGCGCACCAGCGACCGTCTGGACGACACCATGCGGCTCGTGGCCCACAGGACGCCCCTCTATTACATCCACGGGCCCAAGCCGGCTGACCAGATGCCGGCTTTCCTCCTTATCCACGGGGGGCAGATGGAAACGGATCCCAACTACGGCGAACCACCGACCGAGGAATCAGAACTGATGGCGGGAGCCCTTGAGCAAGCCGGGCTGTCTGTGGAGACACTCTGGCTGCCCGAAGCTCGCTTCTATGACATCCAGTTAGCCGACACCGGTGTGCCTGCGGAAACCGCCGAGGCAATCGACACCTGGGCCCAGGGACTGTTCGTAGAGGACTGAGGAGAGCGGACCGTGGACATCCTGTCCGTGTCCGGAGCGGGCAAGGATGCCCGCGGTCCGATAGCCGAGGTGGCAACTACCCGAAGCGGTGCAGTCCCACGGCGCGAGCCTCGCGTTCAGCGGCAGCGACCTCCGCCGGCGTGACGCGGCGCCGCAACGCCGGGTGTTCGGTCGCGCAATAGGCCGGATAGTACTGTGCCATCACGTTGATGTAGGTCTCGGCGGAGATCTCCTCGACGAGGAAGCGCGCAATCTCAGCCGTGCCCGCGAGGTCATCGGGCAGGACCAGATGGCGTACCAGCAATCCTCTCGTCGCGATCCCCTCGGCATCGAGCACCAGATCGCCGACCTGCCGGTACATCTCGCGCACAGCGGCCTTGTTCACCGCCGGGTAGTCGCGCACGCCCGACAGCCGCCACCCGATCTCTGGATCGGCATACTTCATATCGGGCATGTAGATGTCGACCAGCCCATCCATGAGCGCCAGCGCCTGGGGCGCGTCGTAGCCACCCGTATTGTAGACGATGGGCACCCGTAGCCCGGCCTGGCGTGCAGACACCAGCGCCGGCACCATGTGCGCCGCCACGTGCGTCGGGCTGACGAGGTTGATGTTGTGACAGCCCTGCGCCTGCAACGACAGCATGAGCCCCGCCAGCTCAGCGGGTTTCACCGCAGCGCCCATCGGGGACTGGCTGATGTCGTAGTTCTGGCAGTAGATGCAGTGCAGGTTGCAGCCGGAGAAGAAGATCGTGCCTGAGCCACGCGAACCGCTGATGGGACTCTCTTCCCCAGGATGTGGGCCATACTGCACAACGTGGATTACGCCAGCGATCGTACACGGTCCCGGGCCTTGGGCCCGATCGATGCCGCAGTCGTTTCCGCAGAGATGGCAGTCGTGAAGTGCGGCAGCCGCCTGCTCGACGCGCTGTGCCAGGTCGGTGTCGGGCAGAAGCATAGGCGCTCAGGCACCCGCCTGATCCAGCACCAGCCACAGCTCCGCCACGCGCACGCCGCGCTCCCCTGGGGCAGCCCGCCACGTGAGCGTTAGCTCGCCAGCCTCCGCCATGTCCGCGGCGATACGATAGGCACACACGCGATCATCGTCGCCGCAGGTCTGGGGAGCCAGAAGGATTCCATTCACGATAAGGGCAACGCCGGGCACGGGAACACCATAGGCGACACGAAGCAGGTAAGCACTCGGTTCGAGGCGGTCGAGCCGCACCGTAAGCGGCGTCTCGTAGCTGGTGCCGAGCTGACGCAGTCTGGCGATCGGCAGAACAGGAGCATCGCCGCAGGCCGCGCCCTCATGATGCAGGAGCCCGATCCCGCTTGTGTCAAACCCCACGAAGGGCGATACGAGGTAGCCCGGATCCCGTTCCCAGGCCGCCCGGTTCAAAGCGTAGCGTAGACTTCCCGGAGCGCCGAGATCCAGATACCTGCCGCCAGGGCCGGGGTCGGCACGGCGCAGGAGCGAATCCACAGCAGCGAGCTGCGCGGCTTCGTCCGGCAGCACTCGAATCAAGCTCAATTGGCGCCCGAGCCAGGGACCATCGTTCAACGGCAGATCGATGCCATCCATAAAGGCACCGCGGCCCCAGGACTGCGCACCATGACGAGACACCGACGACTGCAGCGAGATGGACGCCTGGAGCGCATCGGCAAGCTGATCACACCACGCCCGCAGCCGGACACGCATCTCTTGCGCCACGAGCGTCGTGTTGGCGCAGTCAAGCACGGCCTCCGCCCGGGATAACGCATGGCGCACGCCGATCTGTGCCGTGCTGCGTAGCGCATCATATGCTTGCTCAAGCAGCTCTGACTCATAGATCAGCCGACGCCGGATGTACGCGTCATAGTACGCGCGCAACAGGCCCATCTGGAACCTGTAGTTATCCAGAACACCCTCAGAGGCGTGCGTCGCTTCGAACTGCCAGTGCTGCAGCGTTGCCTCGACACCCGCATTGAGGACGAGCGGGCCGCGCCAGTTCTCCTCCAACGCCAGGAAGCCCTGCGACAGCCGCGACGTGCTGTCGGGTCCGATGAACAACCGCACGTAATCGCGCAGCGTCTCGGCCACGGGCGTTCCCGGGTCCCAGTCCTGGTCAGCCCAGACGACCTTGTTGACGTCGTCGTTGATCCCCTCGGAATAAGTGATGCTCCCGACAGCGTGCCCCCGCAGCCGGTTGTGC
The DNA here is from genome assembly GCA_025454475.1 of Anaerolineae bacterium. Taxonomy (GTDB): domain Bacteria; phylum Chloroflexota; class Anaerolineae; order B4-G1; family SLSP01; genus PWVB01. The sequence goes on from JALOOJ010000068.1 coordinate 4,072, forward strand.
AGCTCCTTCATCGCCACCGGGCGGGGGTTTATCCCCTCGCGCCCGTGCGTCAGCGCCAGGGCTAGGTCCCACTCCGGCACGGGGTACTGGCATTGCATACTATGGGTGATGTCCGGGTAGCGCCTGATCGGGTACCGCGCCGGGATGCGAGCCCGCAGCTCCGGAAGGCTAACCGGCACCCAAGGTGCGAAAACGATGCCCCCCAGCCAATCGGGCGCCTGATCGACCTGCGCAAAGAATTCCTCCAGCCAATCGTCGTCTGGCCGGAAGGCCTGCGGCGAGAGCCAGACCTTGGCCTCTGGATGATGCACGTGGAGCACTTCAGCCACCTGGGCCGACCAGGCGAACAGCGCGCCAGGCGCAAGGTCCCCGGGATCGCCTCCCGGTATGAAGACATGGTCGAGGCGCTTGAGGCACGAGAAGATATCGGCGCGCTCGTTGAGCTCAGCCTGAACGCACGCAGGATCACCGTAGTCCTTCCCCACGTTCGGGTACCAGAGCCACACATCTAGCCCATAGCGGTCGATGATCTCCCCAAGCGCAACCACCATCTCAGTCGGCGGCACAGGCATCAGATCATTGCTGAGCGCGTCGTCGGTCCGCGGCGGCAGGATCTCGATGCTGTTGGCCCCAAAGAAGGCCAGCTCGCGAATGTATTGTTCAAACTGCGCCGGGGTCCACGCGTCGAAGGTGTTGTTCTTGGGCCTGTAGCCGAGTTGGTGACCGCGAATCGTCGCGAAGGGAGTCGTCGAAAGCCTAAGGTCGGCTGGGACGGTGACCGAGCCGGGCCGCATTTCCATCCGCCGCAGCAGCCGTCCGACACCGTACAGAATACCGCGGTCATCGTGCCCCACGACGAGCACCGTTGGTATGGGCTCGGCAACCGTCACCAGGCGGAAGCCTTCCGGACCCGGAGCTTCCAGATCCCCTACTGCCGCGGCAAGGCCCGCTGGCAGGGCATCCAGGCTCGCATCATCGCTGATGTAGACGGTGGCCCCGCCGATCTCCGAGGATCGGTCCGTCACCGTCCAGCGTATCCCCGTGCGGCGCTCGACTTCCTCGACCAGCGCCAACACAGCGTGACGGCCCGGGCCAAAGGAAGCTTGGGTGACAACGACAACCTCAGCTCGCGCAAAGTTATGTTCAATCATGGCGAAGGCTTTCGATGGTGTGCTTCAGTGTGTCTAACCATGATGACGATTGTACGCAAGAAACGATACGGCCAACCTCAGACCTCTTAGCTTTCCGTGTTCGACCTGTCCCGGCCGAATGAGTGAGCTCATATGGCTTCCACGCGGGCGGGCAGATCGATTCACCAGACGGTATTTCCGCCACCCCCTAGGCGGCGAGGTCCACCCAGAACGGGCTGAGCCATGCGCAGTGCCCATCAGCTTGGCGCGCGCGCACGTAGTAGACTACGTCCTGCAACGGCCGGCCGGGACGGAGATCCTCCCACTCGCCATCGAAGTCGCTCGAGCCGGCCTCAAGCGGCAGGTCGGCCAGGACCACGCCCGACGACACGATCTGCACAGCGTCGAGCGGCGCAGTCCCATACACCCGAACGCGGAAGGTTCGTTGGGCAGCAGGTGCCAGCGTCAGCTCGCTGCCCATTGGGTAGCCGTTGAGCGTCGCGTCAGCCACGATGCGCGCGCCGCTGGTTGCATAGCACCGGCGTGCATAGAGGCTCGTGAAGAGCGAGGCCGAATCCAGGCAGGGCGCCTGGATTCCCGTCAGCCCACCATATCCTGCCACGCCAGAGAGGCGTGTAGGCCAGCCCGTGTGGTTGTCCGTCCCCCCAACAAAGCCAAGGCGATGTCCGCGCAAGAGCGCCGTCTGCACGCTACCGCCGAAGCCGCCCCACGCGGCGCGCCAGAGCGGGTCCGGCGCCTCGGCCTCGAATGCCCCTCGGTTCTGCACCATCTCGACCAAGCGCACGCCCTGGCGCATCAACGGGGTCGCCAGAGGCCAGTGCATCGCGCACCAGAACGGTCGCCCATCCTTGTGCACGACGCCGGCGCGCACCGAGGAATCCATATTGGTGTGGTGGGGTACGATCATCGCGCGGCCCTCGGGGCACAGCGCGGACAGGATCTCCAGAGGATAGCCGTTCTGCCCCTCTCGCCATGCCGGAAGCAGCTCGTAAGGGAAGCGTTCGATGATCTGCAAGAAGGTCTCGAAATCGGCAGCGATGAGGTTGGCGTGTCCGTAGCGCGCACTGAGCTCCGCGGTGGGGATAGTACAGAACCGCCCCGGCTCATCAAAGCGCCGGCAGATCTCGGCCTGCTCAATCGGTAAATGGTGCGCATAGGTCCCATCGGGCCCAAGATGATCCGCCGGCCCTGCGAAATCGAGGGCCAGCTCGTCTCGTGCGCTGGTCAGCGCTGCCCGCAACGTCCGTTGGCCATCGGGGCTGAACTCAGTATGCCAGTGGAACTCGCCGAAGTAGGTGGGCGTGCCGTCGAGCGCTCGCGGCAGGGCATTCGTTATGGCTCGCCGGCCGGCGCCATCAACAACAGAGGCGCGCCGGCCCCCGTCGACGGGCGACGCGGCGCCACAAGACCCAGCCACGACCGTTGCCGTCGCCCCAGGCGCCGAAGCTACCTCTAGGCACCGCTCTCCCTCAGTCACCCTCAGCCGATCGGCCTTCTCAGGACTCGTGGGGTTTCCGTATGCATCGAGTTGCTGAACGACGATCGACCCATCGAACCTCCGCACAGCCTCGAGATGATCGACGGGGCCTGCCGAAAAGCTGATGCACAGCGGCTCCGCCACCTGACTGCACTCGAACGCCTGAGGTTCAGCGACCTTACCCAGATACAGGACCCATCTCAGATCGGCGATTCTGGCCCCCGAGGGTTCCGGACCATCCTGCGCCGGAGCGCACCTCACCTCGATCCGTGCACCTTTGGGCAGGTCGGCGGTCGCGCGAACCATCGCCATCGACAGGGTGCGGATGTGCCACACCCAGTCACGCTGCATCTCTTCCCACGCGAAGCGGTGCTCGAGCGCCAGGGAGACGCCCTCGGTCGTTTGGCCACTGCTCCAGAGGCCTTCGACCCCGGTAACAGCCATGCTACGCAGCATAGTCACGCCACTGGCCTGCAGTCGCAACAGCGTACCGGCTGCTACCGGTTGCATCAATGTCATCTCCAGGCACGACGGTACCCCATCGGCGACGGAGATCGACATTGTTCTGGGCGGGTAGGACATTCGAGCTCCTTGGGACCCACGCGACCGATTCAGAATGCGCCTACTATAGGGCCAAGAAGGTTGGAAGCCAAATCGTCTTCTCTGACGAAGCGAGCCGAACCGACAGAACCCTCCGCATCCGCCCTCTACGTCCAGAACTCAAAGGCAAGCTGCCGCACGGAGGTCCGCTTCTGGCCCCGCGCCTGGAGCAGAATGTGCCGGCCCTCCGCCGCTCGCGTGTAGATGAGCCGTCCGCCGCCGACGTACCGCCGCCAATGCCGCGCCAGCGCCTCCGCGCGCTCGCGGCGGCTGGCCAACACGTCAGGCACGCGATGGTATGCACGCAACTCCTCACCCAGGCCCAATGCCGTCCGGACCATGTGCCAGAGCGGTCGATAGATCAGGTTACGCAGGCTGGAACCGTCGCGCTCGATGAGATAGCGCGCATCCCCGACCGGCCCCAGAAGCTCGCGATAGGCGCGGGCAAAGGCGTCGGAGTCCTCGGGCGATGCATAGTCCACGAAGATCTGATACTCTCCGCCGGGCGTCTCCGCCACCCGCACGTATTTGCCATCCAGGGCTTGGCTCACCAGCCCGGCGTCTCGCAACGCCGCCAGAAGGGCTCTGGCGATGTCGAGCAACACGGCATCGGCGGGCAACTCGAGAAACGCACGCCGAAAGACGCGCCACATCGCCCGTGCATTGACGATGAGCGCGATCAGCAAGCCGAGCCCGAGGATCACAGCAACCGCGAAGCCGACAAAGGTCGGATCGCCAAAGCCCGGAAGCTGCAGCAGGCCCGCGACCCAGATGGTCCCCGCCACACCCATCAGGCTGGCAAACAGCCGGCGTACGATCGCCTTGAGCGAGTCCGAGACGGTGTAGACGGTCCGGAATTTGAGGTCCTTCGGCTCCACGTGCGTGGCGCTGTAGATGAAGTTTGAGTACTCCTCGCCCACCCGCCACAAGTCGTACACGCGGTCGCGTTGTTTCACCGCCGCGAGGGAGCGCTGCGTGAACCGCTGAAGCTGGATCATCCTGAAGTCGCGAAAAGCCAGATCATCGGCCAACTCGACATCCACGTGAGCAACGCCACGCACGATCTGGCCCTGCAGGGATGATCCGAGCAACAAGCCCGCCGACGCGCGCTCCGCGGCAGCGGCGAGATCAGCCAACGCGGCGCGAATGATTATCCCCCAGGTATGGCGGTGCCTTGCGGCGAACCGGCGTAGGTCCACATCGCCCTTGTCGAACCGCCTGCTCGTACAGACGACGTCCCAGTTGTGGGCCACCTTGCGCGGCCACGCGGGATCGAGGCGCAGGCTCCGCCCACGGAGCTGCTGCACGCCGGTGCTGGTCGTGACCGCCGTCAGGTCGATCAGCGTGTTGAGCGAGAGCGCGTCCCACCCCTCGCCGAAGAGCCCCCGCGTCCCCACCAGGCAGCGCGAGATGCCGCGCTCGAACAGATCCGTCACCAGGGCCACGTAAGCGCGCGAGCCCCACCCCCGCCCCGCGCCGGCGAGCTGCATTACGCGCGGGTCGTCAGTCGGCTCCCACTCCCAGGTGAACGAGGAACCCGTAGCGCCCATCCAGCGACGGATACCGGCGTCCAATGCTTGCACGCCATCCGCCCCAGCCAACACGACACTGCCTGTGACGAGGACCGGGGCCAGCCCCCGCGTGCCCTCATCGTGGACCAGCCGACGAAAGACCCGCACGGCGCTCCCCGCATCGGGGTCGAGGACATCCTGGAGGCGACGCCCGTGCGCGCTCAGCCGCTCGAAGTCGGTGATCACGACCGCCCGAAGCTGGCTGCCCATCGCGGCGGCCTCAGCGCGCAGGATCTCGATCGTCGCCGCGTCTTTTGACTCGGACAGCGTCAACACCAGCTCACCGGGCGACCGCTGGTGCCGCACGCCGCGCTCGGTGATGCTGATACCGAAACCTAGAAGCACGCGGCGCAGTTCCTTGTAGAGCGCCTGATCGTCGGGGTCAGCGCTTACCTTGAGCACGCGCAGTCCAAAGGTCTCCAGCAGCGTCAACCAGTCATCGATGGTTGGTGCCGATTGCATCTCCTCGATCACGAGAACGTCGGGAGGCAGGGAGGCCTTCTGCAGGAGCAGCACCTTTACACCAGCCACAGCGAGCGCGGGCTCGCGGCTGAAGAACGCGTCAAACGACTCCTGCTCGGCTCGCGGGCCGGCGGGACGCCCAACGACGGTCCGCGTGAGCCACGTCTGGAACGCCGGCGTCTGCGTGACCCGCTGAACTGCCGCCTCGAAGTGCCGCTGGATGTGGCGCAGATAGCGGTGCTCACGCAGCGAGGGCTCGCAGAAATAGACCAGATCGCGGTAGGGCGCCAGATTGCCCTCCTTCACGACAGCCGGTGTAGGCACCTCGAAGTCCACCTCACCCAGTAGGGCGAGGTAATTCTCGTACTCACGGTCGGTCGCGGCATCGGGCAGCGTCGCCGTTAGACCGATAACGCGGACACCCGGAAGTGCCGCGATAAGCGTGCGTAGGATGAAGGCCCAATAATCGAGGAGATGATGGCACTCGTCCAGGACGATGGTTCCCACGCCCATCGCAACGATCCGGTCGATGAGGTCCTGGGCGTTCGGGTGGAGGAACTGGCGCCCATCGGTGCCGGCGAGGCGCAGGAACTCCCGCTTCACGCGCCGGTACCGGCGCGACACCTCACGCTGGAACGCCGCCGGGTTGCTCTGCCGCAGCGTCTCGATGCGCTCGTGAGCTTCCGCCTCCGTCTGCACCTGGTCGCTTGCCAGCAGGTCATCGGCCCAGCGTTCGACCGCCACACGCTCGACAAACGCCAGGTTCTCGCCCGGCGTCGAGAGCACCTGATAGGTCAGGACGGTGATCTCGGACAACTGCTTCGCGTCGATGCTGCTATGCTGGGCGATCCAGCGCGGATCGTCGGTGAACTGCTCGAGTTTCTGCTGCCACTGCGTCTGGATCGTCGTGGTTGGCGCAAAGACGACTGCCGGTTGGCCAAAGCGCCGCACCAGCTCCAGGCCCACGATCGTCTTCCCTGAACCGGGAGGGGCCACGATGTGGTGGGTCGTCTTCGTGGCAGAATCCCGCGCCACGACCTCGAGGATCATCTGCTGGTAGCGCCAGAACGGATGCTTGAAGTGCAGCTCTGTAAATGACATGCGGCGGAGTCTAGACGCGGACGGAGGGGTGTCAACAGAGGGAGTGTCTGACTCACGGACTACACGGATTGCCGGATTCCACGGGTACCGGATGGCCATCCACAGGCGTGCTCCCTCCCCTCTGGCCGTCCGCCGCCGGGGGAGAGGGGGGCTCCGCGCTCCCCGCCGTCTGCTACTCCGGCATCTGCGCCTCACGGTCCCAGGCCTGCCACGCATGCCTGGCCAGGTAGCCGCGGCGATCCCGCAATCCGGCTGCACCCACCTGGCTCCGCCACGCCTGCTCAGCGTCGTGCGCACGGTTGAAGCATGCTGCCTCGAACGTCGAGCGTGTCGGCACATCCGCATCAGCGAGCCGCAGCGCTTCGTCCACCCACCCCGTCTCGATCGTGTCTCGTGCGCCGCTGTACAACGCCAATGCGGCGTCCAGATCCCACAGCGCACGACGGTGAAGCACCTCGTGCTGCCAATAGAGCGTTGCCGCGTCGAAGGTGCCGGTCGGCTGCGGCCCGGTTGACGGCAGCGGCACATCGAGCCAGACCGGCTTGAACAGACTCGTGCACGGCGCAGAGGAGCCGGTCAGGAAGTGCGTCGGGTGATCGGGGCGCAGGTGCGAGACCATTGATCCGGTGCTCTGTGAGCCGCGCGCCGGGCCGAACGCCGCGTGTGCACACACCGATGTGCCCACGAGCCCTCGGGGCGTTCTGACGCCGCGGTTCTGACCGCCAAGCGTTCTGACGCCATGGTCCCGTAGCGCATCGATCACCGTGACCGGGGTGATCTTGCCCCTCGCCTCCTCAAGCAGCGTCATCGTCCGCTTGCGCCGGTTGGCGGCATCGCTGAAGGTCGAGTAGACGAAATCCGAATAGCACCGAGCAAAGCTGAAGTCCGCCGGGCTCTTGCACCATCTGTGATCGACGGCGTAGGGTACCAGGTCCGGAGAAGCCAGGTCCCAAGCATCCGTGATCGTCAGACGGTTGGAGATCGTGTAGAAGCCCTCGACGCGCTTTGCGGCCCAGTGCGGGCCCGCGGTCTCGAGCACCCACGCCTCGCAAGGATCAACGATCAGGAAGCTATTGTGGTAATAGAGCTTGTGCCGGAAGCCGCAATTGCCGCTCTGTCCGTGCTCGCCCAGTAGCACCGTGATCACGGCGACCGCTTCCTCCGCCGTCGCCGCCCGTTCCAGCGCCAGCCGCAGGAAATCCATGCCGATCAGGCCGTCCTCCTTGCCATAGGGCACCTTCGTGAAGACGGCCTCGTTGCCGATCGTCACGCCGTGCTCATTGGCCCCGATCTCGGCCCCCCAGATCCAGAACGGCTTGGCCAGAAGCACACCGTAGGTGTGCGCCACCTGCGGCACCTCGAGGTACGTGCACCGCACCGTACTCCCATCCGCATGGTCCGCCGCGGGTACCACCACGATCTCGTGCGCCTCATTCGGCTCGCGGTCGGAGTTCTTGCCGAAGACCGTCACGCCATCAGCAGTGACGGCGCCGGTCGCAACAAGCGTATCGCACATGGGTCACCTCTCCGCTATCCTCTTCCTATACGTCCGCCAACGCTTGTAGACAGTCGCGCCCATATGCCCGGCGATGAGCGGCGTCTGGGGGTTGTCTTCGGACGTGATCGATAGGTCGATCCACTGGTAGCCCTTGGCGCGAGCACGCTGCGCCATCGTGTCGAAGAGCAGCGCCGCCACACCGGTGCGCCAGTACTCAGGACTTACGAGCACGCTCTTGATCGCGAGGCAGGCAGGCTGGTAGCCGAACTTGGGACGCACGCCCAGGTGCCACGCCGCAGCCAGATAGTCCCACGGGTAACGCAGGCCGTTGACGTGGATCAGCGCCTCGTTGAGGTTGGCCACACCGGGAAGGAATCCCACGGTCTCGCCGTCCGCGTCGGCGAAGAGGATCAGGTCCATGTCCGCGATCTCGCGAAATGGCGCGACGAGCGCCTCGACCGCACTCCGCGGCCAACCGATGAAGTCCTCCAGGTGCGTCAGCGCCGTGTTCAGCAGCCGGTGCACCCGGTCGACCTCGTCATCCCAATGGTCGAGGTCGGGCGTGCGGATCACGAAGTCGCGCCGCCGGCGTACGGCTTCCGCGAGCCGCGACAGGTGTTGGAGGGCGGGCGTGTTCTCGCGGATGTCCACCGCGAGTGCCATGTTGTCGGGCCGCGCCCTCACAAAGCCCAACTGCTCCATCATCGGCACGTAGTAAGGTGGGGTGTGGCCGCAGAGCAGCGTCGGCGGTCGATCGCGCCCTTCTAACAATACGCCGAACGCGTCCTCGTAGTCAAGGTTGAAGGGGCCGAACAGCACGTCGAGCCCGCGGGCTCGTGCCCAGTCCGCGGCGGCGCCGACAAGCGCCTCAGCAACCGTTCGATCATCGATGTAATCGAAGAACCCAAACACACACTCGTGCCTACCGAGACGCTCGTTGGTGAACTGGTCCTCGGCGGCAGAGATCGTGCCGACCGGGATGCCGTCCCGCCAGGCAATGAAGAGGTCGGCGGTCCCTCGCTGGAAGAAGGCGCCCTGCTTGGGATCGATCACCTTGGCCCGCTGGGGCAGCAGCGGCGGCACCCACAGCGGATCATCGCGGTAGATGCGCCAGGGGAAGGTCAGGAACGTGCGCCGCTCTCGTGCGCTGCGGACAGGTCGAACGTCGATGGACATTGGGGATCAGCGTGACTCCACCCCGCTGCGTACATCCTTGCCGCAGGAGAGGCAGAACCAGTGGATGTAGCCCACCGAGTCGGTATAGCGCACGTGCTCAGTCGCCGTGCCGCAGATCATACAGGGCTTGGTAACCTCGCCGGTCATTGCCTTCACGTCTGCGCTCCCGCGGACGTCATGGCCACAGTCCGTGCACAGCGTATGCAGTTGCCCGCTCCGGCTCACGTAGACGTCGTGCGGCGTCGCCGCACCACAGGTAGGACAGTGAGTCATCTTCAGTTCGGCCATGGACTCAGTTCCTATCGCAGCCATCGCTCGACCAAAGCCTGCTCCTGTCCACTCTCACGGACAACCCGAAGGCCGACGTTGATCCGTTCAAGCAGGACCGGCTCGCCCTTTCGCAGCACGATGCCATAGGGCTCCTCAGTCAGGGGCTCGCCGGCAATCCTCAGACGCGGGCCTTCACCCTCGGGCGCCTTCACGTGTCGAGCAGCCATCGGTAGGTCGCAGACCACGGCGGAGAGACGACCTACGGCGAGATCCTCGAACGCAGGGCCGAGGTCATCGTAGAGCCTGATGTCGACGTCGCCGATCCGCTCGACCGCCGCCATACCGGGCGTGCCCGCCCGCACGCCCACAATGCGTCCGCGCAGACCTTGCGGGGTCTCGATGTCGCTGTCGGCGCGCACGACGACCACCTGACCGGCGTTCAGGTAGGGTTCGGAGAAGGCAAAACGCTCCAGACGTTCAGGCGTGATCGTCGCCGATGAGATCACCGCGTCAAACCTGCCTTCCTCCAGTCCCGGGAGTAGGTCATCCCAGGGTGCGTTCCTGAACTCCACCCCGAAGTCGGCTCGCTCACCGATGGCCAGCATGAGCTCGATATCGTAGCCTGTGAGGTCACCCCGATCGTTAATGAACTCCATCGGCGGCAAGCTCGCGCTTGTGCCGACGACCAGGATCATCCCTCGAGGCTCGGGCTCCGCAGGCGTCGGCTCGGGGCGCACGCCACGCGGCGTGGGCTGGACCGGTGTGGGCTCGGAACGCACGGCGCGTGCTCGTGTGGGTATCAAGGTTGCTGACGGGCCGGAAAGCGACGGTATCAAGCCATCGAGGTAACCGAGGCCGTACAGCGCACCGGCCGCCACGAGCAACAAGGCAAGCGCTGCCCAAAGCCATCGCGTGTTCCGGCTGCGCCGCGCGCGGATCGATGCGGCCGCACGCGGCCTGGCCGGTTCGCGAACCTCGGGAACGCGGATGGTGCGGGCGATCGGTTCGACCGCAGCACGTGGTTGCGGCTGCTCCGGTGACTCCGGCAAGACTGCGGTTGTCTGGAGCTCGGGCATCGGACCGGGAACCGGCGGCGCCTCAGATGGGAGGGTCTCCGAGGTCAGGGCATCAAGCATCGCCCCGGCGCTCGGGAACCGCGCATCGCGAGGCAGCTCCATAGCCCGCATGATGACCGACTCCGTGCGTGCGCTGACCCGGGGATTCAGGCCGCGCACAGGCAGGAAACGCCCCGGCTCGGCCATGCGGTCTGTCGCCGTCGGCGGTGCCTGCCCGGTCAGCGCATGGTACATCGTGGACCCCAGGCTGTAGACGTCGCTGCGCGGATCGGTGTGTCCGCCACGTACGCTGTACTGCTCTGGCGGCGCGTACTCCAGCGTCCCCATCCCCCGCACAGCCGTCTGGGTGACAGGGTTACTGGAGTCCCAGAGCTTCACCAGCCCGAAATCCACCAACACCGGGCTGCCCGCGGAGGTGATGATGACATTGTGGGGCTTGACGTCACGATGGATGACACCCTGATTGTGGCAATAAGCCAGGGCTGAGAGCAGCGCCTCCGCCCATGCCAACACTTGCGCCTCAGGGAGAGCACCCGCACGGGCGATCAGGTCGGCCAGGCTCTCGCCCTCGATGAAGTCCATGACCAGGTACGCGTTGCCGTCCTGGACAAAGTAGTCGCTGACGCGGACAAGATTGGGATGGCGCAGTCGAGCCAGAACTCTGGCCTCCTGCTGGAACTGCTGGCGGAGCTGGTCGAGGGCGACAGCGTCCAGCCCAGGCTGGACCGTCATCTCCTTGACGGCGACCGCGACATCCAGCCGCGCGTCGTACCCGCGGAAGACGGCGCCCATGCCACCGGCCCCGAGCAGCGACACGACGCGATAGCGATCCTGCAGGATGTCCCCCGCCGCCAACATCATCGCGGCCTCCTGCACACAGTATACGTCCCTGGGTACGGAACGCAATGCACTCGAGTGCCCGGGCTCGCGGTCCCGGGGGCCGGAATCAGTCGCGCCCAAAGCCCAGACCCGAATCCACTCGGGCGAAGACCTGAAGGCGCGGAAACACGGTGGGGTGCTGCGCGGTCTGGAGACCCTTCAGCTTTCCGTGTTGAGCAGGGGCACTGTCGAGCCGAAAAGCTCAAAGGTCTTCTGCGCGGCTACCCGCAGGTTGGCTCTGCAGACCCCCTCAAAGCGGCATAGATCATCGCCGAGGCGCAGCCGACCCCACTCTCAACGGCGAGCGCACCCGTCGGGCAGTTGAGTTGGCACGCGCCACACTCCATGCAGGCATCGGCGCGCACGATGCTTACGACGCTCCGGCCTCTCTTCTTCACGCCCGGCGCAAACACGCAGTGCGGACAGACAGCCGAGCACATACCGCAGTTGGTGCACAACCCGGCATTGAACGCCAGTGTGTTCAGCGTGCTGGCCGAGACGAAGCCTTCGTCGGCTCCACTTGAGCACGCGCTCGCCTTCTTCTTCGTCGATGAACAGCACCCGTTCGTCGTTCCACAACAACTTGCCATCGATATCTCCTCAGTGCTCCCTCCCTTCGGCCGTCTGCGGCCGGGAAGGCGCTCCAAAGCCCGAGCGTCGGGGCGCGGGAGCCTGCGCAGGCAGATCGTGACCGGTTAGCGCAGGCCCCCTTTGTGTTCCGCCCTGAAGGGTACTTCGCCCCCCGCAGACGGGGGAAAAGCAGAGATTACGCTACCCAGCCGTATATCGACAAGCCCAGCGTCAGCACGATGCCGATCCCGAACATCCACGCCATCACCGGGATGTAGGCCGCCATTTCGCGCTTCACGCCCGTCCTGGACGTGAACGTCGTGGCACCCGTGAAGTTCAGCGCCAGGTACGCGGTGACCGGGGGCATCGCCAGCAGGAAGGCTATCGCCCACGCCACGCGCTGCCAAGGAATAGACCCCAAAGGCGCCGCCAGGGCGAGGATTGCGAAAGGCAACGCGACTAGCCCCCCCAACCAGAAGCCCTTGACACTACACTCACGGCCTGGCAGCCAGGGCAGCAGCGCCGGGAAAAGCGCCGCGCCGGCCAACACCGCCGCAACCACAGCCCAGCCAACGAGCGGTGCCACCAGCAGTCCCAGGACGAGCGCCACCGCCAACATCGGCACCAGCACATGCACCAGCTCAACCGGGATGAGCACCAGCCGGTCCCACAGATCGAACCGCACCTCGCGCATCGCTGGCGTGGCGACGCCCGTCGCGAGGTACGCCGGAAGATCCACCGCACGGACCGGCCCGTAGGTCACGGTGAATCCCGTGCGCTGCTTGACTTCGTGCGCCGCGATGCCGGGGGCCCCAAGCTGGGGCAGGATGAGCTTTCGGTGCGACACGATGTCGGCGAGGCCCGCAGCGTCGATCCTGCGAACAAGTTCGTCGGTGCCAAATGTGCCCTTCCCCGCCGCGCACCAGACGTTGACGCCTTCCGTATCGAGGACAAGGATGTAACCGTCGACGCCGCCGAGTGAGGAGCGCAGCGCATCGAAGCTCAGCGTGTAGTTGGCGGTCACAAACACCGGCGAAGTCGGCGTCGGATGGCGCAAGGCATACAGCCCCGGCGCCACGCGGTGCTGGCTCCGTCGATAGCCCCACCGCGCCAGCACATGGTCCCAACGGTCAGCTCGCGTCAGGATGCTTGTTGTCGCCGTCGGTGGCTGAGGTACCGTCATTCGCTCTCCTAGAGGATTCGGCCGACCGTCTCCCTGAACCAGACGATCGCCTCAGTGTTCATACAGTAGCAGCGTGCAGGACCCTCGGTGCTGCCCGTGATCCACCCCGCTTCGCGGAGTACCTTGAGATGCTGGGACACCGTCGCCTGCGCGATCGGCAGGTAATCGACAAGGTCGCCGGTGATGCACCCGGGATGCGTCACCAGATACTTCAGGATCTCGAAGCGGATGGGGTTGCCGAGCGCTTTGAACATCCCGACCAGGCGGTCCTGCGCCTCCGCTGAGATATCCAGGCTACAACACGCCGCGGGCTGGACACAACACGTCGTCAACTTGGTCATAGGTCCTTCCATCGTATTTTTACGATGGAAAGTATACGCGACTCCGTCCGTCCTGTCAAGGGGATGAGGCACGTCGGCGCTGCTCCTGGCTGAGCGTCGGGATGCCGGGGACTTGCTCCCACCTTCTGAGGTGAGGACCCAGCACCTGGACCGCGATCACCCTCACGTACCGCCTCCTCCGGTGGGAATCGCGGGCGACTGCGAAGGCGTTCTGACCCCCAAGGTCCACGGTACTGAGTTGCGGAGGTAGATGCCACCGCGTGTTTTCGCTGTAGAATGCCAGTGGCGAAGCAGAATCAGCTCGCCACACACGGAGGCACATCGATGCAGACACTGGATCTCACTAGGGTCACCACCTACCCCATCGCCCAGCGGCGCAACCTCGTGCACCTCTCGGACCTCATCGTGCCCGACGCGCCCGCGCCTGCGTTCGTCTCTGAGGAGCTGGACCCCGTCACTGAGGCTATCGTGGCGGCGCGCCGCGAGGGCCGGCCGGTCGTCTGGATGATGGGCGCCCACGTGGTCAAGAGCGGCCTCTCGCGCTTCGTGATCGATCTGATGGCTCGCGGCGTCATCACCCACGTGGCGGGCAACGGCGCCGTCTCGATCCACGATTTCGAGCTCGCGCTGATCGGCGCCACCAGCGAGGACGTCGCCACGAGTCTGGAGGATGGCACGTTTGGGATGGCTGACGAGACCGGGCGGCTGATGCACCAGGCGCTCCGCGAGGGCGTCCGCGATGGCCTGGGGTACGGGGCGTCGATAGGCCGTTTCATCGACACCCAGCCCGAGCGGTTCCCGCACCGCGAAGTGAGCATCCTCTGGAACGCATACCGGCTGGGTATCCCGGCGACGGTCCACGTCACCATCGGCACGGACATCATCCATCAACATCCCAGCGCCGACTTCACGACGCTCGGGACTGCCAGCGGACGCGATTTCCTGGCCTTCTGCGCCTCGTTGAGTCAGCTCGAGGGCGGCGCCTTTCTCAACTTCGGGTCGGCGGTCACCGGCCCTGAGATCTTCCTGAAGGCGCTGACCATCGTGCGCAACCTTGGGCACACGGTCGCGCGGATCACGACGGCGAACTTCGACCTCGTGTCGCTCGGTGCCGACTACCACGGCAAGCTGGGCTACGACGACCCACTCTACTACTACAGACCACGCAAGAACATCGTCAACCGTCCCGCTTCGCTCGGAGGCGTGGGGTACCATATCACAGGGGACCACATCGTCACCGTCCCCAACCTGCATCACCGCGTGACGGCTGCGCTGGGAAGCGTCCCGGTGCGGAGCGACCCCTCAATGCCGGCTTCCCTCGGCATAGCAGCGGAGCAAATCCTTGCAGACCTCCTCACGCGGCATCCGGCGTTGGAGCCGGTGCGAATGGATCTTGCACGCGCCTTCGGCGAGCTCGTCCACAGCTTCCGCGCCGGAGGCACGCTCTACCTGTGCGGCAACGGCGGTAGCATGGCCGACGCGCTGCACATCTCCGGCGAGTTGCTGAAGTCCTACGCCCACCCACGTCGCCTGCCCGAAGGGCTTGCTCGCGGTCTGGAAACGCAGCCCGACGGCGCGCTGCTGCTGCGCAACCTTGAGGGCGGGCTGCGCGCGGTTGTCCTCGGCGCGAACTCGGCATTGGCGAGCGCCGTGGCGAACGACCGGCCCGACCGCGACGTCGGGCTGGCGCAAGAGCTGGCAGCGCTGGCCCGACCAGGCGATGTGCTCCTGGCGGTCAGCACAAGTGGCAAAGCGGCCAACGTGGCATACGCCGTACAGGTCGCGGGGGCTATGGGCGTCACGACCATTGGCCTGACCGGCTCCAGCGGTGAGCGGCTCGCAGGGCTCGCCGACATCGCGATTCGCGTCCCGGCGGAGCGGACCGACCGCATCCAGGAACTGCACGTGCTCTGCTATCACGCGCTCTGCGAGATGCTGGAAGTCGAGCTGTTCCCGTCGTAGGGCGTGGTTGCACTTCGCCCTCTCCGGTATGTACGGCGAACCGTCGTGTTCGCCTCCGGGCGTGACGGCGCCTGGCGACGCAGCGCGCATGCCACGTCGCGCGGCGCCTAATCGTGGGCGAACAAGACAGTTCGCCCCACATCCA